>CAZIMY010000007.1:0-36637 GCA_964540315.1 uncultured Wenzhouxiangella sp.
GAGCCCGAGCCCGAACCAGAGCCAGAGCCAGAGCCAGAGCCAGAGCCTGTCTTATTTCTTCGGCAGGGCGTTGTGGGGGAAGTGGATCGGGGTTTGGACACGCGTTATGCCACCTTGCTGGGTCAGGCTGTTGGTTCGCTGGCGAAGGATCGCGGCCTTGCCCGGCTGGCGATCGCCCGTGATGGTCGACTTCAGGGGCCTGTCTTGCTTGAAGCGGTCGTGCAAGGGCTGAGGTCTTCTGGCGTAGAGGTATTGCAGCTCGGTGCTTTGCCTGCGCCTCTGATGCGTTTTGCTGCTCTGGAGCTTGCCGATCGTTCAGGCGTCATGGTGGGCGGGTCGCTCAAGCCGGCCGGTTGGAATGGGATGAGAGTCATGCTCGATGGCATGGCGCTCGATGGGCGTCAAATTCTGGATCGGCTGCGCCAGCTGGACGCAAATTCTGGAGACCAAGCACAGGGTCAGCTGACCACGGAATCCTCCATTGTGGCTCGCTACATTGAATTGGTCTCGTCCCAGATTCAGCTGGAACGACCCCTCAAGGTCGTTGTCGATTGCGCAAACGGCGTCTGCGGCCTGGTCATGCCGAGGTTGCTGGAGGCGATTGGTGCCGAGGTGATTCCCCTTTATTCTGACGTTGACGGCCAGTTCCCGAACCACCCGCCTGATCCGACACAGCTCGAGAATCTCAACGACTTGAGCTTGTGTGTGCGCAGCTTCAGTGCAGATATAGGATTTGCTTTTGACGGTGACGGCGAACGTTTGAACCTGGTTGCCAACGACGGCAAAGTCCTTTGGCCGGAACGGGCCATGATGCTGCTGGCCCGGGATCTTCTCGCCCGTCATCCTGAGTCGGCTGTCATCCAGGATGCGTGCTGTTCACCCCGGTTGGTGGATTGGGTCACGCAACTCGGAGGACGGTCCGAACGCGTCGCTGTCGGCCCGACTGCGGTTGAATCAGCGATCTCTGAGGGCGATGCAAAGTTGGGGGTAACCAGCGAGGGTCACCTGTTCATCGGGTCAGAGCAGGGTGTGTCCCGTGACGTCTTGTTTGCGGCCTGCCGCATACTCGAAATTCTGGCGGCAGACACCCGCGAAATTGAAGAGATTTTCAAGGATTTTCCCGCCGTTGTGAATGCTCCGCCGATCCGCTTGGATGCCAAATCGCGAGATCTTGATCTCGTCATTCAACAAATCGTCGAAGCCGGTGGGGACGCGTTGCACAGTGATGAGCACGGGGTCACGATGACGGCCGAAGACGCCTGGGCTGGCCTTGGTGTCGACGAAAACGAGCGCGCTTTGTGGTTCAGGGTTGAAGCAGCGGATGAGCATGCAGCCCAGCGAATCAGGCAACGCTTCGCTGCGATACTCAAAAAGGTTGATTCGCAACTGGTTGTTCCGGTTTGACAGAGAGACCCAGCAGTGGCGCCCGGAGAAGGGGCTTGGTCAGTAGGCATATTCCCTGAAGATTTGGCGAATGTCGCCTTGCCAACGCTGTTCGTAAGCCTCCAGCTTGACCTCCGCTGGTGTGGTGCCCCGATCCACCACTTCCTCAAGCGCATTGAGAAATCCGCCTTCATGATCCCCGGCGCCGTTGAAGCGTTGACGCCGTGCCAGCCCGCCCTGGGCAAGAACCAACAGTTCCCGGGCGATCTCGCGCACGGAGCGGTTGCCGATCGTCGCCCTGAGGCCGACACGCGCGACATCTTCGCGCAGCTGTTGCCGTTGATCTGTCGTCCAGTCACTTGAGAGTTCCAGACAGGCAGCGAGGTTGGAAGCGTCATACAGCAGCCCGACCCAGAATGCTGGCAATGCGCAAAGTCTGCGCCACGGCCCGCCATCGGCGCCGCGCATTTCAAGAAAACGTTTGAGGCGGACTTCCGGAAAAGCGGTTGTCAGGTGATCTTCCCAATCCGTCATGGTTGGATATTCGCCCTCCAGGCCTTTGAGTTTCCCGGCCATAAAATCCCGGAATGACTGCCCGGACGCATCGATGTATTGGTCCTTGCGGCGGACAAAGTACATTGGAACATCAAGCATCCAGTCCACGTAGCGCTCGAACCCCATGCCTGACTCAAAAACCCACGGCAACATGCCGGTGCGGTCAGGATCGGTATCCGTCCAGACCTGGCTGCGCTGACTCAGAAAACCGCCGGGCTTTCCCTCGACGAAGGGTGAATTGGCAAATAGCGCGGTGGCGATCGGTTGCAGGGCCAGAGATGCACGAAACTTGTCGACCATATCGGCTTCGCTGGAAAAGTCCAGATTCACCTGGACCGTGCAGGTCCGCTTCATCATGTCCAGACCCATCGTGCCGACTTTGGGCATGTAGTTGCGCATGATCACGTAGCGGGCCTTCGGCATCCATCCGATATCTTCGCGGCGTGCGGTGGGATGAAAGCCCAGACCAATAAAACCGATACCCAGCGGCTCGGCGACCGCTCTGACTTCGGCCAGATGCGTATTCACTTCACTGCAGGTCTCGTGCAAATTGTCGAGCAAACCGCCCGATAGCTCCAATTGGCCGCCCGGCTCCAAAGTAATGGAGCAGCCTTCGGCATTTTTCAGCGCAATGGGCAATCCGTCCTCGCTGACGATTTCCCAGTCGAATCGTTCGGCCAGGCCTTCTAGCACGGCGCGAATGCCGGAGCGGCCCTCATATTTCAGAGGTTCTAGCGTGTCGGTCAGGAAACCGAACTTCTCATGTTCGGTACCGATACGCCATTCCGAGGCGGGGCGCGATCCGGACGCAAGCCAGTCAGCCAGTTCTTGCGGTTGCGTCAGTACTTGATCTGGGTTCACGGCTTGTCTCGAAGCTAGAATGGAGAGGCAATTATCGTTGTTTCGAGGCCTGAGTGCATGTTGAGCGTGTTCCGATCGTCTGCCCTAATCTTGATGTTGGCATGGCTGGGCGCGGCATCGGGGGCTTCACTGCATCGAGGACTCGGTCCGGAGCCCGATGCGCTTGATATCCATCTGGCCCAGAGCCTTGCCGCGCTGAACGTCTTGCGTGACCTGCACGAGGGCCTGGTTACTTTGGATGCCTCGGGCAATCTGATCCCTGGCATTGCGCTGTCGTGGTCGGTCACAGAAGACGCCCGGCAATGGACATTCGAACTGGACCCCAGGGCCCGTTGGTCTGATGGCTCCAGGGTCGAAGCAGGTGATTTCGTTGCCGGATGGCGCCGTGCATTGGACCCTGAAACGGCAGCACCGATGGCCGGATTGCTTGACCCGGTTGCTGGCGCCAGGTCATCGCGGCTTGGGCAGGGCAGTTCGGCAGACCTGGGGATTCGCGCCGACGGTGCCGATCGGGTGGTCATAGAGCTGGAGCAGCCGACGCCATGGTTTCTGGAATTGCTGACCCACCCACTGACTTTTCCCTGGTCCGGCGAGGACGATCCCTTGTTCAGCGGGCCGTTCATGCTGCTCGAACGGATCCCTGGCGCGCGCATCGTGCTTGCCGCAAACCCCTATTTCCGGGAAGCCGGCTCGGTGACCCTGGACGAAGTCGTATGGCACGTGATCGAAGAGCCCTCGGTCGAACTGGCCAGGTATCGGGCCGGGCAACTGCATATCACTGAAACCATCCCGCCCGGTCGATTGGGCTGGATGCGGGAGCAGTTCGGGGAGGAACTCAGGATAGCGCCCTACCTCGGCACGTTCTTTCTGACGTTCAACGTCGACAGACCGCCCTTTGCCGATATGGCGGAACTTCGTCGCGCGCTAAGTCTGGTTATTGATCGCCGCCTTCTCACCGAAAGGGTTCTTGGGGCAGGAGAAATCCCGGCCTGGGGGCTGGTGCCGCCGGGTATGCCCGGTTGGCCAGACACGCCTGATCATCAGGCGGCCCCGCTGGTCGAGCGCGTTGCCGAAGCGCGTCGGTTGTATGAGCAGGCCGGTTACAGCGAACGTCGTCCGCTGCGCACGGAGCTGCGTTTCAATACCTCGCTGACTCACCGGCGGCTTGCGGTGGCTGTTGCTGCCATGTGGAAGCAGCATCTCGGCGTTGAAACCCGCCTGGTCAACGAGGAATGGAAGGTCTTCGTGGCCAATCGGCGACAAGGTCGGATTACCGAAATTGTCCGCGGGGGCTGGATTGCCGATTGGCGTGACGCCGGGAACTTCCTGCAGCTGTTTCACAGTGAGAGCCCGCTCAACTACGCCTTTTTTTCAGATTCGGTTTTTGACGAATACATGGATCGCGCGGCTCGTTCCCAGGGTGAGACTCGCTTGCAATGGCTACGGCAGGCGGAGCATCGGGTCATTGATCAGGCAGCACTGATTCCGCTGTACTACTATGTTTCCCGTCACCTGGTAAAACCCGGGGTGAGTGGTTTCAAGGACAACGCCATGGACATTCATCTATCGCGCTGGCTCGAACTTCAGTGAAGTACCTGGCCGGCTTAATCGTCCTGGCTCTTGTCGCCTGTGGCGGAGAGTCGCAGGACGTCAGTGCGCCGTCAGCCGGTCGATTGCCGCAAGCGGTTGAGCTTGCGCTGGATGAAGACGGCAGGCCTTTGCCTGCGGTTCTTGCAGATCAGCAGATCATCCATCGCGGTAACGGGGAAGAGCCGCAGACGCTAGACCCCCACTTGGCCGAGGGCGTGCCCAGCGCCAATATTCTCCGAGATCTTTTTGAAGGGCTGACAACAACCGCGCCAGACGGCCGCATTGTTGCCGGTGCCGCGATGCACTGGGACATCAGTCGGGACGGGCTGGTTTATACGTTCTACCTTCATCCCGACGGGCGCTGGAGTAATGGTGATCCGTTGACCGCGCAGGATTTCGTATGGTCCTGGCAGCGAGTGGTCAATCCGGCCTCAGGGGCCGGCTACGGTCGAATGCTTGCGCCGGTGGTCAATGCAGAGGCGATTTTTTCCGGCGAATTGCCCCCGGAAGAGTTGGGCGTGACGGCCTTAAGCCCGACGTCGTTTCAGGTGCGCCTGAATGATCCAACGTCCTATTTTCTGGGTTTGCTGACCCATCCAACGACCTACCCGGTGCACCGCGCCAGCCTTGAGGCCCACGGCAATAGCCATGTTCGCCCGGGCAATCTCGTTTCCAATGGCGCATTCAGACTCAGCCGCTGGGAATTGCGATCGCGGATTGAGCTGGAGAAAAACCCCCATTACCGAGACGCTGATGATGTCATCGTCGACAAGGTAGTGCTGTATCCGTTTGAAGATGAAAATACCGAAATGGCTCGCTTCAGAGCCGGCGATCTGCATTGGACCTATCAGGTCCCAAACACGCAGTTTCGATGGCTGGAGCGCAACATGCCGCAGGCCCTCGTTGTCGCGCCATGGTTCGGTACCTATTTTTTTTCATTCAATCTCACCCGCCCCCCGTTTGAGAACAATCTGCCTTTGCGGCGGGCGCTCAATCTGGCCGTTGACAGGAGCATTCTGACCGAGCGCGTGACCCAGTTCGGGGAAATACCCGCGTTTAATCTGGTGCCGCCGGGGCTACCCGAGTACCAGTCCTTGGTCCCTGAGGAGGCTGCCTGGTCGCAGCCAGAAAGGGAAGCTGAGGCGCTTCGTCTTTATCAGCAGGCCGGTTATTCAGATAGCGAGCCCTTGACCGTTGAGCTGCGCTACAACACCTCGGAGAACCATCGGAAAATCGCTGTGGCTATTGCCGCAATGTGGAAAGACGTGCTTGGCGTGCGCACCCGCCTGATCAACGAAGAGTTTCGCGTGTTCCTGCAAAATCGCGCACAGCGACGAGTGACAGAGGTTTTCAGGTCGGGCTGGATTGGCGACTATCAGGATGCATTCACGTTTCTGGAGCTCTTCCATAGCGGACATGGACGTAACGATGCTGGCTACGAAAATCCGCGCTTTGATCGTTTGCTCGAGCAGATCGCCGAGGAACGGATTCCATCCCGTCGGCGCAATCTCATGGCTGAGGCGGAACGTGTCTTGCTGGCAGATCAGGTTGTGTTGCCGGTTTATGTTTATGTTTCCAAACGCCTGGTCGACCCACGCCTGCGCGGGTGGCAGGACAACATCATGGATATCCACCTGAGCCGGCACATGTATTTGCTTCGAGAAGTCGATGCGAAAGATGAGGGCATGGTGACCCGTGGTGATTGATCAAGTCGCGACCACCTTGCCATGCTGAATTATTCGCTCAAGCGTCTGCTCTCTGCGGTGCCGACCCTGTTTTTACTGATTACCTTCGCGTTTTTCCTGATTCGGATTGCACCGGGTGGACCGTTTGATTCCGAGCGGGCTCTGCCCCCGGATATCGAGGCAAACCTGGAAGCCAAGTACCACCTCGACGAGGCTCTGCCCCTGCAGTATCTCAGGTATATGTGGCAAATCGTGCGACTGGACCTTGGCCCGTCATTTCATTACCTTGACTGGACGGTCAACGATCTGATTGTTCAGGGAGCGCCGGTTTCCTTCGCGCTCGGCGGCCTGGCGCTTCTGCTGGCCTTGCTGATCGGCGTGCCGATCGGGGCATGGGCGGCGCTTCACCAGAATCGTCCAGCGGATTACTCGGTGATGAGTTTGGCAATGATCGGGATTTCCATTCCGAACTTTGTAATGGCGCCGCTGCTGATTTTGCTGTTTGCGATTACGCTGGGTTGGTTACCGGCCGGTGGATGGGCCTTTACACCATCGCGCATGGCGCTGCCGGTCGTGACCCTGGCTTTGCCGATGGTTGCCTACATCGCCCGAATCACGCGCGGCTCGATGATCGAGGTGTTACGTTCCAGCTTTATTCGAACGGCCAGGGCCAAGGGCATGCCGGAAAAGACGATTCTGTTTCAGCACGCGCTCAAACCTGCCCTGCTGCCGGTGATTTCCTATCTTGGCCCCTCTGCGGCCGCGATTCTGACCGGCTCGGTCGTGGTTGAGCGAATCTTTACCATTCCCGGTATCGGGTCGTATTTCGTGCAGGGCGCGCTCAATCGCGATTACACCCTGGTCATGGGCGTCGTCATCCTGTACGGCGTGCTGATCATTCTGTTCAATTTTCTGGTTGACCTGATCTATGCCTGGCTTGATCCGCGGATCCGCTACGACGAGCAGGATGCCTGAGCCGATGAACGATTCCACCCGCGACGCTTTTGAACAGGCGCTCGATACGCGAACCGTGCGCGGGCGATCGTTGTACATCGACGCCTGGCATCGCCTGCTCAAAAACAAAGCTGCGGTCGCGGCCCTGCTGGTGCTGGCGGTAATGGTGGTTTCGGTGATTATCGGTCCCATGCTGAGCAGCTGGGATCATGAAATCCCCGATTGGGATCATTACTCCACCCCGCCTTCCTTGGAAACCGGGCATCTGTTCGGCACGGATGCGCTGGGTCGCGACTTGTTCGTTCGAACCATGATCGGTGGGCGTATTTCTCTTCTGGTAGGCCTTGTGGCTACGCTGGTATCGTTGATTATCGGTGTTTCCTACGGCGCTGTGGCAGGCTATTTCGGCGGTCGGATCGACAACCTGATGATGCGCTTCGTCGACGGGATCTATGCCATGCCGTTTATGTTCTTTGTGATCGTCCTGATGGTGGTTTTTGGTCGCAATATCTTCCTGATATTCGTCGCGATCGGCGCGATCAACTGGCTAGATATGGCGCGCATCGTGAGAGGCCAGACTCTCAGCCTGAAGAACAAGGATTTTGTTGAAGCGGCGAGGTCGTGCGGCGCGACGGAATTCCACATCATTCGCCGTCATATTGTGCCCAACCTGCTGGGCGTGGTGATTGTATACGTCACCTTGACCATTCCTCAGGTCATTCTGGTCGAGAGTTTCCTGAGCTTTCTTGGCCTGGGTGTGCAGGAACCGCTGACTTCCTGGGGCGCCCTGGTCAATGAGGGCGCTCAGGAGTTGGAAACCGCGCCCTGGTCGCTGCTCTTCCCGGCCGGCTTTCTGGCGGCGACTCTTTTTGCTTTCAACTTTCTCGGCGATGGTCTGCGTGACGCACTTGACCCGAAGGACAGGTTTTAATCATGGCCCTGCTCGAAGTCAGAGACTTGACCGTCAGCTTCAAGACTCCTGACGGGGTCGTGCATGCCGTCAACGGCATCAACTTTGATCTTGAGCCGGGGCAGACCCTTGGGCTGGTGGGAGAGTCCGGTTCAGGCAAGACCCAATCTGCGCTGGCGATTATGGGACTGCTTGCCGAAAACGGCAGGGCCAGTGGTTCGGTCAAGTTTCGCGGACAGGAGTTGCTGGGTATGTCCGCCGGCGAGCTGAGCCGTCTGCGAGGCTCGAAAATCTCGATGATTTTCCAGGACCCGGTCAGTTCGCTCAACCCCTACATGAGCATCGGGGATCAATTGATCGAGGTGCTGACCCACCATCGTAATTTGCGCCGCCGGGAAGCCAAAACCCGAGCCGTTGAAATGCTGCGGCTGGTGCGGTTGAATGACGCCGAGCAGCGTATGAGACAGTATCCGCACGAGCTTTCAGGTGGCATGTGCCAGCGCATCATGATTGCGATGGGCCTGTTGTGCCAACCAGACCTGCTGATTGCTGATGAGCCGACGACTGCCCTCGACGTCACGGTTCAGTCGCAGATCAACAGCCTGATGGGCGAGTTGTCCGAGAAGTCGTCCACAGCGATTCTTCTGATTACCCACGATCTGGGTGTGGTTGCCGGGCTCGCCGACGATGTGCTGGTCCTTTATGCCGGTCAGGAAATGGAAGTGGCGCCG
Source organism: uncultured Wenzhouxiangella sp. (assembly GCA_964540315.1). Taxonomy (GTDB): domain Bacteria; phylum Pseudomonadota; class Gammaproteobacteria; order Xanthomonadales; family Wenzhouxiangellaceae; genus Wenzhouxiangella. Next base: position 8,670 of record CAZIMY010000007.1, read on the forward strand.
GTCAATGATTTGTTTGCAGCGCCGCGCCATCCCTATACCGAGGGTCTGCTGCACTCGGTGCCCCGGCTGGATCAGCCGCGATCCGGCATCCTCAACGCGATTCCGGGCAACCCGCCCAGCCTGCTCGCCTTGCCTAGTGGCTGCCCGTTTTCGAATCGATGCCTGTATGCCTGGGAGAAATGCCAAGAGCAACCCGCTTTTGAGCCGGTTGCGGAGCATCATTTCAAGCGGTGCCATCTGGAACGTCTGCCGTCCAGGGAGGAAAGCGCATGAATGCGCGATCGCCCGTTTTGGAGGTTCGTGATCTGGCGGTCCACTTTCGAGTCGACCGCGGTGGCCTGCTGCGCCATGACTACCAAACGCTGCGAGCCGTCGATAACGTCAGTTTCGATCTTTATCCGGCCGAAACGCTGGGGATTGTTGGTGAATCAGGGTGCGGTAAATCGACTCTTGCTCGGGCCATTCTGGGGCTGGTGAGGCCACAGGCCGGATCGGTGGTCTGGCTTGGCCAGGATCTGCTGGGTCTGGATTCAGAGGCGATGCGCCTGAAACGACGCGAAATCCAGCTGATCTTTCAGGACCCCTCGGGATCTCTGGACCCGCGCATGACGGTGGGAGAGATTGTTGCCGAGCCCCTGCGCGTTTTTTATCCGTCGATGAGCCGGCTGCAGGTTCGGGAGCGAGTCAGCGGCATGATGCAGCTGGTCGGTTTGTCGCCGAGCCAGATCAATCGCTATCCCCATGAATTTTCAGGCGGACAGTGTCAGCGCATCGGTATTGCCAGGGCGTTGGTGGTCAACCCCCGGCTTGTTGTCTGCGATGAGCCGGTCAGTGCCCTGGACGTCTCCATTCAGGCCCAGATCGTTAATTTGCTGAAGGATCTGCAGCGCAAACTACAGCTATCACTGATCTTTATTGCGCATGATCTTTCGGTTGTACGCCACGTCTCGGATCGGGTGCTGGTGATGTATCTTGGCCGGGTTGTGGAGGTCGCCGATCGCGAACGAATCTACTTAGAGCCCCGTCACCCCTATACTCAGGCGCTGATCGAGTCGGTGCCCATTCCTGATCCGGTGGCGGAACGGGCCCGTGTCCGGCGCTCGCTGGATGGCGATATGCCATCGCCGCTGGAGCCGCCGACCGGCTGCGTGTTTCGCACCCGCTGTCCGTTTGCTGTCGCGGCGTGCGCTGACAATGTTCCACAGCTTGAATCTCTGGAAGATGGTCGAAAGGTCGCCTGTTTGCGCCACGAAGAAATCAGGGCGCTTGCTGAGGGTTCGGGCGGGACAGACTCGGAGACGCCAACGCCCGATGGGTGAAATGGAAAGTGCCGTTGTCCACCCTGACATCCCCGAGCTCAGATAGCAGGCCTAGCGCGTTGCCCGCGGTTTGACCGGCCCTTTGCTGTGGATTTGGCGCCAGTCGGTTCAACCACTGATTGAGCGTATCAATGTCGCCCGATCCGGTGATGATCGGGGAAGGTTCGGCCAAGACCCAGCGGCCCTGGAAGACGGTGGCCTCCCCGAACTGAAGGCGCTCCAGCTCTACCGTCGCGCCATCGCTCGCCATTTGCTGCCATGTGCTGGCAATCGTCATCAGCGCCACGCCTTCGGTGACAGAGCCCGGCTGGCTTTGGGCGAGTTGCCGCAATCCGCCGATCATGAATTCCAGCTGCTCGGGCGTCATTGGCCCGACTTGGATGGTGAGCAGTACGGCACCGAGGTCCGGGTCGAGGGCCTGAAGCTCCAGTCCAAGGCGAATTCGGCCATTTTCGTTTTCGCGCCGAAGCCCCCGCCCCCGAAGATCAAGCAAAGGCTCGGACTGGCCAGGCAGGTGTACTTTATCTGCCCGCAGCGTCAGGTTGATCGGTTGGCCCGCGACCTGAGCGACGTTGACTATCAGACCCCCGGCGGACAAATCGCTTTGCTCATTGGACTTGAGCAACTCGGCTTCGCCGCTGATGTGCCAGCTACCGGTCAGTCCCAGATGTGCTCGAAAGACGGCGCCTTGCGGCACCAGCGGAGAATCCAGCCGACCGCGAAGCGCGATCCAGCCCGGTTTGAGCGGCGGAAAATGGCGTGCGGTCAATTCAAGTCTCGTATCGGCTTCGGCATTCATCGCCAGCAGATGCGAGCCCAGCCAGCCCGGTTGATAAGTAGCGGAGGCGGATTCACCATGCTCAGCCAGCCACTCGGCAACCGTATCTCGCAGGTAAAGCCCGACTAGCGCCGGCATTGCGACGAGCCAGATGATCAGCAGGCTGGAACCTATAATGACGAGCTTTCGCATTGGCCAGATGCCTGACAGCGATGGTTGAAGATGGCAACACCTTGCCCGAAACGCTCGAAGTACAGCGTGGACGGCTCAAGAGCGCGATGGACGGTCTGGGTCTGGCGGCCACTCGGGACCAGGAAGATCAGATGCTGCATTATCTTGCGCTGATGCTTCGCTGGAACCGCAGCTACAACCTGACTGCGGTGACCGAACCGGCCGAAATGGTAGCACGCCACCTGATTGACAGTCTTTCGGTTCTGCCCCACCTGCAAGGGGGGCGATTCGTGGATGCAGGAACCGGCCCGGGGTTGCCGGGCGTTCCGCTGGCCATCGTCTGTCCTCAGCGCCGCTTCGCCTTGCTCGACAGCAACGGCAAGAAGATCCGTTTTCTCAACCAGGTCCGGCGCCAGCTTCCCTTGGAGAACATAGAGCCGATTCAGGCTCGGCTGGAAGATTACTTCCCGGACGATCTGCCAGACGCCATTGTGGCGCGGGCGCTGGCACCGTTGGCAAGATTGGTGGACTGGGCATCGCCCATGTTGAATCAGGGGGTGCCGCTGCTGGCGATGAAGGGTCAGCTGTCGGAAAGCGAACGGCGGGCGGTGCCGTCACCGTACAATGTAGCGCTTATTGAACTGGAGATTCCGGGACTGCAAGCGCGGCGGTGCCTGGTGAGGGTCGACAAACGATGACAGACAGAAGCTGCCGGATCGTGGCGGTGGCCAACCAGAAAGGCGGGGTTGGCAAAACCACCACAGCACTCAATCTGGCTGCCGGCCTGGCAGAACTGGATCGCCGCGTGCTGCTGATCGATATGGATCCACAGGGCAACAGTACGACCGGCTGCGGCGTTGAGCTGGAGCGGCATGAGGCCACTGTATGCGAGGTGCTGCTGGGTGAACAGTCCGCGCTGGAGCTTGTTCGCAAGCTGGATGCCCTGAAATTCGATCTCATTCCGGCCAATGGTGACCTGACCGCGGCCGAAGTCGCACTGCTTGAACTCGATGATCGTGCTGGAGTGCTCAAGCAGGAGCTCAAGCCGCTGTTAGGGACCTACCACCACATCATCATCGACTGCCCGCCAGCGCTCAACGTGCTGACGCTCAATGCCCTCACGGCCGCTGATGGCATTCTGATTCCCATGCAGTGCGAGTATTATGCGCTCGAGGGTCTGACCGCGCTGCTCAACACCATTGAGCAGGTTCAGGACTCGGTGAACCCGCAGTTGCAAATCGACGGATTGGTTAGAACCATGTTTGATGTCCGTAATAATCTGTCCGGTGCCGTATCCCGTCAGCTTCAGGAGCATTTCGGCGACAAGCTGTTTGCGACCGTCATACCGCGTAACGTTCGGGTGGCGGAAGCGCCCAGCTATGGCCAGTCGGTGATCCAGTACGATCGTGAATCACGAGGCGCGATTGCTTATCTTGGCCTGGCCGGAGAGTATCTGCGCCGTTGCGGAGGTGCTCGTCGGTGAGCGCGTCTCGCAAGAAGAAGCCACTCGGCCGAAATTTGGGGGCCCTGCTCGGCAAGTCGCGGGCTGAAGCACCTGATTCGGCAGAAAGCGAAGGGCGCACCGTGCTGCAGGAATTGCCGCTGGATGCGATCCAGCCCGGCCGCTACCAGCCGCGCTCGGCCATGGACCCGGATCGATTGGAAGAGCTGGCCGAGTCCATCCGGTCGCAGGGCCTGGTGCAGCCGGTTGTCGTCCGGCCTCTGGCGCGTGAGGGGTCCTATGAACTGATCGCTGGAGAGCGACGCTGGCGGGCTTGCCGTATGGCTGGGAAGGCAACGATTCCGGCCATCGTACGGGAGGTCCCGGACGAGGCCACTCTCGCGCTGGCGCTGATTGAGAACATCCAGAGAGAAGACCTCAATCCGCTGGAAGAAGCCACTGCGCTCAAGCGCCTGATCGATGAGTTCGAATTAACGCATGGTCAAGCGGCGGAGAACGTTGGCCGGTCCCGGGCTTCGGTGACCAATCTGCTCCGGTTGCTCGAGCTGGCGCCTGAGGTTCGCGAATTTGTGGATCAGCGCCGCCTGGACATGGGTCACGCCCGTGCTCTGTTGACGCTGGATCGCGCCGCGCAGGTCAGGGCGGCAACTGAAGTTGTTGACCTTGAGTTGTCCGTGCGCCAGACCGAGGCGCTGGTCAGACGCTTACGCGATGGACGTTCCGGGCCGTCGCAAAAGGTCCCGGAGCCCCGCAATGCTGATATCGAACGTCTCGAGCAAGAGCTGAGCGAAACGCTGTGTGCGCCGGTCAGCGTAAAGCACCAGTCGAGCGGGAAGGGTCAGGTGGCTATTCGTTACACCAGCCTGGATGAACTGGACGGACTGCTCGAGAGACTGCGCCGATGACCGGGTTCAGCTGCTGTTTGGTCGGCCCGATTGGTTGCCGTTGCCGCGATCTGACTGTTATACTTCGCCGGATTGGTAGAGAGCGGCTCCGTCCTATCGTCAGGCCGTTTCTGCAGGGAAGTTTCGGGAACCCTGCAAGACGTGCGGCAGGGCCTGTGCAAGCTCGGCGGATGACTTGAATGGTCGAACCCGAGACTCAGGGTACGGAGTTAGCGAAAACCATCGCCTGGCTGATGCGTAGCCAAGCCCTGTTGACCGTTGGTACGGCGTTGGGCTTCGGGTTGTTGAGCGGATGGCCGATGGCGATTGCAGCGATGGCCGGTGGCTCGATTGGGTTGCTGCTGACTGCCATCACCGGGTTGCGCGTGGCGCTTTCGGCTGGCAATGATGCAAAATCCATGGTCCGGGTTTTTTACCGTGCCATGGCGCTGAAATTTGTGCTGGCGGTGATCCTGTTTGTGGTCGTGGCCAAGTGGTTCGCCGCTTATTTTGTGCCGGTCGTGGTCGGATACTGCGCGACTTTGGTGGCTAACTGGCTGGCGATGCGCAAGCTCGGCACATTGAGTGGTAGTGAAAGTTAGGAACTGACAAGCGGAAGCCGTCTTACTTTTTATGGCAACAGATACCCTACCGATGCCCGGCGGCGAAGAAGCAGCTGCCCATTCATGCCAGATGCCCAGCGCGGACGCATACGTCGTTCACCACATCACCAACCTGCGTTTGCCCAAGGGGGCCGACCTTATGGACCCGTGGGTCCTGCACCTGGACACGATGATTGTCTCGTGGGTGCTGGGGATCTCCCTGTTGACTTTCCTGATTATCGTGGCCCGGCGCGTGACAGCGGCCGTGCCCGGCGGGGTCCAGAACTTTGTCGAGTTCCTGGTCGATTTTGTCGACAACTCGGTCAAAGAAAGTTTTCATGGCCCACGCAATTTCGTCGGGCCGCTGGCGCTAACCATTTTCTGTGTCGTGTTGCTCTGGAACCTGATGGATCTGGTGCCAGTGGATTACGTGCCCTACGCCATCTGCAAGGCTGGTTTGTCGGACTACTTCCGCATCGTGCCGTCTGCAGACATCAATGCCCCGTTTGGTCTGTCGATTACTGTCTTGGGCCTGATTCTGATTTATGGGGTCAAGGGCAAGGGCCTGATGGGCTTCGGCAAAGAACTGTTGACCCACCCGTTTGGAGCCAACCCGCTGCTGTGGATTCCCAACCTGGTCTTGAACCTTGTTGAACTGGTATCGAAGACGGTTTCGCTGGCCATGCGGTTGTTCGGTAATCTGTATGCCGCTGAACTAATTTTTATTCTGATTGCCCTGCTGCCGTGGTGGGTTCAGTTCATCCCGGGTGGTGCATGGGCAATCTTCCATATTCTTGTCGTGCCCTTGCAGGCATTCTTGTTCATGACGCTGACGATTGTTTATCTGTCGTTGGCCTATGAAAAACACTAGACCTTTCGCCTTACAAACAAGTTATTTCAGGAGATAACAATGGAAATGGAACTGGCCAGCCTGATCGCGCAGATTCAGGCCAATACCGTGATTGCCGTAGGCATGATCTTCGTCGCAACTGCACTTGGCACCGCTATTGGTTTTGCGCTGCTGGGCGGGAAATTCCTCGAAGGTGCCGCGCGCCAACCCGAACTTGCCGGCATGCTGCAGGTGCGTATGTTCATTATTGCTGGTCTGTTGGACGCCCTGTCGATCATTGGTGTGGCATTCGCAGCCCTGCTGATGTTTGCCAACCCGCTCCTCACGCCGGTTCAGCAAGCCGCAGGCGGCTGATTCGCTCGCTCCGTTTTCTAATTCCCACGACGCAAGGCGCTTTCTATGCTACCTAGTATCTGGACGATCATCGGGCAGGCCGGAACATTTCTGGTTTTCATCTGGGCCGTCATGACGTTTGTCTGGCCGCCTCTCACCCAGGCGATGGAAGAACGTCGGCAGAAAATTGCCGAGGGCCTGGCGAACTCGGAGGAAGCTGAGAAGGCACTGGACAAGGCGCAGGCTGAAGCAGAAGATATCCTTCGTGAAGCGAGGCGAAAGGCTGGCGAGGTGATCGAGCAAGCCAGCCAGCGCGGCAACCAGATCGTCGAGGAGGCCCGCCAATCTGCTGTTGCAGAGCGCGACCGCCAAGTGACAGCGGCTGAAGCTGAAATCAAACTGGCGACCAACCAGGCCCGTGAAGCACTGCGAGATCGTCTGGCTGAGCTGGCCGTGGCCGGTGCCGGTCGCGTGATCGACAAGGAAATTGACGCTACCGCGCATCGCGAAATGCTGGATAAGCTGGCGGCGCAGCTGTAAACCGGAGTCTGTCATGCTGAACCTAACTACTCTGGCCCGTCCCTATGCCCGGGCTGCTTTTCAGGCAGCGCATGCGCATGACGAGGTGTCTGACTGGAGTCAGAGTCTGGTGGTGGCAGCACAGGTGGCCACCGAGGACCCGGTGCCCAGCCTGCTTGAAGATCCTCGCCTGACACGTGAGCAAGTCCTGGACGTGTTTCGGGCTGCGGTTGGCGATGGCGGAAACGAGCGGTTCCAGCGGTTTCTCGATACGTTAAGTCAGTACCGGCGCTTGGCATTACTGCCGGAGATATACGCCCAGTTTGAAGCCCTTCGCAGAGAGTCCGAAGAAAGAGTGCACGTGCTTGTTTCCTCTGCCTACGAAATGAGCGAAGAAGAAACTCAACAACTCAGCAAGCGGCTTCGGCAGCGCTTCCAGCGTGAGATCGATCTTGAGGTCGAGGTTGATGCCTCCCTGATCGGCGGCGCCATTATTCGAGCCCGCGATCAGGTGATCGATGGCAGTGTTCGTGGACAACTCAAGCGGCTCGCGCGGCAAGTCGCGGCCTGAATAAGACGATATCCAAGGATTGCAAGCATGCAACAGACCCTTAACCCCACTGAAATTTCCGAGCTGATCCGCAAGCGCGTTGAGCAGTTCGAAGTGTCCTCCGAAGCCCGTACCGAGGGCATGGTGGTCAGCGTGTCGGACGGCATTTGCCGATTGCACGGCCTGGCCGACGTGATGCAGGGGGAGATGATCGAGTTCCCCGGTGACACTTACGGCCTCGCGCTCAACCTCGAGCGGGACTCCGTTGGTGCCGTGGTCATGGGTGAGTACAAGCACATCAAGGAAGGCGATACCGTTCGATGCACGGGGCGCATCCTGCAGGTGCCGGTTGGTGAAGCGCTGCTTGGGCGCGTCGTGGATGCCTTGGGTAATCCGATTGATGGTAAGGGTCCTATCGAGACTGATCAATTCGAGCCGATCGAGAAAATCGCGCCCGGGGTCATCACCCGTGAAAGCGTGAGCCAACCCGTCCAGACCGGTTTGAAGGCGATCGACGCCATGGTGCCTATTGGGCGCGGCCAGCGAGAATTGATTATTGGTGACCGCCAGACCGGCAAGACTGCCGTTGCCATCGACGCGATCATCAACCAGAAAGACAGCGGCATCAAGTGTATCTACGTGGCCGTAGGTCAGAAGACTTCGTCGGTGGCCAACCTGGTGCGCAAGCTCGAAGAGCACGGTGCCATGGAACATACGATCGTGGTGGCCGCCAATGCCGCTGAATCGGCCGCTCTTCAGTACATCTCGCCTTATGCCGGCTGTGCCATGGGCGAATATTTCCGGGATCGCGGTGAAGATGCCTTGATTGTCTATGATGATCTCTCCAAGCAGGCCGTGGCCTACCGACAGGTCTCCCTGCTGCTGCGCCGCCCCCCGGGCCGCGAAGCGTATCCGGGTGACGTGTTCTATCTTCACTCGCGTTTGCTTGAGCGTGCCGCTCGAGTCAATGCTGATTACGTCGAGAAAAAAACCGACGGCGAAGTCAAGGGCAAGACAGGTTCACTGACGGCCTTGCCGATCATTGAAACCCAGGCGGGTGACGTCTCCGCTTTTGTCCCGACCAACGTGATCTCGATTACCGATGGTCAGATTTTCCTTGAAACCGACTTGTTCAACTCGGGTATCCGCCCTGCGATTAACGCCGGGTTGTCCGTGTCGCGTGTCGGTGGTGCCGCTCAAACCAAGATCGTCAAGAAGCTTGGCGGGGGTGTTCGCCTCGCCCTTGCGCAGTATCGCGAACTGGCAGCGTTTTCGCAGTTTGCTTCTGACCTTGATGAAGCGACCCGCAAGCAGCTCGAACGCGGTCAGCGGGTTACAGAACTGATGAAGCAGGCCCAGTACTCGCCTATGTCGGTTGCCAGCATGGCCGTCAGCCTGTTTGCCGGGAATGAGGGCTACCTGGATGACCTGCCTTTGAACAAGGTCGTGGATTTCGAGCAGGCTCTGCAGGGGTTTATGGAAAACAGCTACAAGCCTCTCCTCGACAAAATCAATGAAACGGGCGATTGGAACGACGAGCTGGCGGCAGAAATGAAAGCTGCCCTGGACGATTTCAAGTCAACCGGCAGCTGGTAATCGAGTTATGAGCGGCGACAAGGAAATCGTTGGCAAGATCAAGAGCGTCCAGAATACGCGCAAGGTCACCAGCGCGCTTGAAATGGTCTCGGCCAGCAAGATCCGCAAGGCCCAGGACCTGATGCAGTCGTCTCGTCCCTATGCGCGCATGATGCGCCAGGTCATCGGGCATCTTGCCAACGCAAACCTCGCTGATCCCCATCCGTTCATGGTGGAGCGCGAAGACATCAAGCGGGTCGGGTACATCGTGATCGCAACCGATCGCGGACTATGCGGTGGGCTGAATAACAACATGTTCCGCCAGTTGCTCGGAGAATTCCGCGGCTGGCAGGAGAAAAACGTCGAGATCACCACCGTCATCATCGGGCGCAAGGCGGCTCAGTTTTTCCGCCGTCTCAAGGTCGATATTGCCGCTAGCACTCAAGACTTGGGCGAAAAGCCGCGTCTGGAAGAGTTGATCGGCGTGATCAAGGTCATGCTTGATGACTTCAGGGGCGAGCGGCTCGATCAGATCAACCTTTGCTACAACCGATTTGTCAACACCATGACCCAGAAGGTGACGGTAGAACAACTGCTGCCCCTGCCGCCCTCCGACGAAGAAGAACTGAAGAAGTACTGGGATTATCTTTACGAACCAGATGTTGAAGCGCTGCTGGATGATTTCCTGACTCGCTACATTGAGTCGGTGGTCTATCAGGCGACGCTGGAAAATCTGGCAAGCGAGCATGCGGCTCGTATGGTTGCGATGAAGAGCGCCTCGGATAACGCGACCAATCTGATCGATGACTTGCGGCTGGTCTATAACAAAGCGCGCCAAGCAGCGATCACGCAGGAAATTTCGGAAATCGTGGGCGGCGCTTCCGCGGTCTCCTGATCAACTGTCATTAAATCAAGCAACCCCATACAAGGGATAAGCACAATGAGTTCCGGAAAGATTGTTCAAATTATTGGTGCCGTCGTTGACGTCGAATTTCCCCGCGACCAGGTGCCGAAAGTTTATGACGCGATAGTCATTGATGAAGAAGGCACCACGCTTGAAGTGCAACAGCAGCTTGGTGATGGCGTCGTCCGGACGATTGCGCTCGGGACCACAGACGGCCTAAAGCGCTACGGCAGCGTCACCAATACTGGCCAGCCGATCACCGTTCCGGTTGGCAAGAAGACGCTGGGTCGTATCATGGATGTCATGGGTAACCCCATCGACGAAAGGGGCGATATTGGTTCGGATGCTCATGCTCCGATCCATCGCGAACCACCGTCGTTCGAAGAGCAGGCTGCCAGCAATGAACTGCTCGAGACCGGAATTAAGGTTATCGACCTGATATGCCCGTTTGCGAAGGGCGGCAAGGTTGGCCTGTTCGGTGGTGCGGGTGTTGGCAAGACCGTCAACATGATGGAGTTGATCAGAAACATTGCCATCGAGCACTCCGGCTACTCTGTTTTCGCCGGCGTCGGCGAGCGGACCCGAGAAGGTAACGACTTCTACCATGAAATGAAGGACTCGGACGTCCTCGACAAGGTCGCACTGGTCTACGGCCAGATGAACGAGCCGCCGGGTAACCGCCTCCGCGTCGCGCTGACCGGATTGACGATCGCCGAGTATTTCCGCGACGAGGGCCGCGACGTTCTCATGTTCATTGACAACATCTACCGCTACACCCTGGCCGGGGTGGAAGTCTCGGCATTGCTTGGCCGTATGCCTTCGGCAGTGGGTTATCAGCCGACGCTGGCTGAAGAAATGGGTGCTTTGCAGGAACGCATCACCTCGACCAAGACCGGCTCCATCACCTCGATCCAGGCCGTCTATGTGCCTGCTGATGACCTGACCGACCCCTCGCCCGCGACCACCTTCGCTCACCTGGACGCCACGGTGGTTCTGTCGCGACAGATTGCCGAGCTTGGTATTTATCCGGCGGTAGACCCGCTCGACTCGACCTCGCGCCAGCTTGACCCCCTGGTGGTCGGCCAAGAGCATTACGACGTGGCCCGCAAGGTACAGGGCACGCTGCAGCGGTACAAAGAACTCAAGGACATCATCGCGATCCTTGGCATGGACGAACTCAGCGAAGAAGACAAGCAGACCGTCGCGCGCGCTCGAAAAGTCCAGCGCTTTTTCTCTCAGCCTTTCTTTGTGGCCGAAGTCTTTACCGGATCACCTGGTGTCTATGTTTCTCTCAAAGAAACCATTCGAGGTTTCAAGGGCATCGTTGACGGTGAATACGATCACTTGCCCGAACAGGCCTTCTACATGGTTGGAACCATTGACGAAGCGGTCGAGAAGGGCGAGCAGATGGCAGAGAAAGCCGCCTGACTCCATTGGCCATCTAACGGGACCAAGATATGGCATCAACCATTCACTGCGACATCGTCAGCGCCGAAGCAGAGATCTTCTCTGGCAATGCGACTATGGTCGTTGTGCCAGGAGAGGAGGGCGATCTCGGTATCACCCCGCGTCATGCTCCGTTGCTAACCCGCTTGCGCCCTGGACAGGTTCGTGTGCTCCTGCCCGAACCCGATGGTGGTGAGGAATTTTATTATATTTCCGGAGGCTTGCTGGAGATACAGCCGCATGTCGTGACGGTCCTGTCTGATACGGCGCAGCGGGCCGGCGACCTTGATGAAGCTGCCGCCCTCAAGGCCAAAGAAGAAGCAGAGCGAGCCATCGAAGATCGTTCTGCGGGCATGGAGGTCGCGCAGGCTCAGGCGCAATTAGCGGAAGCCATGGCGCAGCTTGCTGCGCTCGAACGATTCCGTAAGAAGCTCAAACGCTAGGGTTTACCCCTGACAACGCCCTCATCGCTTGCGCGCTACGTTATGTGCTCGAAACAGCATGACGGGCTTAAAGCGATATGAATCAACCGTTGAAGCAAAGCCACAAGCTTATCGGTGCAGTCTGCCTAGCTATCGCGTTGTCCGCCTGCGGCAGCAACGCGCCATCAAATGACGCCCTGCAAACCGCTTTTGCCGATGCGCGCAGCGGTGTCTGGATCCAGGCATCCGGAGAGGTCGTTCGCCAATTGGGTTCGACTGGCGCGGAGCAGCGGTTTCAGGTGCGTATCGACGAAGAACTCACGATTATTCTCCTTCGAGATACCCAGGCAGCAGCGCCCGTCCAGGCTGAGAGCGGCGACCGGATTAGCTTCCAGGGCCGCTACGATTTTCACGGAGGTGGTGGCACCGTCTCCCAGACTCATCCTGATGCAAGCCAGCCGAGCGGTGGTGGGTGGATTGAAGTGAACGGCGTCCGACAGAACTGACGCGCGCCTCTTTTAAATGTCGGTGATCTCGCAGCTGAAGCACTTTGCTTCGGCGCCGATGATTTCACCGACCTCGGCATCGTCGTGAATCAAGAGTTCGACTTCGCGGTCAAACTGCAGAGGCCCCCCAACCTGCACACCCGGCCCAATCACGATTCTGGGAATGTCGTTGTCACCGTTCTTGGCCTCTTTGACCCAAAGCTTTCCGGCCACGCTGCTGTTCTCCAGCAAATCAATCGAGCCCGCCTGAGTTTCGATCGATTGAACTGACGCCCCATCCAGTTCGATCTTTCCGCGGATATTTGCGACTTTTCCGTCCACCCTGGCACCAGTTTTGAGGCTAATACGCCCGTTGACCGTCTGCACGTCATCCTCGACGATAGATTGTTCCGCCATCTCGACGCTGCCGTTGACTGCGCTGACACCACCGCGTACACGGGCGCCTGGGCCCAGAGATACGGAACCATTGACCGACTCGGTGTCAGCAGCCTCGGTACCTGCCCCGATGATGATCTGGCCATTGACGTTGGTAATCGAGCCGACTTGAGCACGTTCACCAATCTTGATGCGCCCATTGACGTTGGATACATCACCGGAGACCCGAGCGCCGTCACCAATCGTCATTGCCCCGTTGACCGATCGCAAGCTACCTTCCACCTCTGCCCCGGGTTCGATCTCAATGGGTTGGTTGACGCTCCAGCAACCGGTCAGTAGCAGGATCAGAGCAATTGAAATAAAGCGTGGCATGGTGGTCTCCTAAGCCTTTGTTTCGAATCAAGGATACATCACCTGTACCTTGCCTCAAGTGCCTAAAGTCACGGAGATAATGGCGCCAGGACCGTCAATTCCAGTACACTTTCAGGCTCGACAAGAAAATGCTGCCGCGTGGACGTTCAAGAGCTCTCTATACAGGCGAAGCTGATGGCGCTTAGACAGGAGCATCGGGATCTCGACGATGCGATTGATCAGTTGGCGCGGACGCCGTCGACAGACCAGCTACGCCTGCGAAGAATGAAAAAGCGCAAGCTCCGCCTTCGCGACCAGATTGACTACTGGGAAAGCAAGCTCATCCCTGATTTGGGTGCCTAGTGGGCCATGCGGTCCGCATGGCCCACTAGTCATTCTGAGGTTCGACCTCGAGAACGTCCGGTGTGACCTGGATAATGGCATGCCGTACCTCCTTGTCCAGAATTAAGCGCGCGTCACGCGCAAATCCCTCGAGGCGCTGATCGAACGTCAGGCAGCCGCTGTCATCGCGCCCAAGAATGCCGGTTGCGGTCAAGGATTCTATAAACTGCTTGAACAGCGTTCGGTCGTAAAACTCTGGGGCTTCGAACTGTTGCAGCAGGGAGATACGCTGTGCCGAAAGAATACAAAGCTGCTCGAGTTGCTGTCGAGTCAGGCAACCGGAGCCATTTTTGGCCAGCACCGTAACGGTGATGAAGTAGCGCTCAAAGGTCTGCACCATGGTGTTGGCGAGAAGACGCAGATAGTAGGTCTCGTTGCTTCCACCCGGTGCCCGCTGCAGCCGATCCTGAGACTGACGCAACAAACCCAATTCAACCATGCGGTCAGCCGTTTGATCAACGATCTGGTCGATGTCATCCTGTGCCCAGGGCAGGAATAATTCGTGTTTCAGGAACGGGTAAACGGTTGCTGTTAGCTGCTTGAGGCGTCCGCGCCGCACGCGCTGCACGTTGAGAAAACAGCAGGCTATCCAAGCACTCATAGCCAACAGATGCGCGCTGTTGTTGCGGAAGTAAGTCAACAGAACGGCGGTTGTCGCGTCGGTTCGAATGATGCTGCCCAAACGATGCACGTGCCGCTCAACCAGGCCCATCTCAAGACCATACTCGATGATTTTCTCGCCTGGCATGTCGGTCACGGTCACTTTGTCGGAATAGGTCGTTCCCCCCATAATGGCTTTGAATAACTCAAGAAGTCGGCTCAAGTCTCCTTCGTCGAGTGCATGTTTACGGCCAGCCAACAGCGAGGTTGCCAACAAATTAATCGGATTGACGTGCGCGCTGCGATTGATATTGACCATGATTTGCTGCGAGAGGTCGTCAATCACACCCGGCAACCATGGGGGCTTGGAGTCCATGCTGTACCCTTCGCTTTGCCAATCCGGCGCGTGCGCGTCCAGAAGCCCATTAAGCATAATTGGGTCCCCGAAACTGACAGTTACTTCGCCGTAGTCCTTGCGGAGAATATTGATCAGGTTGCGAAAGTCAGACAGCGACTCGGGTTTTTTTTGCTGGCCGGATAGCTCAGAGATATAGGAACTTCCTTCTGCCAACTGCTCGTAGCCGATATAGACCGGTTGAAACATCAGCGGTCGATTCTGGGCGCGCAAAAACGCCCTGACGGTGATCGAGAGCATGCCCGCCCGCGGAGGCAAAAGACGCCCGGTTCTGGAGCGCGTGCCCTCGATGAAATATTCCAAAGAGACCCCTTTGCTCAGAATCAGGGAAACGTATTGGTTGAAAACCGCGGCGTAGAGGGGCTGAGACCGGAACGACCGGCGCAAGAAAAAAGCTCCTCCGCGCCTCAGAATCGGCCCGATCAAGGGCATGTTGAGGTTGACGCCGGCTGCAATATGGGGTGGTACAAAGCCACGGTTATAAAGCAGATAGCTCAACAGCAGATAGTCGATGTGACTCCTGTGACAGGGAACATAGACCACTTCATGCCCCGGAGAGGTTTCCCGGAAGTTGCGAAAGTGCTTGACCTCGACCCCACGATAGATGCGATTCCAGAACCAGGTCAACAGCATCTCGGCGATCCGCACGAGTGTGTATGAATAATCGGCAGCAATCTCCCGCGCATAGCTGCGCGCTGCATCCTCGGCCTTGTCGTGGCTGATGCCGTCCCGCCGGGCCTTGGCTTCTACCGACGCCTGAACCGCCTCGCTCTTGACCACGGTTTCAACCAGCGTCCGACGGTGCGAGCGATCGGGGCCAATGGCCGCGGTGCGTACGCGCTTGAAGTGAACCCGAAGGACTCTGCTGAGCTTGGCGAGCGCCTGCCCATCGTCGTCCGTCTCGGCACGGATCTGATCCAGCATCAATGGTTGTCCGAATTGAACCATCGTTGCCCGACCGTTGACGATGGTCGTGAAAAATCGTCTGAAGCGGCCCCCCAGATCCCAGTTTTCGGAGAAAAGAACCTTGAAGAAACCCGATTCGTTTTCAGGAGCGCGGCCGATCAACACCGTGACCGGGACAATCTGGATGTCTGAGCAAGCGCCCGGTTCGGTGTTCTCGAGCAGCTGGCGCAGCATCGGTGGATGACGGCGTCGTTGCAGTGTGCGAATGAACAGGCCTCGGTACCGGCGGTGCACGGCATGGCTGCGTGGTAGTTGTGTCTCGCCCGCCCGAAACACGCGGCTCGGTGAATGCCACCCTTGATCGAGACAGATCTGGTCTGCGATCAGCAGGGACGTCAGCGCGTTGCTATCCAGCACATAAAAGGTGGGTTTGTCGGAATCAAGGCCAAGCTCATTGAGGTCCTCTGGAACAATCGTGCTTCGAACCCATAAGTGGAGCAGTCTGCGAAGTACGCCTCGCCAAAATGCCTGAATAGACAGGCCGAGACGGCGGAATCGATGTTGCTGGGCCATTATTGCAGTCTGCATCGGCAAAGACCGGAAATTCTATCACTGGCCAAAGACTCGCCGCCGCCGGGGGTGGCAGCAAAAAAAAGGCGCTTCAATTCTGAAGCGCCCGCAGTCCGGTTTTAGCCGGTGATGGGGTAAGTGCCGCGAGCGGCTTCCCCTAGTTGATTGTTGAGCGAGAGTTACAGTGCGAAGTAATCCTCAGGCAAAATAATAGCTTAAACCCCTATTCTTATCAACAAATTTATATAAAAATTATAACTTATTGAAATAATTAAATATATCGGTCTGAATTTTCTCCGCCGCGCGCCGCGGATCGGCCGAATCGCGAATGGGCCGACCGACCACGATGTAGTCGGCACCGGCATTCAATGCCTGCGCGGCGGTCAGTGTGCGCTTCTGATCATTCTCGTCATTGTCGACCGGACGAATGCCAGGGCACACCACGACCAGGCCTGGGTCGGCGTTCGCTCGCAATTGGGCCACCTCCAGCCCGGAGGAAATGACACCGGCGCAGCCCAGGCTGAGTGCCCGACGGGCCCGTGACAGCACCAAAGCTCCGACGTCGCACTGAAACCCAAGGTCGTCTAAGTCACTCCGATCTAGACTGGTCAGCGCCGTGACCGCCAGAATGTCGGTCTGGCCACGCTCTGCCACGGCCGCCCGAAGCATCGCGTCGTTGCCATGAACGGTTAAGAAATCAACCTCGTGGCTTGCCAGCTGCGACACAGCGCGACCGACGGTGGCAGGAATATCAAACAGCTTGAGGTCGGCAAAGATGCGCTTGCCGCGGTTCTTGAGCTCCGCGACAAGTTCGAAATAGGCGCCGCTTAAGAACATCTCCAGACCCAGCTTGTAGAACACCACGCGATCGTCCAGCAGCTCGACCAGTCGCATAGCGTGATCCACATCGGGCACGTCCAGAGCAAAAATAAGTCGTTCCTGCTCCGGGATCTTCTTTTGCCATTGGGCCGAATTCATGAATTTTGATTCCTTTGGGTCAGTCCGGCCGGAGCTAGCCGGTGCGCTCCAGATTGGCGTAGGCCAGGACCAGCCATTTGCTGCCAGCCTCTTCGAAATTCACCTGGATTCGCGCATTGGGACCCTGACCCTCAAGGCTCACGACCGTGCCCGCTCCAAAGCGGTTGTGGTGAACGGATGCTCCAAGGCCCAGTCCGCCGGTTTCTTTTTGCGGACCCTGTCGGTTCCCGGCTGCAGTGACTTGCAATCCGCTGCGGATTGACTCAAGCAGAGACGCCGGTATTTCTGCGACGAATCGAGACGGACGCGAAAAGCTGGTCTGGCCGTAGGTCTGCCGCGAGTCGGCGTGGGTGATGTAGAGGCGTTGCTTGGCTCTCGTCATGCCGACATAGCAAAGTCTTCGTTCCTCGGCCAGTCTGCCCGGTTCCTCAATGGACTTCTGATGAGGAAACAGGCCTTCTTCCATTCCGGCCAGAAAAACGAGTGGAAACTCCAGTCCCTTGGCTGAATGCAAGGTCATGAGCTGAACACAGTCCGCCCATCGCTCAGCCTGGTGTTCACCCGCCTCAAGGGCAGCCTGGGACAGGAACGAGGCCATTGGACTCAGGCCCGCCTGTTCGTCTTCAAATGGCTGTTCGAAACTGTCGGCAGCGCGCACCAGTTCTGCCAGGTTCTCTTCTCTGGCCTCGGCCCGGTCGGCCGGCTCCCTGCTTTGGTACCAGGCAACCAGTTCGGATCGCTCAACCACGGCCCGGGCTGCCTCTGCCAAATGAGCGGACCCAAAGTCTTCGGATAATGACGTGATCAGATCCAAAAAACTCCGCACTGCGTTGGACGCTCTCCCGTTCAAGCTGCCCTGTGCGACCATTTCAGTCGCAGCCTGACCCAGGGACTGACCGTGGCTGCGACCCTGACTTCTGATCCTCTCGATCGTTCGCTCGCCAATGCCGCGTGCAGGCACGTTGACGACACGTTCAAAGGCCGTATCGTCATGCGGGTTGTGGAGAAGCCGCAGGTAGGCCATCGCATCCTTGATTTCAGCACGCTCAAAGAAGCGTAAGCCACCGTAGACTCGGTACGGGATGTCTTCACGAAGCAGGGTCTGCTCAAATAAGCGCGATTGTGCGTTTGAGCGATAAAGCACGGCGCAGTCGGAAGGTTGGCCACCCTGATCAATCCACTCCTCGATTCTCGCGATGACGAACTCCGCCTCCTCCTCTGCATTGAAGGCGGCAAAGTGTCTGATTGGCTCCCCCTGCTCGCCCTCAGTCCAGAGGTTTTTGCCCATCCGGTCATCGTTGTGGTCAATGACCCGGTTGGCTGCTTCCAGGATTGTGCGGGTAGAGCGGTAGTTCTGCTCCAAACGAACCAGCTCCGGCTGGAAATCACGGTTGAAGTGGGTCACGTTCTCTACCCGCGCGCCGCGCCATCCATAAATGGACTGATCGTCATCACCGACCACGAACAGGCGATTACGGTCTCCGGCAAGCAGTCTGACCAAGGCGTATTGAAGCGTGTTCGTGTCCTGAAACTCATCAATGAGAATATTGCCGAATCGGGCCTGGTAATGGGCTCTGCGCTCGGGATGGTCACGCAGTAGCTCTACGCTGCGAAGCAGCAGTTCAGCGAAATCGACCAGGCCGGATCGTTCGCAGTAGTCCTGATAGCGACGGTAGATTTCGACCTGCCTCGCCTGAAAACCCTGATCAAAGTGCTCAATCTGTTCGGGTCGTCGGCCCTCGTCTTTATGGTGGTTGATAAACCCCTGAACCTGTCGCGGGGGGTGCTCACCTTCGTCGATCTGCAGATCTCGGATGACGCGTCTGACAAGCCGGTACTGGTCTTCCGAATCCAGAATCTGGAAAGTATCGGAAAGGCCGACCTCGGCGGCATGCATCCGCAGCAGGCGGTGACAAATCCCGTGGAAGGTCCCAATCCAAAGACCCTCCGGCCGGATGTCGAGCAGGCGTCCGACACGCCCGCGCATTTCGCCTGCCGCCTTGTTGGTGAAT
This sequence comes from uncultured Wenzhouxiangella sp., assembly GCA_964540315.1. Classification (GTDB taxonomy): domain Bacteria; phylum Pseudomonadota; class Gammaproteobacteria; order Xanthomonadales; family Wenzhouxiangellaceae; genus Wenzhouxiangella. The sequence continues at coordinate 27,600 of CAZIMY010000007.1, forward strand.
GTCACCGCCATCAGGCTCATGGGCGAGACATGGTGGACTTGAATCAACCATGCGATTCGATGAACGAGAACGCGCGTTTTGCCGGAGCCAGCCCCGGCCAGCACCAGCATGTGGCCATCCTCAGCCGTGACCGCCTGGCGCTGGGCATCGTTGAGTTCATCCAGGAGATGCGAGACATCCATAAACTAAATCACAGCATCCCGGTCAATGGCACGATAGCCAATATCTGTGCGGTAAAAACCACCCTCGAAACCAACACGGGCGGACGTCTTCAGCGCTAGATCTCTGGCTTCGGCAACCGTATCGCCCAGCGCTGTAACGCACAGCACGCGGCCACCATCGGTCAGGACTTTCTCACCCTCAAGCCGGGTCCCGGCATGAAAGACCTTGACCCCGTCGGTCACATCAAAGTCGAGTCCGCTGATCGGTTTGCCACGCTCATAGCCTTCGGGATAGCCACCCGCAGCGATGACAACACCCAGCGCCGGGCGCTCGTCCCAGACCAGGCTCAGATCATCAATGCGTCCGTCGAGGACAGCGAGCAGGGTTTCGACCAGGTCAGAGCGCAGTCGCATCAGGATGGGCTGGGTCTCAGGATCGCCAAATCGGACGTTGAACTCCAGCACCTTGGGCCCGGCTTGAGTCAGCATGACCCCGGCGTAAAGAAAACCCATGAATCGACAGCCGTCTGACTCGAGGCCGGCAAGCGTTGGCCGGATAACCTCGCGCACGAGTTGGTCGTGGACCTGCGGCGTTACGGCAGGCGCGGGAGAGTAGGCGCCCATTCCGCCGGTATTGGGGCCCTGATCACCTTCGTCGCGTCGCTTGTGATCCTGGCTTGAGGCCAGTGGGAGTGCCTGCTGGCCATCGGCGATCACGATAAAACTGGCTTCCTCGCCAAGCAGGAATTCCTCGACCACAACCCGCTCGCCGGCAGCACCAAAGGCCGAGCCTGACAGCATTGCAGCCAGCGTTTCACGTGCCTGCTGTTCGTCCTCAACAATCACGACGCCTTTCCCGGCTGCAAGACCATCCGCCTTGAGCACCACCGGGAAGCCGATCCTGCGCGCGTTGGCCAGCCCCTCCTCGACCGACTCAACCACCGCATGCGCGGCGGTGGGGATGCCGTGTCTGAGCATAAATTCTTTCGCAAAAGCCTTGGAAGATTCCAGTTGCGCGGCTTTGGCGGAGGGCCCAAAGCATCTGAGCCCCTGGTTGTTGAACTGGTCGACGATGCCTGCCGCCAGTGGCGCTTCCGGGCCCACGATGGTCAAGCTGACGTCGTGTTTGCGCGCATGGGCAATCAGTCCGTCGATATCATCGACCGCGATTGCGACGTTGAGGACCTTGGGCTCAAGCGCGGTTCCGGCGTTACCCGGGGCGACAAAAACCGTGGTGACGGCAGGGGACTGGGCCGCTTTCCATGCCAGCGCATGCTCACGTCCTCCGCCGCCGATAATGAGTACTTTCATGCTGAGCTGGCTCCGCGCGGACCTGATTGGATCATTGTACCGCCCCGAAAAGCCTGTCTCAGTGGCGGAAATGGCGGCGGCCGGTCAGGATCATGGTGATGTCGTGCCGGTCGCAGGCTGCAACCACCTCGTGATCACGAATTGAGCCGCCGGGCTGAATGACCGCCTTGATACCCTGCCGGGCGGCCGTTTCGATGCTGTCGGCAAATGGAAAAAAGGCGTCCGACGCCATGGCGCCGCCGGCCAGCGTCAGCCCAGCATCTTTTGCTTTCCATGCGCCGATACGGGCCGAGTCGACACGGCTCATCTGGCCGGCGCCAATGCCGACGGTGGTCTGGCCGAGGGCATAAACAATGGCGTTTGAGCGAACGTTGCGTGCCACGGCCCAGGCAAATCGCAGGTCGGCATATTCTTCGGCGCTCGGCGTGCGTTGGGTCGCAACTGTCCAGGTCGATTCGTCGATGCCTTGGCGATCCGTCTGCTGCACCAGCCATCCGCCATCAATGCCGCGTATTTCCAACGCCGGTGCGCTGAAGGGCTCAACCGCCAAGACGCGCACATTGGGCTTGGTTTCCAGGATCAGCCGGGCTTGAGCGCTGACCGAGGGCGCCAAAATGACTTCGACAAATCGCTGAGTCAGCTTACCTGCGAGGGCTTCGTCGATCTCACGGTTGAATGCCATGATGCCGCCGAACGCCGAGGTTGGGTCGCATGCCAGGGCGCGGTCAAAAGCCGATTCGAGGGTTTGCGCCAAAGCCGCACCGCAGGGATTGCCGTGCTTGATGATCACGCAGGCCGGTTCGGCGCTCTCTAGTCCGGCCAGCGTGCGCTGTGCGGCATCGGCATCAAGAAGGTTGTTGTAAGACAGTGCCTTGCCTTGAATCGGGGTCGTGGCCGCCAGGCCGGTTGCCTGTGCACCACGCGCTGTAAACACGCCAGCCGCCTGATGCGGGTTTTCTCCATAGCGCAGCGCCTCGGCCCGTTCAAGGTTCAAGTCGAGCAAAGGCGGCAGGAGATCTTCTCGCATCTGCTGGCTCAGCCACTGGGCAATCTGGGCGTCGTAGGCTGCGGTATGGGCAAACGCCTTGATGGCCAGACGCCGGCGTTGCTCCGCATCGGGCAAACTGGGCAGGGTCTGAATAAGGTCGGCGTAATCGTCGGGTTCGCAGACGACGCAAACATCGGCATGATTCTTGGCGGCAGCGCGCAGCATTGCCGGTCCTCCGACGTCAATCTGCTCAATCCCTTGTTCAACGGTGCAGTCGTCTATCGCGACGGTCTGGACGAACGGATAGAGGTTGACGACCAAAAGATCGATAGCATCAATGTCATTGGCTGCCATGACTTCGTCGTCAGAGCCGCGCCGGCCGAGCAGGCCACCATGAATCCGCGGATGCAGTGTTTTGACTCGGCCTGCCATGATCTCCGGGAAACCGGTGTGGGCCGACACCTCGGTAACCGCAATTCCCGCGCTGTTCAGGGCTTTGGCGGTTCCGCCGGTAGAAAGGATGCGCCAGTCCTGGTCGACGAGGGCGTGAGCTAATTCGGTGATGCCGCGCTTGTTGGAGACGCTCAGCAGCGCGGTTTTCTTCTTGCTCATCAAGACTGGAGATCGATATCGTAGCGCTGGATACGGTTACGAAGGGTGGCCCGGGTGATTCCCAGAATCTGCGCGCTTCTTGACTGGTTGCCGCCGGTGCGGTGCAGCACCGTTTGTATCAATGGCTTCTCAACTTCAGTGATCAATATCTCGTAGAGGTTGTCAGGCGGTGTTTCGCCCATATCGTTCAGATATTGCTCGACGGTCGAACGGACGAGTTCACGCAGATAGGGGCCTGAGCCGTTAAGTTTTCCCATATCGCCCTCTGAAAATCAAAGCCGCGCCTGACTGGCACGGAAACGACCGAAAACCATAGCACATCAGATCGATCATGGGAGTAGCTTATCCGTCGGTCTTACTTAGGTGTTTTGAAAATAGCGAAACTCGAAACCCGCGGGTTGCGACCCCGTGACCACCACCTCCAGGATGATTGGTAATTCATCACCCGAGCCTAATTCGACGTCGTCCTGGCGGTTTGCGGGTAGGTACTCCGATGGCTGGAAGCGGCGCACACCGAGCACCTGATTGGTAGTGTCGTAAAGCCGAAGTTCAATCAGGGGAAGAGAGATCGGTGTCGGTATGCGGTTGCGCAGGGTCGCGCTGATGATGACCGCATCATTTACCGAGGGGTGGGCATGAAGATCTCGCGCGATCAACACAATGGCCTCCTGCGGCGGTCTCGCCTGGTCCGACTGCAGTCCTTCCAGGCGATCGGGTAATTCGAATAACCAGACCGCCTGCCCGATCAGGGCGAGTAGCAAGCCCGCAGCCAGGGTGGGCCATCCCCACGAGCGAAGCGCCGGCGTTGCCATTGCTTGCTCCAGCGTGCTCTCGACCTGCTGATCGTCGGCCGATGCGTCGGCGTCAGGCTCGCGGGGCGCTCGGCCAACTCCATCAAGCCCGGCTTCATCAAGCCCTGGGATTTCATGCTGAAGAAAAACACGATTGCCCAGCAACGGCGGCATGCCGCCACCTCGCAGGGGCTGGTCATGCTCATCCGGACGGGACTGGAACAAGCAGGCCAGAGAATTAAAAGTCTTTCCACAGTTGCTGCACCGGACCACACCGGCCGCCTCGGCGAGTTCGGAAACCTCAAGGTGGTAAGTGGCTTCACAGGCCGGGCAGCGGGTGAAAGCCTCCACGTCAGTCTGTCGTTTCGGTCAACTCACGGAAACGCTCGACCTCGGCGTCGAAACCGGCTTCGACCGCCCGCTTGCGTTGCTCGAGCTCACTGATGGCTTCATTCAGGCGGCGGATTTCGGCTTGAGCTTCGCTGACCGCTGCCTCCAGTGCCGGCGAGAGTGGTTCGTCGGCGCGATTCTGCTCCCCGGCTCGCCCGACCATCTCCTCGAACCGTTCGCTGGACAGTTCCAGGGACCGTTCCAGAGTGTTTTGCTGTGTCTGAAGACTGTCCAGTCTCGTCTGCCGCGTTGACTCGATGTCGGCAACGCTTCTATAGCTTGCCAGGAGCCGCCGATCAATCAGGGCCTGGCTGGCTCTGAGTTCTTCCAGTTCGGCTTGCTCTTCACGCCGTTTTGCTTCGGCCAAGCGTTCTTCATCGGTCAGGGCACGGTCGACACGCTCAAGAACGCGGCCATCGGGCGCCAATCGCTCGAACCCGCGATGGCGATGTTCCGCGGGTACGGCGTGGCCGTAGTGAACCTGTCCGTCTTCGTCGGTCCAGCGGAACACGCTTTGGGCGACAACCACTTCAGCCATCAGCCCAGCGCACAATAAAAACGTCATGAGGTATCGCATAGTTCTAGGCTCCGTACTGCTGGCGGTATTCAATCAGCTGCCGAAAAGATGCGTCAGCCGGGTGTTCCTGTTCCAGCCAGTTGACCAGGTCATCCATGCAGGCCAGGTGGATCACCGCCAGACCCTGCTTTCGAAGCGCCTGGATTGCAGACAATTCGTCTTGCCCCTTTTCTTGCCGATCCAGCGCAACGGCGAGGCCCACCGGCTGTGCACCAGCCTTGCGTATGATTGACAGCGACTCGGCGATGGCGGTTCCGGCCGTCACGACGTCGTCGATTACCAAAACGCGACCGCGCAGGGGACAGCCGACCGTCGACCCTCCCTCTCCATGGGTTTTGGCTTCCTTACGGTTATAGGCAAAGCCGACGTTGATGCCGTGGCTTTGATGAAGGTGGTCGGCGACCAATGCCGCCAGCGGAATGCCCTTGTAGGCCGGGCCGAAGACCATATCGAAATCGAGGTCGTGCTCTGCGATGGCCTGTGCATAGCTTTGCGCAAGCCCATGGAGGCTGCGTCCGTCACAGAATGCGCCAGCGTTGAAGAAGTACGGGCTGACGCGCCCGGACTTCAGGGTGAACTGTCCAAACCGCAGCGCGTCTTGCTCCACGGCCAGGTCAAGAAATTTTTGCGTCCACTCGCTCAGCATGTCTTGCATTCTAGCGGTTGCAGCCCCCGAGATTCCAATCACACCAGTGATTCGCCCGGACTTTATCCGGCTAGCTGGGGGGTACCATAGGTGGCTGGTCCGCAATCACTACACCGCCATGCGCATCATGTCCCTCAATGCCAACGGCATTCGTGCTGCCGCTCGTAAAGGCTTTTTCGAATGGCTACCGTCCCAGGACGTCGATTTTGTTTGTATTCAGGAAACCAAGGCGCAGCTGGCACAGCTGACTGACCGGGTTTTCTTCCCGCCCGGGTACCACTGCTTTTATCACGATGCAGAAAAAAAGGGCTATTCAGGTGTGGCCCTGTATGCCCGCCGGCAGCCGGACCACGTGCATTATGGTCTTGGCTGGGAAGAATTCGATCGGGAGGGTCGCTGGCTGCGGGCGGATTTCGGCAATCTGAGCGTGATCTCTCTGTATCTACCCTCCGGCACCTCAAAAGATGAACGTCAACAGTTCAAGGTCCGCTGTATGGAGCACTTCAAACCCATGCTGAAGGATCTTGCAGCCGATGGCCGCGATTACGTTATTTGCGGTGACTGGAACATTGCCCACAAGGAAATCGACCTGAGGAACTGGAAAGCCAATCAGAAAAACTCCGGATTTCTTCCCGAGGAGAGGGCATGGCTGGATGACATCTTCGGGCCCGTTGGCCTGGTTGATGGATTTCGGGTTGTGGACCCAAACCCTGATCGTTATACCTGGTGGTCGAACCGCGGCCGTGCCTGGGACAAAAACGTGGGATGGCGAATCGACTACCAGGTGGTCAGCAAAGCTCTTAAAGACCGCGTCAGAGGAGCCGACATTTACGTCGACGAACGGTTCTCAGACCATGCGCCACTGATCCTTGAGTATGCTGACTGAAAGCGCACCAGCGCGTCGAACCTGGCGCGAGGCCTGGGGGGTCTATACCCGCCCAAGCGTGCTTCGCATGCTGTTGTTCGGATTTTCTGCCGGGCTCCCGTTTTTGCTGGTGTTCACGACGCTGACCGCATGGCTGCGTGACTACGACATCTCGCGCACCGCGATCGGATTTTTTGCCTGGATCGGCACAACGTATTCCATCAAGGTGTTGTGGGCGCCGGTCGTCGACCGGGTACCTTTGCCCGTTCTGACCGCTTTGCTCGGACAGCGCCGCTCCTGGATGCTGCTGGCCCAAACGGGCATTGCCGCAGGTCTGTTGGCGATGGCGATGACAGACCCGACCGAGGGGCTGACCGTCATCGCCTTGCTGGCTTTGCTGGTTGCCTTCTGTTCGGCGACCCAGGACATCACCATTGACGCCTTCCGTATTGAGTCTGACGCCGATGAATATCAGGCCGCACTAGCCAGCACCTACGTGATTGGCTACCGGCTGGCGATTCTGATGGCTGGAGCCGGTGCGCTGTATATCGCTGACTTCCTGAGTTGGGCGGCGGCCTACATGGCGATGGCCGCGTGCATGTGCGTGGGCATGCTGGCGGTGTTGCTATCACCTGAACCTTCGTCTCCGGAGCGTCTGGATATTGAAGCCGACCCGCTGGTCCAGAGGTTCAGGGCAAACACCCAGACGCGCGGCTGGCGTCAGGAGGCAGGCGCCTGGATCGTCGGTTCGGTGGTTGCACCATTCAAGGACTTCATGCAGCGGTTTGGCTGGCTGGCTTTACCTGTGCTGGCGCTGATCGGGCTGTACAAGGTCAGTGATCTGTCGATGGCGGCCATGGCCAACCCGCTGTACATTGACCTGGGTTTCAGCTTGTCTGAAATCGCCAGTGTCACCAAAGTTTTTGGCATCTTCATGACCCTGTTCGGCGGGATGGTGGGTGGTGTGGTGGTCGCCCGATACGGCATTCTTCGCATGCTGCTTATCGGTGCACTGCTGGTGGCCGTGACCAATCTGGTCTTCGCCTGGTTGGCAAGCGTGGGTTACAGCATCCCCGCCCTGTTCATCACCATCGGGGCAGACAATTTTGCCAATGGCTTTTCGGCCACCGTGTTCATCGCGTTTCTATCCAGCCTGGTATCGCGACGCTATACCGCAACCCAATATGCCCTATTCAGTTCCTTCATGACCTTACCCGGGAAATTCATCGGCGGCCCTTCGGGCTGGATTGTTGATCAGGCCGGCTATGTGTTGTTTTTCTTTTATGCCTCGGCGTTGGGTATCCCGGCGATGTTGCTGGTCTTGTGGCTGATGGTGCGCGGGGGTTCCATTAAAGCGGTCCAGGAGCGAGCGTGACCATCGTTTCCCACCAGCACAAACTTATCTTCCTGAAGCCCAGAAAAACAGCCGGGACATCGGTTGAAAATGCTTTGCTGAAGATCATTGGACATCAGGATTGGGTGGCAACATCAACTGAAAACGAGCCGCTTGCCACCCATTGGCTTGCCACGCCAAACGTCACACGAAGCACCATCCCCGGTGAAAAACCAATCAAGCGTTTGCTCAAGCGCCTGGGTCCAGCACCCTTCAAGTTACGTGAACACATGGTTGCGAAGGACGTTGCGGCGCTCGTTGGCCACGATGTATGGTCTCGCTATACCAAAGTCAGCATTGTTCGAGACCCCTGGCAGCGGCTGGTTTCGCTATGGCGCTGGCGCACCCGGCGCGATAATTTGCAGGTCAGCTTTGAGGATTTTCTGAGCGCCATAGAATCACGATCGCGGCAGCGCGAGAAATCAGCAGGCGCCAGACGCTGGTCCAATGTTCCGTTCTATTCGATCGACGGGCAGATGGTACTGGATCGCGTTGTTCGTTTTGAAAGCCTGGCCGACGATTTTTCGGCGTTAATCGATGATCTGGATTTGCCTGATCCAGGCCCACTGCCCAGGCTGAAAGTCTTGCGGGCCGATCAAGGTAAAGCGGCTCTTGGTCTCACTGACGAGCAGATCGACAGAATGGCGCTGCTCTGCGGCGATGAAATCCAATGGTTCGGTTATCAACCGCCGTCGTGCAATCAATTAAGCAACAATTGAAATGCATGACTCTGTTTTTAGGCGCGGAATCACGGTACTGGCGCGTGGGCAAAACGCATACCGCGTAAGTCGCCAAAAATGCCCCCGATATTTGAATTCAACCTCAGAAAAACCCGCTTGGGAAAGCTTTTTAAAGTATTTGGATGCCACGAAGGAGGTGTAGAATTATAGTGCTGTAGCATAAGTCGTAAGAAGTTCAGACTGCTGCTGTGCCCCGATCTCCTTACGGGATCACCGTGGACTGGAGAGCCATAGTTTCATGCGCGCTATCCCGAAAAATCTTGCCCTGATTCTGGTGTTTTTCATCCTAGTCAGCGCGAAGTCTTTTGCGTTTACCTATATCCCTATGACCGATGAGGCGCTGATTGAGGATGGCCAGTCGGTTGTACATGGGGTTATTCAAGGTTTTAAGAGTGGAGATGCTGGCAACAACTCAACGATCTATATGCTGCAGTTGCAATCCGGCGAGAGCAAGCAGCTTGAAGTTCGGCTACCTGGAGCACACCCGAGTTTTTCGCACGGATTTCGCGTATTCGGCGCACCGCACTTTAAAGTGGGCGAGGAGGTTGTTCTCGTTCTGGGTTC
>CAZIMY010000008.1:0-35107 GCA_964540315.1 uncultured Wenzhouxiangella sp.
AGGGTCTCGCCGGCTTCCACCCAGTCACGGTGCACGCGATACATCGCCAGCCGCAGTCGCGAGCGAGACACTGGATCAATCGGCATCAGGGGCGGATGAGGGTAGCGTTCGTCGAGGTATTCGGCGACCACCCAGGTGCCGTACAAGACCATATCCCGATCCACCAGGGTGGGGGTCTCACCGTAGGGGTTGAGTTCTGCAAGGTCCGCGGTGGCTGCCCGGTCCTGCTCAACGTGGATAATTTCCACGTTGATGCCTTTTTCAGCCAAAATAAACCGCACCCGATGACAATCGAGGCAGTTCTCGGAAGAGTACAAAGCCATCATGGGTGAGATTCTCCAGTTCTCTGCGTCAGTTTCGATGCAGGGCGAACCGGCATCACTTCTTTACGTCCTTCCAGTAGTCCACGTACAGCAAATAGGCAAGGAAGGTAAACACGGCTAAGAAGAGTAGCACCCAAACGCCGAGTCGTTCGCGCTTTAGGACGGCAGGCTCACCGACGTATTCCATAAATGCCGTGATGTCGCGCACAGCGCGATCGTATTCTTCCGGGCTCAGGCGGCCAGGCTGATCCATTTCCAGCGCCGTGATGTTGGTATGGGTCACGCCCTGCTCGTCAGTCGTTGTCTCAGTGACGGCTCGTTGAACTCCCTGGAGATCCCACAGCACGTGCGGCATCGCCGGGTTTGCGAGCACGGTGTTGTTCCACCCGGTATCGGTCAGGTAGTAGCTGCGCAGGAACGTGTAAATCCAGTCAGTGCCGCGCGATCGTGCGGTCAGACTCAAATCCGGCGGTGCTTTGCCGAACCAATCGGCAGACTCCTCGTAGGGCATGGACGACTTCATGTAGTCGGTCACTTCCTTGTCGCCCTTGACCAGGAATTCCGCGACCATTTCTTCGCTTAACTCCAGGTCCTCGGCGACACGCCGATAGCGCTGGTACTGCATGGAATGACACCCCATGCAGTAATTGACGAACAGTGATGCTCCGCGCTGCAGCGAGGCCTGGTCAAATACATTGGTGCCCGCGGCGTCCAGGTCGCCCCCGCCGGCCGCCAGAGCCGACCCGGAGGCCAGCAACGCGACGCCAACAATCAGTGTGCGCAGGAATTCAATCATGAGGTAACTCGCTCAGGTACTGGCTTGGTTTTTTCGAAACTTGTCCAAACCGGCATCAGCAGGAAGAATGAGAAGTAAACGATTGTCCACAGACGCAGTTCGAAAATACTCGCGGCCTGCGACAGCCCAAGCATTCCGAGTCGCACGAAAGCAATCGCAAACACCGCCAGCGCAACCTTAGACATCCAGCCGCGATACCGTATGGACCGAACCGGGCTGCGGTCAAGCCAGGGCACGAAGAAAAAGATCAGCACGGCAACACCCATTAGAACGACGCCCAGCAGTTTGTCGGGCACTGCCTGCAAGATCGCGTAGAACGGCGTGAAGTACCACACAGGCGGGATGTGATCCGGTGTCACCAGCGGGTTCGCCATGACGAAATTATCAGGCTTGAGGAACTTGCCCCCGCCTTCAGGCCAGAAGAAAACAATAAAGGCCGCAATCAGCAGGAAAACGCCGGCGCCGAAAATATCTTTCACCGTGTAGTAAGGGTGGAACGGCACCGCGTCGAGCGGACGCCCGTTTTCGTCCTTCTTGGCCTTGATATCGACCCCGTCGGGGTTGTTGGACCCGACCTCGTGCAGGGCTGCCAGGTGCAACACCACCAGCAGGACCAGAACCATCGGAAGGGCGACAACATGCAGGGCAAAGAATCGATTCAAGGTGGCATCAGCAACGAAATAATCGCCCCGAATCCACTCGACCAGTCCCTCACCGACATAGGGCACGGCTCCAAACAAGGAAATGATGACCTGCGCCCCCCAATAGGACATCTGGCCCCAGGGAAGGACATAGCCCATGAACGACTCCGCCATCAAGATCAGGAAGATAGAGACCCCCAAAATCCACACCAGCTCCCGGGGTTTCTTGTACGAGCCATACATCAGCGCCCGGAACATATGCAGGTAGACGACCGCAAAAAACAGCGACGCGCCGGTCGAGTGCATGTAACGAATCAGCCAACCCCACTCAACGTCCCGCATGATGTATTCGACCGAAGCGAAGGCTTCGGCTGCATCGGGCTTGTAGTGCATGGTCAAAAAGATACCGGTCAGCAGCTGATTAACCAATACCAACAGTGACAAAGACCCGAAGAAGTACCAGAGATTGAAGTTCTTGGGTGCCCAGTAGCGGCTAAGGTGCTGCTGATAAAAGGATTTGACCGAGGCGCGCTCGTTGACCCAGTTGTCAACGGCGTCCACGGTTCTGGCGATAGGTCCAGCGGTTCTGGCCATGATTAAGCTACTCCTTCAGGATCTACGCCAATGATGACGTTTTCGTCGTCAAGAAAACTATAAGGCGGCACCAGCAGGTTGCTGGAGGCCGGGACGCCTGAGTAGACCCTGCCAGCCAGGTCAAAGGTGGATCGATGACAAGGGCAGAAAAACCCGCCGCGCCAGTCGGGATCGAAGGGTTGCGCTTCAACTTCCGGCAACACCCGTGGAACGCAGCCGAGGTGCGTGCAGTGGACGTTCAGAACCAGAATTTCAGGACGGATCGAGCGATGCTGATTGCGGGCATACTGCGGTTGCTGGCCCAGATTGCTTGAATCCGGATCGCGCAGACGGTCGTCCAATGCCTCAAGATCGCCCAGCATACGTTCGGTCCGCCGCATGATGCCAATGGTTGAGCCGCGCCACGTCACCCGAACAAGCTGGCCGGGCTCCAGATTGCCAATAAAAACCTCAACGGGCGCACCCACGACCTTCGCTTTTTCGCTCGGCCTCAGAGAAGCCAGGAAGGGCCACGCCGCCGCGCCAGCACCAATGGCACCAACCACGCCGGTCGAAGCCAGCAACAGACGCCTTCGGGACGTGTCAGCCTTCGGCTGGACGGAGGCAAGTGTTTCGGTTTGCGACATGAATCACTCCAGATTTTTGATCGTGACAGGCCCGACGCGCGCGGTATTTACTGGAAAAAGTGGTGCGAGAGGCAATCGAATATTTTAGCGAAAAGTTAATCAACACACCAATTATACTGCTGGCCGTGACAACAAGGACGATCACGCGCACAGCGCGTTCGATAATCCTCTACCGGGCCGCTTTTGCCAAAGTTCATATTCTTCACCCTGCAGTTTGTCGTCCTGGGGCTGGCGCTGGCCTTCGTTGCCGTGTGGCTGCGTCCTGACCTGCTCCCGGCGCTCCAGGAGTCGTCCGATGCCGACAGGACCTCGTATGCCGACGCCATCAACCGCGCCGCTCCGAGCGTTGTAAGCGTTTACACCCGGACCTTGATCACAGAACCGCTGGGGCTGGAGTCCGTCAATCCGCTGCTGCGCGAGCTTTACCGGGATCGAATGGTGACAAGACCCCGGCGCGGCCTGGGATCGGGCGTGATTCTGACTGAAGACGGGCTCATCCTGACCGCCCTGCACGTCATCTCTGGCGTCGACGATGTTGTTGTCGCGCTTTGGGACGGCCGCACGGCGGAGGCGCGCCTGATCGGAGCCGATCCGGCGACGGACCTTGCCGTCCTGAAAATCGATCTCTCAGGTCTGCCCGCCGCTGACCTTGGCGCCTCCACCGCCCTGCGGGCCGGCGATGTTGTGCTGGCCATTGGAAACGCATTTGGCCTGAGCCACACCGTCACGATGGGAATCGTCAGCGCAACGGGGCGAGATCGCCTGAACCTGACCACGTTTGAGGACTTCATTCAAACCGATGCGGCCATCAATGCAGGCAATTCCGGCGGCGCTCTGATCAACCCCGACGGGGAAATCGTGGGCATCAACTCAGCTTCTCTGAGTCAGAGCATCGGGGCTCAGGGCATCGGCTTTGCGATACCCGCCGGGCTCGCGAACCAGGTCGCAGAGCAGATCATCGACTATGGGCAGGTCCGCAGGGCCTGGCTTGGCGCCGAACTCATCGACGTCAACCTCAACTTCAATCCTGACCAGACCCAGCGCCGTGGCGCGCGCATCAGCCGCATCCATCGCGCCGGGCCCGCTTGGCAATCAGGTCTGCGCGGCGGCGATATTCTTCTGAGCGCAGATGGCCAACCGGTCAAGACGGCGCGCGAACTCATGCTCTACGTTGCCGGCCTGGCGCCGGGCCATGAGCTTGAAGTCGAGGTGGTTCGCGGCAATCAGCTTTTCACCACCAGTGTCAGCCTGATCCAGCAGCCTCCACTGCAAGGTTGAGCCCGCACTCCCCCGACCTTCATTACAATGCCGGCTACGTCAAAGCCAACCCGGAGCAAAAGCGCGTGAGCATCAAGTCCGACCGCTGGATCAGAGAAATGGCCGACAAGCACGGCATGATCGAACCGTTCGAGCCCGGCCAGGTCCGCGCCAGCGACGGCCGCCAACTGGTCTCTTACGGCACCTCCAGCTACGGCTACGACGGACGGTGTGCGGACGAGTTCAAGATTTTCACCAACATCAACTCTGCCGTCGTCGACCCGAAGAACTTCGACGAAAACAGTTTTGTCAGCTTCAGCGGCGACACCTGCATCATCCCGCCCAATTCGTTTGCCCTGGCAAGAACAGTCGAGTATTTCCGAATCCCCCGCAACGTGCTTACTATTTGTCTTGGCAAATCGACCTACGCTCGTTGCGGCATCATCGTGAACGTCACGCCGCTTGAGCCGGAGTGGGAGGGTCACGTCACGCTGGAATTTTCAAATACCACCCCGCTGCCGGCCCGAATCTACGCCAACGAAGGCGTCGCGCAGTTTCTTTTCCTGGAATCCGATGAAGACTGTGAGACCTCGTATGCCGATCGGGCAGGCAAATACATGGGCCAGCGCGGCGTCACTCTGCCGCGCGCCTGAGTGCGTCCTTTATTCGACAATCTTGATGCTGGGCATGCGCACAGAGGTGTTGCGGGCCTGAACCGACAACAGCGCCGCAGTCCGCCTGGCAAGTTCCCGGAATCGCTGACTGGCAGGATGATCCGGCTCGGCGGCAACGATTGGGGCGCCTTCGTCGGTCGAGCGCCCTAGCCCTGCGTTGAGCGGGACTTGCCCCAGCAAAGGCAGACCCATTTCCTCGGCAATTCGCTGCCCGCCGCCGCTGCCGAAAACCGCCTCCTCAAAGCCGCAGTTCGAGCAGATGTGGGTACTCATATTCTCCAGCACGCCCAGCACCGGGATTTTGACCTGGGCAAACATGCGGGCGGCGCGGCGCACGTCATCCACGGCCACTTCCTGTGGCGTGGTTACCGCAATGGCGCCAGCCACAGGTATCTGCTGCGACAGGCTGAGCTGGATATCACCGGTGCCCGGCGGCAGATCAACCACAAGGTAATCAAGGTCCTCCCAGAGCGTTTGGGCAAACATCTGCTGCAGCGCCTGCGTTGCCATCGGGCCCCGCCAGATCATGGCCTGGTCTTGCTTGACCAGCACACCGATCGACATGGCCTGAAGCCCGTGCGCCTCCATGGGCAGGATCTTGTCCCCGTCCGTCGTCTTGGGCCCACCCTTCAAGCCGAGCATGCGTGGCTGACTGGGGCCATAAATGTCAGCATCGAGTATGCCAACACGGGCGCCTTCAGCCACCAGGGCCAGGGCCAGGTTAGCTGCCACGGTGGACTTGCCGACCCCGCCTTTGCCCGACGAGATCGCCAGCACATTGCGAACACCATGGACGGGCGTCAAGCCCTCCTGAACGGCGTGCTCGACGACCTGGAAACCGACATCCACCTTGACCGCGCTGACATCATCGTCGGCCTCGAGCGCGTCGTGGGCCACCCGCGCCAGGCGATCGGCCCAGCCGGCCGCCGGATAGCCCAGAACGATGTCAACGGCCACCTTGCCATCAACGAAAGCCAGTCCGCGCACCGCGTCACCCAAAGGCTGGCCGGTATGAGGGTCATGGATGGAGGAAACCAGGTGCTTGAGTCGCGACTGGACAGCTTCAGACATTGAAAGTGCTTCCTGCTTGGACGGGTAATGGAGATTTCGGGCGGTATGTTACCAAGCAGCGAATCTCTCAGCGGGTCCGTGTGATAATTTCGATCCGTAATCGCCGCAATGCAGTCAGCCCATTTCATGTCCTCCAAGCGCCGCATCCTCGTCACCGCCGCCCTGCCCTATGCCAACGGATCCATCCACATTGGTCACATGCTCGAGTACATCCAGACCGACATCTGGGCACGATTTCAGCGCGCTCGCGGGCACGAGGTCTGGTTTGCCTGGGCCGACGACGCGCACGGCACGCCGATCATGCTGCACGCCGAGAAGCAGGGTCTAAAGCCTGAGGATATGGTCGAGGCCATGCGCGCCGAACACGAGCGCGACTTTATCGACTTCGGGCTTTCACACGACAATTTTTCTTCGACCCACAGCGAAGCCAATCGCAGGATGGTTGAGCGCATCTGGCAAGGTCTGGTCGACAGCGGCGCGGTCACCACGCGAACCATCGAACAGTTTTTCGATCCGGATCGCCAGATGTTTCTACCCGATCGCTTCATCAGGGGCCACTGTCCGAAGTGCGGCGCACCGGACCAGTACGGCGATTCCTGCGAGGCCTGCGGTGCTACTTACGATCCCACGGAGCTGGTTGAACCTCGCTCAATGGTGTCCGGCGCCGAACCTGTCATGAAGAAAACGGACCATTACTTCGTTACGCTCGACCAGTTCCGTGACAGCCTCAAGGAATGGGTACGATCAGGGACGCTCCAGGATGAAGTCGCCAACAAGCTGCAAGAGTGGTTCGGCGAACGGCTGCGCGATTGGGACGTGACCCGCGATGCCCCCTACTTCGGCTTCTGCATACCCGGTGAAACCGACAAGTACTTCTATGTCTGGCTTGATGCTCCGGTGGGCTACCTCGGAAGTTTCTCCGAAATCTGTGCGCGCGAGAACCTCGATCTTGAGGAGTGGCTCAAGCCCGACACGACTACCGAGATGCATCATTTCATCGGTAAGGACATCATCTACTTCCACTGCCTGTTCTGGCCGGCAATGCTGGAGGCAGCCGGGCTGCGCCGCCCCACCGGCGTCCACGCCCACGGCTTCCTGACCGTCAACGGCGCCAAAATGTCCAAGTCCCGGGGGACTTTTATCAAGGCACGAACCTGGCTGGACGAACTCCACCCTGATTATCTTCGCTACTATTTCGCCGCCAAGCTCGGCCCGGGCCTGGCTGACATTGACTTAAGCCTCGAAGATTTCCGCGCCCGCGTCAATGCCGATCTGGTCGGCAAACTGATCAACATTGCCAGCCGATCCTCCGGGTTCATCCACAAGCTGGCCGGCGGCAAGCTGGCCGGCGAATTGCCTGATCCTGATCTCTATCAGCGGTTCGTCGACGAACACGACGCCATCGCTGCAGAATTCGAGCATCGTAATTTCCAGATGGCTGTCCGACGCATCATGCGACTGGCCGATGAGGCCAATCGCTACATTGACGAACACAAACCCTGGATCCTGGCCAAGCAAGGCGACCAGGATGACACTGTCGTTGCCGTTTGCACCCAATGCATCAATCTGTTTCGGGTGATGATGACGTGGTTGGCACCGGTGATCCCTGCAACAGCGAGCGCTTCCGAGGATTTTCTCGCGACCTCGCTGCAAGACTTCGACGGCATCCGGACACCTTTGCTCAATCACACCATCAGGCCATTCAAGTCCTTGCTGCGCCGGGTCGAACCAGAGCAGCTGGACCGGATCATTGCCGCCAGCAAGGATAATCTGGAAAAAGCAGAGCCCAGCGCCCCGGCGAACAGCCCCGAGCTGAAGATCGAGCCGGAAATCGACTTCGGACAGTTTTCAGCGGTCGACTTGCGGGTCGCCAGAATCGCCAAAGCCGAGCTGGTCGAAGGTGCCGACAAGCTTCTGCGGCTGCAACTTGACCTCGGCGGCCCTACCCGTCAGGTATTTGCCGGCATCCGCGGGCACTACGATCCCGCTGAACTGGAGGGGCGGCTGACCGTCATGGTAGCCAACCTGGCGCCGCGCAAAATGCGCTTCGGCATTTCTGAAGGCATGGTCCTGGCGGCAAGCCACGACGGCGGCAAGCCGTGGCTGCTGGCACCTGACAGCGGCGCCGAACCGGGCATGCGTATCAGCTGACCGTTGGTCTCATGGAATTCTTGCTGATCATCGTTTCGGCGGCACTGGTCAACAATTTCGTGCTGGTCAAGTTCCTCGGCCTGTGTCCTTTTCTGGGCGTGTCATCGTCGGTGGAATCAGCCGTCGGGATGTCGCTGGCCACCGCTTTCGTTCTTACCCTGGCCGCGGTTGCCAGTTACATGATCACGCGCTGGGTCCTGGAGCCTCTTGAGCTGATGTATCTCAGCACCGTGAGCTTCATCGTGGTCATCGCCGCGCTGGTCCAGTTGACCGAGCTCTTTATGCGTCGCACCGCTCCAGTACTTCATAGGGTCTTGGGCATTTACCTGCCCCTGATCACCAGCAACTGCGCTGTCTTGGGAGTCGCCCTGCTCAACGTCCGAGAGCAGCACAGCCTGGTTGAATCCGCACTCTACGGCCTTGGTGCAGCCCTTGGATTCGGACTGGCCCTTGTCGCCCTGGCCGCCGCCAGGGAACGTATTGAACTCGCAGACGTCCCGGCCAGTTTTCGCGGCGCACCCATCGGACTGATTACCGCCGGCCTCATGGCCCTGGCGTTCATGGGCTTTACCGGGTTTGCCCGGCTTTGAGAGACCGCGATCGTTATCCCGCTTCCCAAATCACCCCCGGATGCGGCAAAATCTATAGGTAAGGCAAGCGTTTTGGGCATCGGTCTCCAGGCGCGATTCAGAGAGACTCCGACATGTTTTTTCGAAGTAAACAGGCTTCAGACGAGCCGAAGAACCCGACCGAACTAAAAAAACAGCTGGCCGAAACTGAAGAGCTTCGGTCAGCGTGTGAAACCGCTATCCAGACGCTGCTTGTCCTTTTGAAGAATTTCGCGGTCGACCTGGAGGAGCTCAAAAGCACGGAATTTCGCAACGAGGTCACCGCGTTCGGCGACGAGCTACCCAAGCTAGACAACGCAAAACAGGTCGAGCGCGCCACATCCAAACGCGCCAAACAGTTCGATGTCTATATCCAGCGGCAGAATACCTACCTGCTCGAGCGCGAGTCCGAGTTGCG
Organism: uncultured Wenzhouxiangella sp.; assembly: GCA_964540315.1. Taxonomy (GTDB): domain Bacteria; phylum Pseudomonadota; class Gammaproteobacteria; order Xanthomonadales; family Wenzhouxiangellaceae; genus Wenzhouxiangella. Next base: position 9,160 of record CAZIMY010000008.1, read on the forward strand.
CAACGTGATCACTCTTCTGTCCAACGCGATGGCGTTGCTTAATCGGGAAAACACTTCATACCACCAGAAAATCCTCGATCAGGGCTCAAATTTCGAGCGCATCATCGCCTTGGACGATCTGCGCAAGATCAAGAGTTCGATTGCCGAGGAAGTCCGCCAGCTGACCACCATGGTGGAGCAGAAAAAAGAGGCGGAGTCGCAGCAGTTAAATACGTTGAGCGGTCAGGTTGAAACGCTTCGGGATGAGCTGGAAAAAACCCGCGATGAGACGCGTCGAGACCCCTTGACCGGGATTTTCAATCGTCGCGCGCTGGATGACTATCTCACCTCCCTGATTGATGACAACCGTCTTCGGCGAAAATCGTTTTCCCTGATGATGCTCGATATCGACAATTTCAAAGCAGTCAACGACGGCCACGGCCACCTGGTCGGCGACCAGGTGATCGCAGCGATGGCAAGTGCCTGTGTGGATACGCTCAGGGAAGACGATTTTGTCGCCCGCTTTGGCGGCGAGGAGTTTCTTGGCGTGATGCCTGGTGCTTCGCGCCGGGCGGCGACGAAGCGCGCCGAAAACCTCTGCAAAGCCGTTGCCAATACGCGTTTTTCCCTGCCCGCCGAAGACCGTGAGGACTACCTGCAGCTGACGGTCAGCATCGGAGTCACAGAGTTCAGGGCCGGAGACACCCGAGCCGACATCATCGAGCGCGCCGACCAGGCGCTCTATCAAGCCAAGGAAAACGGCAAGAATCAGGTCGTATGCCTCTGAAAAATTGACTCTGTAATACCGCTGTATAAACTGTCCAAATCTTAATGAAATCAGGTCCTGTGGGGGAGCTATGAAAACGTCGTCACTCAAGTTCAAGATCATTGTTGCTGTTTCGCTGGGCATTATCGTTCTGGCGGCGTCGAATACATTTTTCCAGATTCGTGAGGCCGATCGGCAGCTCGACCAGGCGGTTCAGGGTCTGGCCGATGGGGCAAACCAGGAATTCAGCAATCTGCTGACCGGAGAGCTTTCCCGGCTATCACTTGCCATTGAATCGCTCCTCAAAGACGAGCAGGCGGTCGCAGCTTTCGCTCGGCGCGACCGAGAATCGCTTGCCCAGCGCCATGCTGAACTCTACGACCGGATGCGCAATGAATACGGCATCGCCCAATACCACTGGCATGTCCCGCCGGCGACCAGCTTTTTTAGATTTCACAACACCGCAAACTTTGACGATGATCTGTCAGGGTTTCGCGCAACGGTTGTCGCAACCAACCGCAATCAGCAGCCCATTCGCGGGCTCGAAGTCGGCCGCGGCGGTCCCGGGGTTCGGATCGTCTATCCGGTTTTTTATGAAGGCGATCACCAAGGCTCGGTTGAGATGGGCGGCTCGATCAACAGCCTGTTACAACGACTTGAAGACAACCTGGGCATCTTCTACGCGGTGGGTATTGACCCAGATATCTTTCGGGCGGTCGGACGCTTCGCCGACGGCACGGAAGACGTCCTGCGCGACGGCCTACAGTACTACCGCTTCTCGTCTGATCAAGCACGCCTGCTGACCGAGCAGGCCGAAAGCTTGAGCGGCGTGACCGATTTCGAAGAGACACAAGTTGCCCTGAGCACGATTGAGCTGCTCGACTACCAGGACCGCCAGATCGGGCAGATCGTGGTGGGCGCCGACATCAGCGCGCTGATGAGTGCTCAGCGCAATCAGATGGTCACGTCTGTTCTGACCTCTCTTCTGATCATGGGTGTCGTTCTGTCGATTGTCGTCTGGATCACGGTCCGCGCCTTGCGGCCCCTCGACGACGTGATCGAAATCACCGGTCGCATCGCAAAGGGCGACTGCAGTATGGACGTGCATTCCGATCGGCAGGACGAAGCCGGACGGGTTTTGCAGTCGGTGGGCATGATGATCACCCAGCTTCGCACGACAATTGGAGAGATCCGTTCGGTCAGCGCCAGCGTCAGCGAAGGCAGCGGTGAACTCTCTCAAGGTGCCGCAACCCTTGCCCAGGGGTCGACCGAGCAAGCCTCGTCGGTCGAAGAGGTCTCCGCATCGATTGAACAGATGAGCGCCAGCATTCATCAGACTTCGGACAACGCTGCCGAAACCGAGAGGATTTCTCTTCAGACCGCCAGTAGCGCCGAAAAAGGCGGAGAAGCTGTCTCTCGCACCGTATCGGCGATGCGCGAAATTTCTGAAAAGATTTCGATCATTGACGATATCGCCTATCAGACCAATCTGCTGGCGCTCAACGCGGCCATCGAGGCCGCTCGCGCCGGGGAACAAGGCAAGGGCTTTGCGGTGGTCGCCGGCGAAGTCAGGAAACTGGCCGAACGCAGCCAGATCGCCGCCCACGAGATCGGCGAAGTGGCCAGCGGATCGGTCAGCTTGGCCGAAGAGGCGGGCAGGATGATCAACAGCATCCTGCCCGAGATTCGCCGAACGGCGGAACTGGTCCAGCAGATCAGCGCGGCCAGCAACGAGCAGGATTCAGGCGCAAGTCAGATCAGTGAAGGCCTGACCCAGCTCAACGGCGTTGTTCAGCAAAACGCTTCATCGTCGGAGCAGATGGCAGCCATGGCCGAGGCACTGAGCACCCACGCGGAGCAGCTCAAGCGGGCCATCAGCTTTTTTGCCATCGACCGAAAATAAGCCCGCCTCAGGTACGATAGCGGCTGCTCATGATTGCCGCCATCGTAACTCTTACTTTCCTTGTCGCCGTCGTCGCTGCCGGCCTGCTCTGGGCCGGTCAGCGCATGCAGCCCGACGAGGCCACCGTGGCCGACCGCATCAACGCGGTTTTGCCCCAGACGCAGTGCGCCCAGTGCGGCTACCCGGGCTGCCGGCCCTATGCTGAAGCCATTGCGGCAAACCAAGCCGACATCAATCAGTGTCCGCCCGGCGGGGAAGAAGGCGTTCGCGCACTGGCCGATCTTCTGGGTGTTGAACCCAAGCCGCTGGACGCCGCCTGCGGAGAGCACAAGCCGCCGCTCATTGCCATCATTGACGAAGACCGCTGTATCGGCTGCACCCTGTGCATCCAGGCGTGCCCGGTCGATGCCATTCTCGGTGCTGCACGTCAGATGCACACCGTGATCGAGTCTGAATGCACAGGCTGCGAACTGTGCCTGCCGCCCTGCCCGGTTGACTGCATCGACCTGGTCGAACGACCTCGACCCCAGGTACCGTCAATCCCCATTCGCATACTCGCGGCCTGAGCCACCATGGCGCGCAACCTTCACTCGTTCCCGGGCGGCTTGGCTCTGCCTCACCACAAACACGTGTCGCTGGATGCCCCGGTGAGTCCCTGCCCGCTGCCGGATCGCCTCTTCGTACCGATTGGTCAACACCAGGGCGACACGGGAACGATCCTGGTCCAGCCGGGAGAAGCGCTCGCTGCGGGTCAGCCGCTGACGACAGCCACAGACGATTTCCAGGTCCCAGCGCACGCACCTTGCGCGGGGACAATGATTGGGGTAACCCGTCGTCCCGCCGTCCACCCACCGGGCAGTCAGCGCCGCTGTATAGAAATCGAGCCGGGGGCCGGGCGCGCACCGGTGGCACCCAAAGCGCTGCCGGCATGGCGGGACGCAAACCCGTCCATACTGATCGATCATCTGCGCCAGATGGGGCTTTCAGGGATGGGTGGCGCCATGTTTCCGACGGCCGCCAAGCTCCGCGGACACTGGTCCGGCATCGACACCCTGATTCTCAACGGTGCTGAATGTGAACCCTGGATTGCCTGCGACGAGAGCCTCATGCGGATTCGTCCCGGCGAGATCGTGATCGGCGGACTGATACTGGCCGCCGCAGCGGGCGCTCACAAAATCATACTGGCGGTGGAAGATCCCATGGACATGACCGCCGCCAGCCTCGCGCAGGCAGCAGCCGGACTTGGTCTTGACGAGAGATTTGAGGTGGTCAATGTACCGACTGTCTATCCGCAGGGCGGAGAACGCCAACTGATTCAGACATTGACTGGCCTGGAAGTCCCTCACGACGGGCTCCCGCAGGATCTTGGCCTGCTCTGCCATAGTGTGGCCACGGCCTCTGCTGCATTTGACGCCGTCGAGCGCGGCCAGCCCCTGACCGAGCGCGTCGTGACGGTGACCGGTCCCGGCGTCAAACGCCCGGGCAACTTCGTTACCCCGATTGGCACACCGGCCGAATGGCTGATCAAACAGGCGGGCGGTTACAGCACGACCAGCAGACGTCTGATCCATGGCGGACCCATGACTGGCACGGCCATGGACAACGATCAGTTCGTCATCACCAAGGGGAGTAATTGCCTGCTCGTACTCGACAGTCCAGAACAGCATTCAAAAAATGTGGTGTTGCCATGCATCAACTGCGGGGCTTGCGTGGAGGTCTGTCCGGCCAGCCTCCTTCCCCAGATGCTTTTCCGTGCGATCGAGGGCAAACGCTACGAGCACGCCAGAGATCAGGCCGTTTTTGACTGCATCGAATGCGGCTGCTGCGCGCAAGTCTGCCCCAGCCATCTACCGCTTGTTGATGCCTATCGCCATGCCAAGGGCCAGCTGCGCCTGCAGGACCTTGACCAGCGGCGGGCTGCTCTGGCCAAGCGGCGACACGAGGCACGACAGATCAGACTGGCGCGCGAGCAGGCCGAACGCGAGGCCCGGCGTCGCGCCCGCGCCCGGCGACTCGATGAGAAGGCGGCAGCCGAAGACGAGATTCAGGCAGCCATCGCCCGCGCCAGGGGCAAGAAGAAACCGCCGGCCTGAGAGATATCGTGTCACTCTCTGTCCAAGGCGCCCCTCATCTGCCGCCGGTTCAGCGCGTCAACACCTTGATGGGCAAGGTATTGCTGGCGCTCGTCCCCGCAGTGATCGCGCACCTGTGGTTTTTTGGCTGGGGCCTGATCGTTCAGATCTGCCTGGCCTGCACCCTCGGCATCGTCTATGAAGCGCTCATGCTGCGCTGGCGCGGCCGACGCCTGGCGCCGTTCTTGACCGACGGCAGCGTCCTGGTGACCGCCGTTCTGTTCGCCTTCTGCCTACCTCCGTTGGTGCCTTGGTGGGTGAACGCCACCGGCATGCTTTTTGCCGTCGTGGTCGCCAAGCATCTGTTCGGCGGGCTTGGCTACAACCTTTTCAATCCGGCCATGGTGGGACTGGCCGTTGTGATCATCGCCTTTCCAACCGAGTTCAGTCAGTGGCTGGCGCCTCTGGGCATCGTCGACAGTCCCGCCGGCCTGAGCGAGTCGTTCCTGACCATCATCGGGGGCCAGGCGCCGAATGCCATGGGCCTGGATGCGATCACCGCAGCCACGCCACTGGATCTCATGCGCACCGGTCTGCAAAATCAGCTGCTGATCCCGGAGATCGTGACCAGCCCGATATTTGGAACCCTTTCCGGTAAAGGCTGGGATGTCATCAACCTGGCAATACTGCTCGGCGGAACCTGGCTCCTCTGGCAACGCGTCATTAGCTGGCATGTCCCGGTGGCCACCCTCTTGGGCGTCATCATTGTGACCCTGCCGCTGTGGCTGATTTCGCCCGACCTGAACCCCAGCCCGGTTTTCCAGCTGTTTTCGGGTGGTCTGCTGTTTGGCGCTTTTTTCATTGCTACTGACCCGGTATCTGGCTCGGCGACGCCACGCGGGAAGCTGATTTTCGGTCTCGGCGTCGCGTTGCTGACCCTGGCGATCCGCCACTGGGGCGGGTTTCCCGAAGGGTTCGCTTTCGCCATCTTGCTGATGAACATGATGGTCCCGCTGATCGACCGCTACACGCCACCGCGCGTCTATGGCCATAGCCGTTGATGGAAACGCACCGATACAGGGCAGCCATCACGCTGACCGTCATCGGCCTGGTGGCCGCCATCGCGCTGGCCGGCGTGGACCGACTCACGCGTGACCGCATTCAGCAGTCCAGGGACGCACGGGCAGAAGCCACGCTGACCGCGATGCTGCCTGACTTGCGATTCGACAACGACCTGATCAATGACGATATCGGTCTGAGCCTGCCGGGGCTGGAGGCACCCGCCCGCATCTATCGGGCGCGCTTGGACGGCCAGCCGGTAGCAGCCATTGTCGACCTGGTCACATCACGCGGTTACAGCGGCGACATTCGCATGCTGGTCGCCGTTAATCCCAGCGGAGAAGTCATTGCATCCCGCGTTCTCGCTCATCGCGAAACCCCCGGCCTTGGCGACAAGATCGAAATTGAAAGGAACGACTGGATCACCGGATTTGCCGGCCGGAGCCTGGCCAACACATCCAGCAGCTCCTGGGCCCCTGATCGGCGCGGCGGTGACTTCGATACGCTGACCAGCGCAACCATCACCTCCGCTGCTGTCATCGACGCCGTGCACGCGGCCCTGCAAGGCCTCGAAAACGCCGAACCGGAGCAACTGTGGCGTTCTGCGGACGAGCTTTGAATTCGTGATCTGCGCCCCTCAGGCGACCGATGCCCGGGATTCGAGGTGGTAGCCCACCGCTCGCTCAACCTCCGAGCGAGATCCGAGGATGACCGGCACACGCTGGTGGAGATCGACGGGCTGCAGATCCATGATTCGCTGACGGCCCGTCGATGCCATCCCGCCGGCCTGCTCGACGATCATCGCCATCGGATTGGCTTCGTACATCAAACGCAGCTTGCCGTCCTTGCCGGCTGCCGCCAACCTGCGGTCCGACGGGTAGAGAAAGATGCCGCCCCTGACCAGAATACGGTGCACCTCGGCAACCATGGAGGCAACCCAGCGCATATTGAAATCCTTTCCACAAGGCCCTTGCGCGCCCTGCAGACACTCCTCGATATAGCGGGCGACAGGCGCCTCCCAGAATCGCTGGTTCGAGGTGTTGACGGCAAACTCTCTGCATTCGGTGGGAATGGCAATGTCTTCGCGCGTCAGTAGAAACTCGCCCAATGCCCGATCAAGGGTGAACATGGTCACGCCCTGCCCCGTGGTCAGGACCAGCTGTGTCGAGGGCCCATACAGGCAGTAGCCGGCCGCCACCTGCTCAACGCCCGGGCGCAAAAAGTCCTCAACTTCCGGCTCCCGGTCTGGCGTGGCCGCCCGGAGAATGGAGAAGATGGTGCCCACCGAGACGTTGACGTCGATATTCGACGAACCATCAAGTGGATCACACAGCAACAGATAACTGCCGCGCAGTTTGCCGGGCGGCAGGTTGTAGATATCAGACATCTCTTCTGAAGCCAGCGCGGCGATGTGGCCGTTATGCTGCAGGGCATCGATCATCAGATCGTTGGCGATCACATCGAGCTTTTTCTGCGTTTCGCCCTGGATATTTTCAGATTCGGCACTGCCGAGGACGTTGACCAAATCTCCCTTGTTGACCAGGTCAGCGATCTTCTTGCAAGCGACCATCACGTCATTGAGCAAGCCTGTGAATTCCCCGCTGGCGCGAATATGTCGCTGATTTTCGATGATGTAGTTGGTAAGCGTGGTACCGATTTGCATGGCCAATATCCCCAAAGCAATTGCCGTTATGACGTCAAGACTTTATTTTAGCCTCGCCGCTCAGTCACCGCGCGCTAGAATCATTTCCGATGTCTGCAGTCCAGCCCGTCATTCACTCCCCCGAAAGATCAGAGGTTCAATCCATCTGGCGCAACGGGCTGTGGCATAACAATCCCGGGCTGGTCCAGCTGCTGGGCTTGTGCCCTCTGCTGGCGGTCACCAATACCGCAGTGAATGGCCTGGGACTGGGTGTGGCAACGCTGCTGGTCCTCGTGAGTTCCAACCTGGCGGTGTCGTTGCTACGAGGCGGGCTCGCTGCGGAAGTTCGCATACCGGCTTTTGTCTTGATTATCGCCACCCTGGTGACGATCATCGATTTGTCGCTGCAGGCCTGGCTGCACGAACTCAGCCGAACGCTCGGCATCTTTGTGCCGCTGATTGTCACCAACTGCACCATACTGGCCCGGGCCGAGGCCTTTGCCTCCCGTCAGCCGCCGCTTGCCGCCATCCACGACGGAATGGCCCAGGGCCTGGGCTTTGCGGTCGTACTTTTTGCCTTGGGTGCCGGGCGGGAACTCATTGGACAGGGCACGCTGTTTGCCGATGCCCACCTTCTGCTTGGCGCGTGGGCTTCCGGTCTGACGCTGCAGATCATGCCGGAAGGATTTGGTCTGCTCCTTGCCATGCTGCCGCCCGGAGCCTTCATCGGTCTGGGCCTGATGATTGCGCTGCGCCAGCGCCTGGTGCGAGGATCCCACGCGAGCGAGCGCTCGGCCAGCGACAATTGACTCGCTTATTGAGGAATCTTGCGTTTAAGCCACCGGCGCGCGCGTTCCATGCTATCGGCGGCAGCCGTGTCAATGACCACCGCATCTGCATCTTCACGGGCGGGCATCTCAAAGCACTCAAGCTGTTTGGCCAGCACGCGAGCGTCAGCTTCCGAAGGATCACTTTTGCTGGCCGCTCTTCGAGTCACCCGCTGGTAAAGGATCTTCTCATCGGCTGTGCAAACCATCACACCAAAGCCTACGTCCCTGGATCGAGCCAAGTCCCGGAACTGAACGCGCTGTGCCTCACTCAAAAATGTCGCATCCACGAATACCGGCAAGCCTGCGTTGGTCACGCTTTCGGCCAAGGCCAGCAATCGTTGATAGGTCCGCGCCGAGGCTTGCTGGGCGTAGATGCCCGTTCCAACCGCAGAACCCGAGCTATCAAACTCGCCCAAACCAAACAAACGCTTGCGCTCGACGTCCGAGCGCAGCCTGATCAACCCGACATCCGGCAGCAACGCTTTTGCCAGGTGGCTTTTGCCGCTGCCCGAAACGCCGCAGGCAAGCACAATCGCCGCCCTCTGTTCGGCAGCAACACGCCCGGCTAGCGCCAGGTATCGGTCGATATCCGACAGAATCCGGGCGTTACCCTCCGAATCACCTTTCAGGCCGAGTGCGGCGACCTTGGCTCGGACCATGGCCCGATATATGACGTAAAAATCAAGCAGCGCCAAGCCTTCGTAATCGCCCGTCTTCGCCAGGTAGCGATCCAGCAGGCGCCATGCATGACCATCCGCCTTATGCTCGCGCAAGTCCATGACCACAAACGCCAAGTCGGCCATGACATCGGTCCAGCGCAGATCGGGGCTGAATTCAATGCAGTCAAACAGCATGGCCTTTCCGTCGACCAGCGCGACGTTCCCGAGATGCACATCACCATGGCACTCGCGGACAAAACCCTGCTGACGGCGTTCGGCAATCACATCCACCAGGTCGGCAAAGCGGGCTTCAGTCCACTCGGCCAGAGCATCAAGCCTCGCCAGCCGGTGATCGCCCGGCAGGAGCTTGTGCAGATCCTTGAAGTTATCGCGCATTGGGCCGATCACCTCGTCCGGGCTGCCCCAGCTTGAGTCCGCCGGCGCCTTGGCGGCCACTTCATGCAGATCGGCCAGGGCCTCGCCCAATGACTCGACGTACTCGGCCACAAGTTCGCCGCGCTCCAGCAAGCGGTCGAAACCCTGCATCGGGTCGAAGCGGCGCATGCGCACAGCATATTCCAGCGCATCAGAACCATCCTCAAAGCCCGGGCATTCGGGCGAGCCGCTCAGGGTCACCACATCCAGATACAAGCCCGGTGCAGTGCGCCGGTTCAGGCGAATTTCCTCTTCGCAGTAATGCCTACGTCGGGATAACTCCGAAAAATCAAGAAACCCGAAATCCACAGGCTTCTTGATCTTGTAGGCGTATTCCCCGGCGAGCAAAACCCAAGAAATGTGGGTTTCGATCAACTCGACCGAACACACGGCATGCGGATAGCGGCTGGGGTCTTGCAGTGCCTGAATAAGCGGGCTGGACATCAGTCAAATACGGCCCCGTCAAAAAATGCCCCTGCAGTATATCGTCGCCGGCGGTGCTATCCTTGGCAGCCCGTCGATTTTGCGCTTGCCTGGCCGCCAATGCCCGCCATGAACGCCGCCGACCGCGCTGTTTTCTTCCAGCGGCTGGCCGAGATTAATCCAAACCCCAAAACCGAGCTGGTCTGGTCAACGCCGTTCGAGCTGCTTGTCGCCGTCACCCTGTCCGCGCAGGCAACCGATGTCGGCGTCAACAAAGCAACCGCCCGGCTGTTTCCAGTCGCCAACACCCCGGAAACCGTTCTGGCTCTAGGCGAAGATGGTCTGAAAGACTTCATCAAGACCATCGGCTTGTTCAACAGCAAGGCCAAAAACGTCATCGCCGCCTGCCGAATACTTGTCGAGAAACACCAAAGTCAGGTACCGCAGGACAGGGAAGCGCTTGAAGCGCTGCCCGGCGTGGGTCGAAAAACCGCCAACGTCATCCTGAACACCGCCTTCGGTCAGCCCACCATGGCGGTCGATACCCACATATTCCGCGTCTCGAACAGAACGGGTCTGGCGCCCGGAAAAACCGTGCTGGCGGTTGAAAAAGCCCTGCTCAAGCGCGTCCCGGAACCCTATCTGCTCAACGCTCATCACTGGCTTATTCTGCACGGCCGCTACACCTGCAAGGCCAGAAAGCCCTCGTGTTCTCTATGCCCAGTGCTTGATCTTTGCCGCTGGCCGGGCCGCAAGAAAACCCTTCAGATGTCCGAGGCATAGGGCCCCAGCAGCGGCTCGACCGTCATCCCCTCGGCGCGCAGCAGTTCAATCAAACCCTCCTGTCCCGGCAGATGGAGCGCGCCGACCGCGATCATCAGCCCCCCTTCCTCAAGCCAGGGCATGGCGCGCTTGACCATGGTGTGGTTGCGCTCGATCATGCCGACGCGCTTGAAGTGCTCTCGCAGTTCAGGCGCCATCCCCTCCATTTGTTCCTCAGCCACCGCTTCGAGTCGGTCAAGATCTCCCGCAAGATAGGTTGATATCAGCTCTTCGAACATCTCCTCCTGGCGCGGGAAGTCAACGATGGCCTGCTCCAGCATCGACAACTGCAGCTTTTCGGGCAGATCGGCGAGGAAGGCCAGCTGCTCCTCGATCCGCTCCAGCGATACAACGTCCAGCCCCAAACCTTGCGCGCGAATCGACAGGGCTAAATCCATGAACAGACCGGTCTGCGGCGGCGGAATGGCAATGGTCATCGCCGCAGCCCAGGGACGCAAACCCTTCACCACCGGTTCTCCCATACCGTAATGGGTTTCAAGAATCTCAACCAGCTTTGCATAGCGGGCGGGGTCAAGCACCTGGTCAAGCTTGGGCTCTGGATAGCGCATGGCCTGATTGAGAATGGCCAGCATGGTCGCATCGGGCGCCAACTCCAGAGCCAGACGGTCAGCGTCGGCCAGGCTTTCAAGCAAGACTTCAGGAAACTCGAGCAGCCGTGGATCCTCGCTGTGCACCGTGCCTATCAGCCAGTTCTGCTGTCCTGAAGGCCCCTGAACCGACCAAAGCACCTGCGCCGGCGCTTTGTCCGCCGCAAAGACTGCCAAAACCAAGCCGAGCATCAGCTGCAAGAAAAATCGCATCCTGTCACCTTGTCGAGTGCATGAAGCCGATACCATACGACGATGTATCGCTTCCGTCACCTGATTCCTGCATGAATTCCATCTCACAGCGTTTCCGCGGCTTCCTCCCAGTTGTGGTGGATGTGGAAACCGGCGGCTTCAATCCCGCAACCGACGCCCTGCTGGAACTGGCCATCTGCGTTATCGCGATGGACGACGACGGCTGGCTGCATCCTGAGCCGGTTCAAGTGCGCCATATCGACCCGTTTCCGGGCGCCAATATCGAACAGGCCGCCCTGGAATTCAACGGCATTCGCCCCGATCACCCCTTGAGGCCCTCGGTTGACGAGGAGACCGGACTGCGATCATTGCTCAAGCCCGTTCGCCAGACCCTGCGTGATACCGGCTGCAAGCGCGCGGTTCTGGTCGGCCACAACGCCCACTTTGATCTGTCGTTTCTCAATGCGGCCATTGCCCGGATTGGCTACAAGCGCAACCCCTTCCACCCGTTCAGCTGCTTTGATACCGCAACGCTGGGCGGCCTTGCCTATGGTCAGACCGTTTTGGCGCGCGCGGTAACCGCAGCCGGGCTTGACTGGAGCAGCGACCGAGCCCACTCGGCCGCCTACGACACTGAGCGCACGGCCAGCTTGTTTTGCAATATCGTCAACCGCTGGCGCCACCTGCAGGAGCTGGAGTGACCTATCAATGCCTTGACGGCAGGCTGTTACCTTGAAATGTGATCGCTAACGCCCCCACGTCATAGCGTCTGACTGATTTATCAACGAACATTCTTTGAGGAGTTGAACATGGCTTTTTCCCTTCCCGAACTGCCCTACGCCAAAAGCGCGCTGGAACCGCATATCTCGGCTGAAACGCTGGAATATCATTACGGCAAACATCATCAAACCTACGTTGACAAACTCAACGGCCTGGTCGAAGGCACCGACAAAGCCAACCACTCGCTCGAGGACATCATTCGGTCAGCCGACGGCGGGTTGTTCAACAATGCCGCTCAGGTGTGGAACCATACGTTCTATTGGCACAGCCTGAGCCCCAACGGCGGCGGCGCTCCCTCGGGAAAGATCGCTGAATTGATCGATCGCGACTTCGGATCTTTCGACGCCTTCGTTGAGAAATTCAACGCCAGTGCGGTGGGCAATTTCGGCTCAGGCTGGACCTGGCTGGTTCAGAACCCGGATGGCAGCCTCGAGATTGTCAATACCGACGACGCCGACACGCCGCTGACCGGTGAAGCCAAACCACTGCTGACCTGCGATGTTTGGGAACACGCCTACTACGTTGATTATCGTAATGCGCGCCCGAAATATCTTGAAGCGTTCTGGAACCTCGCCAACTGGGATTTTGCCAACAGCAATCTGGGCTGACCTTAACGCCAGCCGGGCATACAATGGCGGCCATCCGTTGACGCGATGGCCGCCATGACCCATCTCTTTGATACCTATGTCCGAATGCCGATCTCTCTTGTCCGGGGAGAGGGGGCATGGCTTTATGACGATCAAAATCGGCGATATCTGGACGCCCTGAGCGGTATCGCGGTGTGCAGCCTGGGGCATGCTCACCCCAGGATCGCTTCGGCCCTGGCAGATCAGGCCGCTCGCTTGATCCACACCGCCAATGTTGTCCACATTCCGGAGCAGGAACAACTCGCCGACCGCCTTGCCGCCATCAGCGGCCTGGATCGTGCCTTCATCGCCAATTCGGGCGCAGAAGCCATAGAGTGCGCCCTCAAGCTTGCCCGCCGCCACGCCCACCAACGGCAAATCAAACATCCCGCGGTACTGGTCGCCACCGATAGCTTCCACGGCCGCACGCTGGCCGCGCTCAGCGCTTCCGGCAATGCCGCTATTCAGGCCGGCTTCGGTCCGTTGGTCGACGGTTTTGTCCGCGTGCCCTACGGCGATGAGCAGGCCGCAAGGGAAGCCTTTGCTGCTCATCCCAATCTGGTTGCGGCCCTTGTTGAGCCCATTCAGGGCGAAGGCGGCGTTCGCGTAGCGCCAGCGGGCTATTTGTCAACGCTCAGGGCTCTCTGCGATCGGCATCAGTCGCTGTTGATTCTTGACGAAATTCAGTCGGGTATGGCCCGGACGGGGCGCTGGTTTGCTTTCCAGCACGAACAGGGCGTGTTGCCCGACGTCATCACCGTAGCCAAGGCCCTGGGTAACGGCGTTCCAATCGGTGCCTGCCTGGCGCGCGAGGCGGTGGCTGCTCTGCTCCCTCCCGGCTCCCACGGCACCACTTTCGGTGGCAACCCGCTTGCCTGTCGAGTTGCTCTTGAAGTGCTCGACATCATGGCCGAAGAGAATATTCCTGCCCAAGCCGAGCGCGCCGGCAAGCGTCTTATGAATGGGCTGGAAGAAGCCCTGCGCGATGTAGAAGGCGTGGTCGACATTCGCGGACGCGGCTTGATGGTCGGGATTGAGCTGGCACAAGCCGCTGGCGAACTCAAAGACAAGGCGATGAAACTCGGCCTGATCATCAACGTCACCCGCGGCAGCGTGATCCGGCTGCTACCACCTTTGATCATTGATGACGCCCAAATCGACCAAATCGTCGGCACCATCGCCAAACTGGTGCGCGAGAAATTCGCCAAGCCATCAACCGTCTATCCGGATTGACCCCAGCAAGCCAGCGGTTTCCGAATCCAGCAGCGCTTGCAAAGCCGAAAGCGCTTCACTCAACGATGAGCGATCCTGGGCGACAAGCGTTGCATGCCCCACCTTGCGACCGACTCTGGGCTGCTTGTGGTAGTCGTGCCAGGCAAGACCCGGCACCTCGAGTAGCCGATCCCGCGCCGGCATCTCACCCAGCCAGTTGAACATGACCGCCAGACCACGCGAAGCTGTATCACCCAAAGGCAGATCGCAAACCGCGCGTAGATGGTTCTCGAACTGAGAGGTGACCGATCCCTCGATCGTCCAGTGCGCCGAGTTGTGCGGGCGTGGCGCGAACTCGTTGGCGATCAGCTCCGAGCCCGTCGCAAAGAGCTCCAGGGTCAGACTGCCGACGTAGTCCAGGGACTCCATCAAATCGATGACGGCCCGTCGGGCGCTCTCAGCGAGGGCATCCGGCACGCCGGGCGATGATGTCGCCAGACGCAGAATGCCGTCTTTGTGGACCGTGCGGCTGAGCGGATAGCAGCGGACTTCGCCGGAGGCCGATCGAACAGCGGTCTGCGCGCACTCAAAATCAAAATCAACCCAGCCTTCGAGGATCAGAGCATGGCCTTCCAGTGCCTGCCAGGCGGGTTCAAGATCCTCCCGTGTTCGGAGCACTGCCTGACCTTTGCCGTCGTAGCCCAAGCGCCGGGTCTTCAGGACCGCCGGCAGGCCGATGCGGTCAACGGCTGCCAGAAGGTCCGGGCGGCTTGATACTTCAGCCACCGGCGCGATGGCAATGCCCAGGTCACGGAGAAGCTGTTTTTCGGTCCATCGGTCCTGGGCTGCGGCAAAGGCTCTCGCCGGTGGTCGGACAGTAACCTGCTCGGCCAGGTCATGGAGCACCTGGGCCGGCACGTTTTCGAAATCCGCCGTGACTCGCTGGCAACGTGCCAACGCCGCAAGACCTTTTTCATCATCCCAAGGCCCGACGTGCAAGACGCCGAGATCCCGGGCACAGGCATCGTCAGCAGGATCAAGAAAGCTGAAAGACAAACCCAGCGGGCCGCCGGCCTCGGCCAGCATACGGGCAAGCTGGCCCCCACCAATCACCCCGACGTGCACTGGTTTCAGCTCCCCGGGATGGGCTTGGACAATACCTCGTCGGTCTGCCACTCGCGCCACGCCTGGTAGCGGGCCGCCAGGACCTCGTCGTGCACGGCCAGTATGGCGGCGGCCAGCAAAGCAGCGTTCTTGGCACCGGCTTTGCCAATCGCCAGCGTCCCGACCGGAATTCCAGCGGGCATCTGGGCGATGGACATGAGGGAATCAAGACCGTTGAGCGTGCGCGACTGCACGGGGACACCCAGCACCGGCAGAGGCGTCTTGCTCGCCACCATGCCGGGTAGATGAGCCGCTCCGCCCGCGCCGGCGATGATGACTTTCAGACCGCGCTCACGCGCAGACCCGGCATACTGAAACATCTGGTCAGGCGTGCGGTGGGCCGAGATCACCCTGCACTCATGATCCACGTCAAGCTCCTTCAGAATATCGCTGGTGTGACGCATGGTTTCCCAGTCGCTCTGCGACCCCATGATCACGCCGACTTGCGGGCTTCGTTTCATGCTGGCTGCTTCCAGTCGCTACAGCCGCTTATCGTATCAGGCCGGGCTTGATCCTGCCCCAAGCTGGACTCCGCTCGGGTAAACTACGGCCATGAATATGCCTGATCATCTACTCGACATCCTCTGCTGTCCGGTCAGCCACGAACCTTTGCTGCCGCTGTCCCGGGAAAAGCTGAAAAAAATCAACGCGGCAATTACAGCCGGACAAGTGCAGTTTGTCGATGACCAGGCCGTGGAAAAGCCGCTTTCGGCGGCGTTGATCACTCGCGACGGCAAAGTCGTATACGCGATAGAGGAAGGAATACCTGTTCTGCTGCCTGAACAGGGGATCGGCACGACGCAGCTGAAAGATCCGCTCTAAATCCGGGTATCTTTCTGCGTTAAAGCGCTTCGATATTTTCGAAGATGTAACGGGCGCGCGCCTCGATTGCCTGGCGACGATCATTGTCCATCTTATCCACGTTGCGATACATCATTTTCATGCGCGGATTGGACTCAAATCGCTCGCGATGTCGAATCAGAAAATCCCAGTAAAGCGCGTTGAACGGACAGGCCGCCTCCCCCACCGTCTCGCTCACCTTGTAGCAGCAGCTTTTGCAGTGATCGCCCATGCGCTGGATGTACTTGCCGCTGGCCGCATAAGGTTTTGAGGCCAAGACACCGCCGTCAGCATGCATGACCATTCCAAGCGTGTTGGGCAACTCGACCCAGTCATAAGCGTCCGCATAAACGGCTAGATACCACTCGCAAATCTCTTTGGGGACGACCCCGAGTATCAGGGCAAAGTTGCCGGTCACCATCAGGCGCTGGATATGATGGGCGTAAGCGTTGCGCCGGGTGGCACCAATGGCCTGGGCCAAGCAGCGCATTCGGGTTTTACCGCTCCAGTACCAATCAGGCAAGGGCTGATCGTTATTCAAGTCGTTGAGTTCGGCGTACTCAGGCATCTTCAGCCAGTAAATGCCGCGGATGTACTCGCGCCATCCTATGACTTGCCGGATAAACCCCTCGACCGCGTTGAGCGGCGCCTTGTCCTCCTTCCAGGCCTGCTCCGCCGCCCGACAGACTTCCATGGGGGTCAACAGCCCCAGGTTCAGGCTACTGGATAGGCGGCTGTGGAAGAGGTAGTCCTCCTCGTCGGGCAAGGCATCCTGAAAATCCCCAAAATAAGGTAAGGCGCGGTCTACGAAATGAGCCAGCGCGCGGCGAGCCTGGGTGCGAGTCACCGGATAGTCAAAGTTTTCCAACTCTCCGAAGTGCGGGAGCTTAGAGGCGACCAATTCGAGTACCTTTCGGGTTGTCTCGTCATGCTTGAAGCGCATCGGATGAACCGCCTGAGGCTCGCCTGGCCAACGTTTGCGGTTATCGGCATCAAAATTCCATTGACCCCCGACTGGCTGGTCCTTGTCCATCAGCAGTCCGGTGCGGCGCCGCATTTCGCGATAGAAAAACTCCATCCTCAGCTGCTTGCGGCCGTCAGCCCAGCGCTCGAATTCTTCAAGCGGGTTGAGGAAACGGCTATCCGGCAGAATGGTGACAGCGACGCCGAGCTTTTTTTCCCAACCGCGAATCTCTTCGAGCACGCGCCACTCTCCGGGCCAGCTAACGACGACCTCGTCAAAATCAGCTTGCTTCAGCGTCTGCTCAACCAGATCGGTAAAAGTCTGAACAGAACTCGAGGTGTCAAAACAGCGATAAGTAACCGTCCAGCCTTGCTCGGCAAGCTCGTCGGCGACATGACGCATAGCCGAAAAGATCAGCGCAATCTTTTGGCCGTGGTGATTCACGTAACTGGCCTCCGCCGCCAGCTCACCCATTACCAGCTGATCTTGCGTTCGATCCAGAACCTGGAGGACCGCATGATCCTCGTTGAGCTGATCGCCAAAGATCAGTCCTAGTCGAGCCATTTGTCACCCACAAATCAAACGGGCGGGCAGCTTAGCAAGCGCGCTGACAAAAAAAATCACTTGAGATGCACAAATTTTGATCGCGATCAAATTTCCAGCCAAAGCACTTGTGTAAGCTTCATCTCATATACCCCACCCAACCACCCTGAAGAGAGGAGCGTCATGAACATTCGTATCGTATCAACCCTCGCAGTTGCCGGTCTTTTGTCAGCCAATGTTATGGCCCATGACGCCGGGGAGCTGTTTGCCAGGGTTGGCCTTGGCTATGTCAGTCCCGATACCGACAGCAATAATCTCGTCGTAGGCGGCACCGAACTGGCCGGCTATCAAATCGATGTCGGCAACAATACCCGTCCGATCATCGAGTTGGGCTACATGTTCACTGACAGCGTGGCCGTCGAAGTGCTTGCCGCCTGGCCCTTCAAGCACGACATTGACGGCGCCGGCACGGCGCTGGACGGCGCAGGCAAGCTGGGTGAGACCTCACACCTGCCACCCACCGTCAGCCTGCAGTACTACTTTGCCCCAGGTTCATCGTTCCGGCCGTATATCGGCGCTGGCGTGAACTACACGACCTTTTTCAGCGAAGACACCACTGCCACGCTGGACGGTGCGCTGGGCGGCCCGTCAGACCTGTCGATCAGCGATTCATTCGGGCTGGCGCTGCAGATCGGTGCTGACTACTACATCAGCGACAACCTGTTCCTGAACGTCAGCGCCCGCTACATTCAGATCGAAGCCGACGCCACCATCAAGACCCAAACCGACGCTGGTCAGGTCGTCAGCCGCATCAAGGCCGACATCGACCCCATGGTGCTGTCCGCCGGTCTGGGCTTCCACTTCTAGAAGCAGTCTCCTCCAAAAGCACATTGCCAAATGTGTCTTTGATTGCCATGCCCCAAACAACGGGGGCATGGCTTTTTTTTTGACGAATCGGGTATAAAGGGGACATGGGTCCCGCCACGCACTATCTGGATATCGCTGAACCGTTTTTGATGTACCGCGGCGGCGAGCTTCCCGGCATTCGAATTGCTTGGGAGAGCTGGGGCACGCTCAATCAAGCGCGCGATAACGCGATCCTGATCTTCACCGGCCTCTCACCGGGCGCGCATGCAGCCTCATCGGTGACTGACCCGAACCCCGGCTGGTGGGAATGGATGATCGGTCCGGGCAAACCGCTGGACACGGACCGTTTCTTCGTCATCTGCACCAACTCGCTTGGCTCTTGCAAAGGTTCCACCGGCCCGGCCAGCATCAATCCGGCAACGGGCAAACCATGGCGATTGAATTTCCCGGAGTTGGCCATCGAGGACATTGCCCGAGCAACGCACCTGGTCACCGAACACCTCAACATCACGAAGCTCCATGCCGCTATTGGCCCGTCAATGGGCGGATTCACTGCCCTGGCCTGGCTGAAGCAATACCCAGGGAGCACGTCGCGTTTGGGCCTGATCTCAACGGCCTGCTCCGCCACGCCCTTCGCCATTGCGATTCGCTCACTGCAGCGCGAAGCCATTGTTACGGACAGAAACTTTCACAACGGCGACTACAGCGACGAAGAATGGCCGGAAGTAGGGATGCGCCTGGCGCGCAAGCTGGGGATGATCACTTATCGATCCGCCGGAGAGTGGCAAGGCCGGTTCGGCCGCAAGCGCCAGGATTATTTTCCGTCGACCCTGTTCGGCATGCGTTTTGACGTCGAGTCGTACCTGGAAAGCCACGCCAGAAAATTTGTCGGCCAGTTCGATCCCTGCTGCTATCTGTACCTGTCGCGCGCCATGGACCTGTTCGATGCCTGTGACAGCGACGAAACGCTCAAGAACCTGTTCCGCCGCTGTTTTACCGGCCACGCACTGGTAATGGGCGTTGAAAGCGACATCCTGTTTCCGCTCCACCAGCAACGCGACCTGGCCGGCGCCCTGGAATCAAGCGGCTCGGAGGTCACCTTTGAGGCACTTCCGTCCATCGAAGGCCACGATGCCTTTCTGGTAGACTCGCAGCGCTTCGAGCAACCTGTCAGGGACTGGTTGGCTTAGAATAGAGGCTTGAAAAACTGCCCCGGCCGGGGTGGCGGAACTGGTAGACGCGCCGGATTCAAAATCCGGTTCTGGAAACAGAGTGGGGGTTCGATTCCCCCCCCCGGCACCAATAAAAAGCTTTATCCATAGCTTGCACGTCGTCGTTTACCGTGCCAAGCAGCGTTTTTTATCCTCTCACAGCAAGCGCACTCGGGAATCGAACTTGCACATCGATTCAAGAGCCATCTCAGCTTGGCTATAGCCCTGACGACCACAAGATTGCCAGCAGGCGGGTAGATTCCCACCGTATCCGTCCAAAGTGACGAATAAGCGTTTAAGGTGCCGCATCTCAGTTGTGCCATTCATGTATGGCGCATATAATCACCCAAATAAAAGGCATTTATTGAGGTCACAGCATGAGCGGAACCACAAGCATTCTCGGGCAGACCTATTCCCCCAATGGCTCTCTTGCCGTTGATGAGCTCGTCGGCTACTTGCACATCACCAAGACCGAACTGGCCGCAGCCGCCGGCCTGCCGCGCGACGCGGTCTCCAAAAAAACTCGACTGCACTCCGTGCGTACCCAGCGCCGTCTTGGCGAAGTGGTGGAGATCATCAACCGCGTTCTGCCGTGGAGCGGCTCGGTGCAGGCGGCCTTTGCATGGTATCGCGCACAACCCCTGCCCTCCTTCGGTGGCTTGACCGCCGAGGATCTGGTCAAGGCCGGTCGCGGCGAAGCCGTGCGCAATTACCTGTCCCGGGTCGCGGTCGGTGGCTATACCTGAACTCCGGTTCCGGGGCCAGGCGTTTCGTGCGCATGACCCGAGATGGGCCTGGGATCCGGAATCCGGCGAGGGAGCACGCCAACATGGCGGGCGCTTCAATCCGGTCGGCGTCGCTGCCCTGTACTTGTCGTTGAACTTCGAGTCGGCCTGGGCAGAAGCGCAGCAGGCGTTCCCGCTCAAGCCACAGCCTCTGACCCTATGTGCCTACGAGGTGGACTGCGAGCGCATCGTTGACCTCCGTGACCCATCGGTTCGGGATGCCGCCAATGTCACCAATAGCGACCTGGGCTGCGCTTGGGAAGAACTGCTGGATCGCTCGATCACCCCGCCCAGCCATCGTCTGGCAGAGCGTTTGGTTGCCGATGGCGTCGCCGGAATCCTGGTGCCCAGTTACGCGCCTGGAGCGCCGGAAGAAGCCAGCAATCTCGTGGCCTGGCGATGGGGGTCGTCCTTGCCGCATCGAGTCCAATGCATCGACGATGAAGGGCGCCTGTCGCGTTTGCATCAGTGACATCACAGATCTTGCCGTGATCGGTGGCGGTGACTGCTTTTACCGGAAAATCTGGGGGTATTTATGGGGGCATATTCAACACTTCAGAAATCCATTGCTTTATGGAACAATAGGTTATGGATGATTTTGATGCCCCCCGGCACCAATTTGGATGGTTCGTGACGCGCGCCAATTTCAACGCCGCAGCTATCGCGGGGCGCGGCCGGACTTCTCCATCGACAAGAAGTTACCGAGCGGGTCAGCATTGGCACCGCCCCATCAACTCCATTGACGGCCTTCCTCAAGCAATCTCGTTGCGTCTTCGGCGACCAGCGGTTTGGCGAAAAAATACCCTTGCGCGAACTGGCAGCCCGCTTCCCGAAGAGCCGTTGCCTGTTCCGCCGTTTCAATACCCTCGGCAACCAGCGTCATTTTCAAACGCTGCCCAAGCGCGATGATGGTGTAGACAATATTTCGATCCTCGTCGTTGTGGGTCAGGTTCTCTACGAACGCCCTGTCAATTTTCAAGGTGTCACTCGGAAAACGATGTAGATAACTCAGCGAAGAATAGCCAGTTCCAAAATCGTCGATTGCCAAGCCCACGCCCAACTCTCGGAAAGCAGTCATCAGTTGCTGGGTGGATTCAACGTCACGCATGATGATGCTTTCTGTCAGTTCCAGCTGGAGCGACTCGGGCGGCAGCCGGTGCCTCGCAAGATTTGCCTCAATCACAGCTTCAAGCCCGGGTTCATCGATTTGCCGGCCGGAGAGATTGACGTTGACCTGAAGATCAAGATCCGGAAACGCCTGTCTCCATTTGGAAATCTGCTGGCATGCGGTCTCCAGTATCCACTCTCCTACTGAAACGATCATGCCGGTCTCCTCGAGAATCGGAATGAAATCGTCCGGACCCACGAGCCCACGCCGCTCGTTTTGCCAGCGGATCAGCGCTTCAAAACCGGACACAACGCCCGTCTGAAGGTTGATCACCGGTTGATAGACAAGAAAGAATTCCTGTTGATGCGCAGCATCAAGCAGGTCGCTCTCCAGGTCCAGGCGCTTCAGCGCATCATCGCCCATGTGGGGAGAGAACACTTCAAGCTGCACGTTTTTACGAGCCTTCGCGCGATACATCGCGGTGTGCGCATGCCGGAGCAGTGCTTCCGGGTGGGGCTGGGAGTCAGGAGGGACAAAAGCCACGCCAACGCTGACACTCATGCTTACGGTGCGACTCTCAAGCTGCACAGGAACCGCGAGCATTTGACGGATCGCTCGGATTTCTTCATCCATGGATTCGGCGTCTATGCCCCGGAACAGGATCGCGAACTCATCGCCAGCAACGCGGGCAATATTGCTTTCACCACCCAGCCAGTCGCGTAAGCGCTCTGAAATGACGACCAGCAGACGGTCTCCCGCCGCATGTCCCATCGCTTTGTTGATGACCTGGAATCGATCGATATCCAGCAGCGCTACGGCTATCGGGCCTGTTGCAGGCAACTTTCCCAATGCCTTGCCTAGACGGTTGAGGAAAGGCTGGCGGCCCGGCAGGTCCGTGACACTGTCGTGACTGCTCTTGTGGAGATACTTCATGATGGTTGCGATGGCAGACGCAATAAATGCTGCCATCACCGGCGCAATCTGTGGTGGCCAGAACATATTCAAAAGGGCAATCCAGCCAACCAGAAACACACTCAGCGCAACAACCAACACCGAAACCAGGCTCAACACAGGATTGCGCATCAGCCAACTGAGCAACGCCGCGGTGAGCGTCCAAAAAAACAGCCATGCCCACTCACCTATCCGGGGCAGAAAGATAAAAGGCGTCGTTTCTCCAGAACTAATATCCAGCAGGTAGCTGACCATCTGCGCATGAGCAACAATCGAGGTCATGGTGAAGTCACGACCCTCGAGTGCCGCACTGTAGGGGGTATAAAATTCGTCAGCGAGGCTGAGATCGGTTGTTCCAATCAGCACGATTCGATCTTCAATCAGACCGGGTCGCATACGGCCATCCAAAAGATCGCCGACCGGGACGATTTCGGCTGGCGGGCGGCGTGACCGATAGCGCAGGAGGGTCTGATAACCGCGATGGTCCGCTCGGGCATAACCACCCGAGAACGTTTTCAGTCGCGGAATCGATGCATCGCCGAAGAAAATCGCCTCGTCAGCCACACCAAACTGGGCTCTCAAATTCGGGAAGCCAGCCAGAACAGTTCGCAAGGCAAAAGAGAAATGATCCGGGTTTCCGCCAACGTAGAGTAAGGCCCGGCGCACAACGCCATCGGGATCGACCACCAGATCACCAAACCCGACCCGTTCCCTGGGAAGGGCGACCGGCGCCGGCACCTGGCTGTTGACAGTATCACTGCCGACAAACCGCATCCCCACCACTCTTTCGTCGTTTAATTGTTCGGATAACAACTCAGTGCCGGGCGGGTGTTCAATATGACGGTAGAGACCGAGCGCGATTGCCCGCGGATTCCCGCGGCGAACGGCCTCAATCACCTGCGCCAAAGTCGCGTCATTTAGCGGGTTACCGAAGCGAACAGTATCGGATTCGGTAACGGCGACGATCAGAAGGCGATCATCCATAGCCTGATCAGGAAGCGAGCGCACCAGCGCATCATAGACATCCAGTTCCAAGCGCTGCAAAATCCCTGACTGCTCTGTGAGAGCAACAGCACTGAACGCAATGACGGTGGCGAAGCCGACCGCTCTAACGGAGATTGGCAGTTTCGACAACCGGCCTCGAAAAGACAGCAGAATATTGTTCAGCCGCTCGGAAATATTCATGAACTTGGCAAGCTGCGCCCGACCCCTCGAATACCCTCTGGAAAGTATTATGCCCCACCGACAGTGCTTTGAGCCAGCGGCGGTTTCGGACTATCTGCCCGTCATTGTCGAGGTGGGTCCAGCCTGCTACGCCGGCAATTTCCGAGGAATCTTCAAACGAAAACGGCCCGGAAATCCGGGCCGTTGGGTTGGAATCAGACCGTGAGGTCTTATTCTTCGCCAGGGTCGTAGCTCCAATCCTCCATGCGCGACAGCAGCACCGTCTTGTAACCGTAGTCGGCCACACTATCGAATAACTCATCCCACATCTCTTCGGCCTTTTCCTCGCCGATTTCTTCAACCATTACTGAATTGTAGTTGGGCCGGTCCGCGTCGATCTCGGCAAAGTTTTCGTATTGGGAGACCTGGAAATAATCAATCTCATCGGCATCGCTACCAATCATTCCGTACCAGGCGCCAACGTGCTCATGCTCGGCCTCTTTAAGCATGGAGGTCATCTCACCCACCGTCTCGCGGAAGTCGTCGCCTTCATCCACCATGAACTGGTGCAGACGGACAACATTGAAGTCCTCGGAAGGATCACTCCAGTCGGCCATGTATCTTGCGTAGTCGGTTTTCATCTTGATGACAGACGCTGGCATTTTCTCAACAAGGATTGACCAGCAAGCGCCTTCTGCTTCGCCGCGTTCTTGGTCCATCTCCGCCCAGCCGTCCATGTTGGAGACAATCCAGACGACACTGCTTTCCATATCACGCCAGGCTGTCCAGCTATTGTCACCGCCGTTTTCCTCATAACACTCGATGTATTCATTCATGGCGGCGCCGAAGCTCATTCCCGCCAGCGGCTCGAGATAGATACGCGTCATTGACAGTATGGAGTTGTCGGACTCCTGGGCTGATGCGATCATCGGACTTGCACTCAACGCCACAACAGCACTGGCTAAAAAAAAGTTTTTGATTTTCATATCGGGTCCCTCAAGGTCGAAGGGCTTCCTGAAAAGAGACTCGCGCGCCGGAAGCCGAAAGCTGGCGAGCAGTTCACAACGGGCAACTGAATAACTATACGCAAATTGCGAATTGAAGCAAAAACACTCCGCAGCGCGTGATTTTAATCACAACAACACGGTCAATCAAATTAGCGGCTTCTTACATATAGCGCCAGGCATTTTCTCAGCGCTCAGCGCCCGAACTCCTTCGCCGTCAGAAGGGTCACCGTGTTATTTCTGTTTCCAGCGAAACTTCGCGTTGGCTGCGCGCAGCAAGTCGATTTTTTCCTTGACCTTGATTTCGAGTCCCCGCTCGACCGGCCGATAATAGCGGCGAGGCTTCATCCCTTTCGGAAAATAATTTTCACCCGCAGCGAATCCGTCGGCCTCATCGTGAGCGTAGCGGTACCCCTTGCCGTAATTCAGCTCTTTCATCAAGCGCGTCGGCGCGTTGCGCAAATGCAAGGGCACCTCCAGCGTGCCGAGCTCACGGGCGTCTTGGGCGGCCTCTTGAAAGGCTGTGTAGACCGCATTGCTTTTGGCGGCACAGGCTAGGTAAACGACCGCCTGTGCGATCACCAGCTCTCCTTCAGGCGACCCCAAACGCTCGAAGGCATCCCAGGCTTGAAGCGCAATCGTCAGCGCCCGCGGGTCGGCGATGCCGATATCTTCACTGGCCATCCGCACAACGCGCCGAGCGATATAGATCCGATCGCAACCACCATCCAGCATTCGCGAAAGCCAGTACAGCGCCGCATCCGGATCAGAGCCCCGAACAGCTTTATGCAATGCGGAAATCTGGTCATAAAAGAGTTCACCGCCTTTGTCGAAACGCCGGAGGCTTTCACTGGTGACATCACTTAAGGTTTGTTCATCGATGCGCTTGCCATCATCGTCTTCTTCGGCAAGATCAGCGGCAAGCTCGAGGAGGTTCAGCGCGCGCCGCCCGTCCCCATCAGCGGCTGTAGCCAATTGTTGAAGCACAATATCGCTCACGTTCAGTGCATGTCGTCCGAGGCCGCGCTGGTGGTCAGAGAGCGCGAATTTCAGTATCTGCACGATAGCAGCGGTCTCCAGACTCCTTAAAACATAAGTCCTCACCCGAGACAACAAAGCGTTGTTGAGTTCGAACGAGGGGTTTTCGGTGGTCGCGCCGATAAAACAGATCGTGCCGTCTTCCACGTGCGGTAAGAAGGCGTCCTGCTGGGCCTTGTTGAATCGATGAACCTCATCAACGAAGAGCACCGTTGCGCTGGCACTTTGCTTGCGGGCCGCGCGGGCGCTTTCGATCGCCTGCCGAATCTCTTTGATCCCTGAGAGCACGGCTGAAACACTC
>CAZIMY010000009.1:0-34394 GCA_964540315.1 uncultured Wenzhouxiangella sp.
GGGCGTGTTTGGCCGGTATCTGACCGATGAAATCGCTGACACAATTCTGGAATCTCCGGAGGCGCTGATCATGGGCGGAGAACGACGGGAAATCAGTATTCTGATGGCCGACATCCGCGGCTTTACCTCATTTTCCACCAACCGTGATCCGCACGAAGTCATGCAGGTCGTCAACAATTACCTGTCAAAAATGACTGACGTCATCATCACCCACGGCGGCACCATCGACGAGTTCATCGGCGATGCCATACTCGTACTGTTTGGGGCGCCGCGCTCGCTGGAGGATCATGCGCTCAGGGCAGTAGCCTGCGCCTGTGAAATGCAGACGGCCATGCAAGCGGTCAACGCAGAGAATCAGGCGAATGGTTTTCCAGAAATCGCGACCGGCATCGGCATCAATACCGGTGAGGTCATTGTCGGGAACATCGGCTCTGAAAAGCGCAGCAAATACGGCGTTGTCGGCCATAACGTCAATATGGCCGCCCGAATCGAGTCTTATACCTCGGGTGGGCAGATCCTGATATCCGAAGCAACTCGGCAGACCTGCGCTGACCGACTCACTATTAAGGACATGATGTCAGTGACGCCAAAAGGATTTGAGCATGCCATCCAGATCTACGATGTCGAAAAAATCAGCTAACGCCGCCAATATTCACCTAATTCTTGCGATGAATCGCCTGTGAATACTGCCGCCGATTCCACTCTTGCCGACTCGCTGGGCGGAAGTAGCCTGATCCAGATCGGACTGCCGATCTCATTGTTCATCCTCATGATCGGTGTCGGCCTTACCCTCAGGCTGAAAGATTTCCGCAACGTTGTCGACTACCCGCGTGCTTTGATTCTTGGCACCCTCGCCCAGATCGTTCTGCTGCCAGCTGCGGCATTCGCACTGGCCTGGCTCCTCAACCTGCCACCCGCCATCGCCGTAGGCCTTGTCATCGTCGCAGCCTGCCCGGGGGGTACCACCTCCAACGTCTTTGCGTTTCTTGGACGGGGCAATCTGGCGTTGTCAATCCTGATGACCGCCGGAGCCAGCCTGATCACCGTCATCACTTTGCCGCTTTTCGCCAATTGGGCCATAGGCCTGTTCACTGAGCGGACGCTGGAAGAGCCGCTGAACTTACCGATCGCCGACACCATTGTGATGCTCATGGCGATCATCTTTCTGCCTGTCATGTTGGGTATGGGCCTACGGGCATGGAAAACTCAGCTGGCCGGCAAGCTGGAAGGCATCGTCAGCGCTTTCGGAATGTTCGTTCTGTTCGCACTCGTTATTCTGATCGCGTATCAGACCCGCGATCACCTGCTTGAGCTTCTTTTAGAGGCCGGCCCTTCGGTCATCGCGCTCAACCTTATCGGTATCGCCACCGGCTTCGGGATTGCCAGACTGGCCGGTCATGAATTCGCAGATGGCCTGACGCTGGCCATGGAACTGGGAATCAAGAATTCAACCATCGGGTTGACTGTCACCCTTACGCTGCTCGGCTCTGCCGACATTGCCATGCCCGCCGCGCTCTACGGACTGCTGATGTTTGTCTCGGCGGGCATATTGGTTGCGATTGGCCGGCGCCATGCAAACGTCCATATGAGGCCGCGTCGCGCCGAGGTACCAGCCCATATCCCCGACGATGTCGGTTTTCGTGAAGATTAGCCTGAGACAGTCTTGGGCACCAGGCGAAGCTGGCCAAATGGTGAGGGCTACAGGCTACAGCAAGTCTTACGACTCGCTGGCCATCATGTCCTTTGCAAACAACATGCTGATGTCTTTGAAAGCCTTGAATTCGAGATGGTTACCACTGGGGTCGGCAATGAACATCGTTGCCTGTTCACCTCGCAAACCTTCGAATCGCAGGTAAGGTTCGATGACAAAATCCACGCCTGCTTCGCGCAGTCGATCGGCTAAAGCCTGAAAGTCATCCCACTCCAGAATCGGCCCGAAATGACTCGCCGGAACAGAGTGGCCATCAACGGCATTGGTCGATACCGCAGGATGCTGATCCACCTCGACCTGGTGAAGGACCAACTGGTGCCCAAAAAAATCGACATCAACCCATCGTCGGTCTCGCCGTCCGATAGGACATCCCAACGTCTCGGTGTAAAACTCAAGCGTTGTCGTCAGGTCAGTCACCGGTAACGCCAGGTGAAAGCGCGGATATCGCTTCTGGATGCTCATATTGGACATTCGGGACCTTTGATGTTCGAGCTTCAACAGATTCAGTGTACCTCCAGACGTTTTGTCGATTCGCCTTGGACTCGCTTTGTCGTTACTATTGCGTCATGATCGGACGCTCTGGCCAATGCGCGGTCTGAACCTGCAGCGGCAACGCTTTCAGATTGGACTTGCTTTACTGTTAAGCCTCGCGGTGGCGGGGACGGCTTCGATCGGTGTCAAACAGCTTGCTAACGCCAATGAGCAGGCGCGACTGCGAATCCTCGAGAGCCAGGCCGATCAAGCCCTGAACCTGCTCGAAAGCCGTTTTCGCTTGCACCAGAGCCGGGTTCAGGCAGCAGCGGCGCTATTTGCCAGCAGCCGACAGGTCACTCGGGAAGAGTGGCGAAATTTTGTCGAAACGACCGCCGCCGCCCGCGACGGCATGGTTGAAATGTTCTGGGCCGAGCGCACTTCTGGAGCGGCTTTTCCGGCGCTTGAACGCCGAGTCTCAGCGGAAGGCATGACTGATTTCTCGCTTCAGCCCGCTGGCGCGCGCGATATTTACTGTCCGATTGTCTACACCGAACCACTCAGACCTCTGCATAACTCTCTGGGCCTTGATATCTGCGCGCGACCAAAATCAAATCCGGCGGCCCAGCGCGCCCGGCAAACCGGTCAGCCACAAATTTCCGGCGCTATGAACCTGTCCAGTGATTCCGAGGCACCCATGAACGGATACGCCTTGCTGGCCTGGGTGAAGCCGCAAAACGAGCAGCAAGGCGGATGGGTTGGAGGGACGGTCTTTATTGAATCTCTGCTTGCTGACATTGCGTCTTATCCGGATCTGGCCGTGCGCTTTTATGACGCCGTCGACCCGGATCAAGCACTGGTCAGCATCAATGCTCATGCATTGCAAGGCGAACGCGTGATTCAAACGAACAAGACTTTGGTTTTAGGAGAGCAACAGTTTCATCTTGAGTTCAAGAAAGTGATGCCTTCAAATCTCACTGAATTCTTGCTGCTTATAGCTGGCTGGCTCGGCGCAATTCTTCTTGGTGCGCTCTTGTTTTCAATTCTGAGAGCGCGCGGCGCGGCTGAAAAACTTGCAGATGCGGCAACCCGCGCCTACCGCGATAGCGAACAATTGCTGGAATCTGTCACAGGCAACATCACAGAGGGCATCTACCGGGGTGTTCCGGGCCAGGGTTTGGTCTATATCAATCAGGCGTTGGCCACGATGTTCGGATTCTCGGATACCCAGGAAATGAGAGCCCAGTCCGGCCCGATTCTTTACGCCTCTCCCAGCCAGCGGGATCAGCTGCATCAACTCCTGATCGACAACGGCGCCTACCGCAACCAGGAAGTGGAATTCATCAGGCCGGATGGCTCGCATTTTTTCGCGATCAATAGTGCGGTGGCCAGTCGAAATGCCGACGGGAGCATTTCTCACTTTGATGGCGTGATCTCCGATATTACCGAGCGCAAGCAGGCTGAAGAAGCCGTCCACCGCCTGGCCCACTACGATGAGTTGACGGGTTTGCCGAACCGGACGCTGCTTCATGACAGAATCGGCCAGGCCATTGCCCATGCCAGCCGAGGAAACCATTCTTTAGCCGTAATGTTCATGGATCTCGATCGCTTCAAGTCCGTTAATGATTCCCTGGGGCACGGCATTGGCGATCAGCTTCTGGTTGCGGTCAGTCAGCGCCTTGTCAACACCCTGCGGCAATACGACACCATCAGCAGAGTCGGCGGAGACGAATTTGTCATCGTTCTGCCCGGCGCCAATTTTGATTCAGCCACCCAGAAAGCGAGCAGCTTGATTCGACAGTTTCGGGAAATGTTCAAAATCGAAGGCCATGAACTGGTGATCACGCCCAGTATCGGCGTTGCCATTTATCCGCATGACGGCAGACAGCCCGAGACATTGTTACGAAACGCTGACACTGCCATGTATCACGCCAAGGAGCGCGGGCGCGCCACTTTTGAATTCTTTACCAAAGAACTCAACCAGCGCGCTTACGAACGCCTGAGCATGGAAACCCATCTTCGGACCGCTCTCGAACATGAAGAGCTAGATCTGGTGTACCAGCCTATCGTGAAACCGGATTCGGGTCAGATATGCGCCGCGGAGGTACTGCTTCGCTGGAACAGCCCAATCCTGGGACGGGTTGGTCCTGACCAGTTCATCCCGGTCGCCGAGCAAAGCGGACAGATCGTCGAGATTGGACGGTGGGTGATCGAGTCAGCCCTGCGACAACTGGCTAAATGGAGAGAGCTGGGCATGACCAATCTGAACGTCTGCGTGAACGTTTCCGCGGTTCAATTCTGGCGCGGAAATCTGAGCCACGCGATTCAGCGCGCCCTTGACCAATCCAGTCTGTCCGGCCCTGATCTGGAAATTGAACTCACCGAAAACGTGATCATGAGTGACCTCGACAAGGCGCGCGAGGTTCTTGACGAGCTGCGGCCTCTTGGCGTTCGACTGGCTATTGATGACTTTGGGACCGGCTACTCAAGCCTCAGCTATCTCAAGCAATTCCGGGTCGATCGCCTCAAGATCGACAAGTCTTTTATCCGCGACCTCAAAACCGACTCCGACGATGCGGCTATCGTTTCCGCTGTACTCAGCATGGCTCGTGACCTGCGGGTGCAGGTGGTGGCCGAGGGTGTGGAGACAGCAGAACAATTAGCGTTTTTGTCTGAACGCCAGTGCGATTTTGTTCAGGGTTATTTCTTTAGCCGACCACTCGCTCCCAACGATTTCATGCGATTGTGGGCTCGTACCAACCGGGACCTCGGCTAACAGGCCATGGTCAAGCTATTCGGGCACTCATCACCCAAACCGCGCAGGGCCTGATCGGCAGCTCCCAGCAATTCGATTGCCCGCTCGTACAGCAGACTTTCATCCATATGGCAGGCCATGCCAATGGAAATCGTCACTTTAAAGAGTTGTTCGTCCGCGTCGCGGAATTCTTCCTTGGTAATGGCACTTCGCAAACGCTCAAGTTCGTCGCGGGTCTGTTCGCGGGTCGAGCGCAACAGCAGGACGACAAACTCATCGCGCCCTGATGAGAAAACCAGCTGCTGCTGTCCCGCGAGACCTGCAAGACGCTTGGAAAGGGCCTGCAATACTTTGGCTACATCATTTGGCCCATGCTGCTCGATCAGTTTTTCATAGTCATCGAGCCTGACAAAAGCAAGTGACAGAGGGTGGCCCAGATTGGTGGCACGCTGAAATTCCAGATTCAGGCGCTCGTCAAGCTGGTCTTTGGAAGCTGACTCGACGGTGCCCGCCTCTTCACCATTGCGCGTGTCCCGAACCGCCGCCTGCCGAGCCACTCGCTGCTCATAATCGAAGGCTTCGCGTTTAGCCACCAAGTCACGATCTGTCAGCACTTGTTGCGACTGCACGACGATACCTGTCAGTAACTCAGTGGAGATGATCTCGGTGTCGTACAAAGCTGCCATATCCGGCAGCTGTTCGGTCAACTCGTCAAGAATGCCCTCCATGAAATCCGGATCCAGCCCCTCGAGCTGACCGGCCGCGCTCATCATAGCGATCGTGAGGCGGTCGGTGTCTTCGCCGAGCAGCAGATCACCAAGTTTCGCGGCAACCGCTACGATCGCGTAGAACGCCTCGTGCTCAGACGATTCACCTTCTGAATCCGCATCATGGACCCGCGCCGGCACATTGACCAGCTTTTCAGGCAGCTTCCAGTGCGCCATCAGCCAGCTGCCGGCCTCGCCGTGGTCAGTCTTCAGGCTTTCGCGCTCCAGCCGGATGAGTTCATCATGGTCACGCGCCTGCTCGAGCACAGGCTGATAGTCTTCGGTCAGTGCTGCGCGCAGGGCAAGAATACCAATGTCTTGCAGAAGGGCTGCCAGGGCAAGTTCTTCACAGTCAGAGCGACGTAGACGGGCACCGATCAAGCGGGCGGCGCAACTCGCGATCAGAACGCGGCGCCAACTGCGTGCAATGGCCTGAGCTGAGTCACCGCCACCTGTGAGCGTCTTCGCCAGCGAAAAGCTCAGCGCCAAAGTCATGGTGGCGTTCAGTCCAATCACGACGATGGCCTGGCGGAGACTTTCACTTTTTCTGCGTCGGGCAAACAAGCAGGAGTTGCTCGCCCGCATAAGCCGAGCAGCAAGGGCAGGATCTTGGGCGAGAAGATCGACTAAAACGCTCAGATCAACTTCAGGATTGCGGGCCAATTCAACTATCTGCATAGCGATCGCCGGCGGCGTCGGCAAATTGGGGCAGTAGCGCAAAGCGGTCTTGATTTCGGGGGTCAACATGCTGATCTGCTTCCAGATTTTGCTTTATTTATTGACTATAAGTTGCTGATCTAAATCCAGTATATCAGGCTACAAATAGATAGCAACACAATATATGCCCCGCCTGAAAATTTGCTCAAATAAGCATTGATCAGCCTGATGGCTATGACCGCGGTATAGTTCGCCCAAGGTCGTCTGGAGCAACCCCTGGATTTGGTCATATGCTGAATAATCTGCTCACGCTCATGCTTTGGAGCTTGCTCGTCGGGATCGCTACCGTCGTCCCGGCGCAGACCCAGCCCGACACAGTGGACGCGCCACAAGCCCAGGAAGTCGAAACCACCGCCGCGGCGAAGGACGCGGTCGAGTCTCTTTTGAACCAGGCCGACCAAGCACTCGCGCGCGGATGGCTGGTCACGCCCACCGACCGCAGCGCCATGGACCTGTATCGAGCGGCGCTTGACCTGGATCCGGACAACCCGGAGGTCCGCAGCGGCCTGCAAGCCGTTTTCCAGGCAACCCTGGAAGCTTCACTGCTGCTCGCAGGCGAATTGGACTTTGACGCAGCCGAAACATTGCTGGAGCGCGCACAGACCATAGACGACAGCGATGGCTCTTTGCTCACTGCCCGTGACCAAATTCAGGCTCTGCGGGAAGAGTATCTTAATCGCGCCGAAGAACAGGTTAGAGCGTTGATCGGCACGGGCGACTATTACGGCGCCGAAGATCAAATTACCGAGCTGATCGCGATCGGACTGCCACGCGAGCGACTACGCGCCCTTCGGCGAGAATTGACCTACGCGCGCGTCTACGGCAGCTTCAGGCCAGGTCAAACAATGCGTGATCCGCTGGGTGGTGATCCCGAACAGCTTGGACCGACTCTGGTGGTGATTCCGTCGGGTCAGTTCATGATGGGCTCGCCCGACAGCGAGAACGGCCGTGCCGACCACGAAGGACCGCGCCATCGCGTCGTCATGCCCCAAGGCTTTGCCCTGGCAAAGACTGAAACTACCGTGGCCGAATTCAGGGCCTTTGTCGATGCAAGCGACTACACCACAGACGCCGAACAGCTGGGATGGTCGCGGGTCTACGAGGTCAGGACCGGCAGGATGAGTCGCCGCAGCGGCATCCATTGGCGTCACGACTATCTGGGCCGCGATGCAAGCCCTGAGCTTCCGGTCGTTCATGTCTCCTGGCGCGACGCACAGGCCTACGTGCAGTGGCTCGCAGAACGGACCGGGCTGGACTACCGGCTGCCTACAGAGGCCGAATTCGAGTTTGCGCTGCGCGCGGGCAGCCAGAGCAAGTACTGGTGGGGAAGCGATACGCCTGCCGAAGCCATCGAAAACCTCACGGGAGAAAGTGATCTTTCTCCCAACGGATCGCAGTGGAGCGTGGCATTCCCGCGCTACGATGACGGCTTCTGGGGCCCGGCGCCCGTAGCAAGTTATCCGACCAGCCCCTTCGGTCTCCATGACATGGCCGGCAATGTGATGGAGTGGGTCGAAGACTGCTGGCACGACAGCTTCGTGCGCGCACCCACGGATGGTTCTGCCTGGGTCAACAGAGGATGCCCAGAACGGGTTATTCGCGGTGGTTCGTGGAGCAGCACGCCGGAAATGGCGCGCTCAGCCTACCGACTGGCCGGCCGAGAGACAGCCACCGATATGCGAGTTGGTTTTCGCGTTGCCCGGGATCTTTGAATAAAACCGGCCCCGTGTCTTTCGACAAAGGGCCGGTTCATTGATCAGAGCGGGTGTCTCTGGCTAAAAGCGCACGAAACCTGACTCATCATCGGCCTGCGATTCACCGGATTGACGAGCCTCACTGGTGGGTTCAGGTGCCTTGGGAGGTGGCGGATTATTTTTCATCGAGAAACCACCACCAGACCGGCCTGATCCCCCTTCAATGTTGAAGAACGACACCAGCTGCTGCAGCTGCTGGGCCTGGCTGCTCATCTCCTCAGACGTTGATGCCAGCTCTTCTGAAGAGGACGCCGACTGCTGGGTAATCGAGTTGAGCTGCTCCATGGCCGTATTGATCTGATTGGCACCCGAGCTTTGCTCGCTGGAGGCGGCGCTGATCTCCTGGACCAGATCCGAGGTCTTCTGGATCGCCGGAACAATTTCGTCCAGTAACCCGCCGGCACGTTCGGCCAGACTCACACTGCCCTTGGCGACCTCGCCAATCTCCTGAGAAGCCACCTGGCTGCGTTCGGCCAGCTTTCTTACCTCTGCGGCAACTACCGCAAAGCCTTTGCCATGTTCGCCGGCACGGGCTGCCTCAATGGCGGCATTCAGCGCCAGAAGATTGGTCTGGTAGGCAATGTCGTCAATGATCGAGATCTTCTCGGCAATCGACTTCATGGCCTCAACGGTCTTGCGGACAGCCTCACCGCCTTCGCCAGCATCGGTTGCTGCCTTGGAAGCCATGGTGTCGGTTACCTTGGCGTTTTCGGTGTTCTGTTCAATGGATGCCGACATCTCTTCAACCGACGCGGTTGTTTCTTCCACGCTGGCCGCCTGCTCGCTGGCACCCTGGCTCAAAGACTGCGCCGTGGCCGAGGTCTGCTCACTGGCCGCGGTGATGTTGTCAGCACCGGTAATCACCGAACCGATGATTTCACGCAGCTTGCTGGCCATGCGGTCCATGGCCTGGACGAGCTCGCCCACCTCGTCTTTTTGATCCAGCAGCGCGCGATCGGCCTTGACGGTGAGATCGCCGTCGGCGATGCGCTTGGCAATGCCCACACCCTGGTTGATGCCACCGGTGATCTGGCGGGTAATCAGCAGGCCGAGTATTACCGCAATGATGGCACCCAGCACCATGGCCGAAAAGTTAATGGTATTGCTTCGAGCGATGACCGCGTCACCATCAATGCCGTCCTGGTCCGCGGCGGCAAGAATGTACTGCTGAAGTTCCTCAAACGTATCCATCACGTTGTTTTGAACCTCTCTGGCCGGCCCGGTCAGCACCGCGGCCATCTCGTCCAATGCTTGCACCGCGTCCTGGGCCTCATCGTTGATCTGGTTGAAATTCTCAAACACGTCGTGAGCCGCGGGATCCATCTGTCCGAAATAGATATCGAAAGCTCCCTGCTGGTTACCCGCACTGATGGCCTCGTCAATTTGTCGGACGGCAGCATGGAAGGCATCGTGAACCGGCATGATCTCGCGCACATCGGTCATGACCTGCTCGTTACTGGTCCGGAAATCCGGCAGCCAGCGACCAAAATTACAAGCAGTTGGATCTTTGCCGCCGTCAACCGGCTCCATCAACTCGATGGATTCAAGAATGACAGACTGCAGCTCGGCATGGTCTTTCATGAACCGTTCGAGATCACGGTTGACAGCCATCGGCTGCATCAAACCATGATCCAGAAACTCCTGGTGTTCCGGATTGACCTGTTCCTGGTTGATATCCCGAAGCTCATCCATCGCCGCGACCAATCGGTCATACAGACGCTGTTCTTCAGGGCTGCGCTCAAGCTCGAGATAGTCTTCCTGCGCTTCCGCATAATCCGCCCTGTAAGACTGAATATTGGCGATCAACTGATCTCTCTCTTGCCTGGTTTGATTGGTATCCAGCAACAAGCTGTAGGCGTTGATCAGGCGTAAAAGATTGGACTCCACATCGCCGAGTTCGCGTACTGCGGGCAGGCGCTGATCGGCCACCTGGTTAAAAGAAACCCCAACACCGCGCAGGCCTGTAAACCCGATGACACCAATCACGATCGCAATCAGAAGAATCAGGCCAAAGCCTGACAGAATTTTGGTTCCTATCTTTAGATTCTTAAAAGACACCGTATGACTCCCTACGTTGGCTACCCTGAAAAACCAGCAATGGGCGAGAAATTACCATGCGATGAGCGCTGACAATTTGATCTATGCCAAAAAGATGCATAAATCAGAGATGATCGACGGTTGCTGAGCGCATAATCTCAGCGGCAACTTCGCCCAAGCCGATCACTTTGTCGGCACCACCCAGCGCAATGGCTTCTTTGGGCATGCCAAACACGATCGATGACTTCTCGTCCTGGGCCACGGTATGCGCTCCTGCGTCACGCATCATTTTCAGCCCCCGTGCGCCATCATCGCCCATGCCTGTAAGGATAAATCCGACCGAATTCTTGCCAGCCTGCGCGGCCACCGATTTAAAGAGCACGTCCACCGATGGTTTGTGGCGATTGACCGGCGGCCCGTCAAAGACCCGGGCGATGTAGTGGGCGCCACTGCGCTCAATTTTCATGTGTCGACCGCCCGGTGCGATCAGGGCAAGACCTGGAAGCACCCGATCACGATCGCGCGCCTCGCGCACCTGTATCTTGCACAGCCCGTTCAGTCGCTGGGCAAACATGTCGGTGAATTTTTCCGGCATGTGCTGGACGATCACGATTCCCGGGCACATCGATGGCAGAGCTCGCAGCACGACCTCCAACGCTTGCGTGCCACCGGTCGAGGTGCCGATGGCAACCAACTGCTGGGTCGTCTTGAGCATTGAACTGCGCATCGGGGCCACATGGGCTGTTTCAACCGGCGCGCTGGCGGCTGTCGTCGCCGCCTTCATCTTGCTCATGCGCGCACGCGCGGCTGCCTTGACCGCAGTAGCCACATCGTTGGCAGAGTCCTGCAGAAAGCCTTTCAGCCCGGCCCGGGGCTTGGAGATAATGCTGACCGCGCCCGCGCTCAGTGCCTGCATGGTCGTCTCAGCGCCTTTTTGGGTCAGCGTTGAACAGATCACGACCGGCGTCGGCCGCTCGGACATGATCTTGCGCAGAAACGTCAATCCATCCATGCGCGGCATCTCAATGTCGAGCACGATCACGTCAGGCCAGCGCGTCTCCATCTTTTTCATCGCAAACAATGGATCGGGCGCGGCACCCATCACCTCTATGGCGCGGTCGGCGGCGAGCATTTCGGTCAGCACCTGACGAACAACCGCCGAGTCATCGACGATCAGGACCGAAACCTTGTTTCCCCCTACGGTCATGTCAGCCCCCTTCCTTGATATAGGTCGCCGGCGTGACCGCTTTGACCGCAGCCGTCACGCCGTGCAGGCTCTCTGAATGCCCCACCATCAAGCAACCGCCGGGCTTGAGCTGGCGCAGAACATTCGCGACGACCCGCTTCTTGATCTCGACATTGAAGTAGATCAGAACGTTGCGCAACATGATCAGGTCAAACATACCGACCGAAGACAGGTCTTCTTGCAGGTTGGCCGTGCGGAATGACACCTTGCGGCGCAGTCTGGCGTCAATCCTGAAGGTGCCCTGGTTTTCACCGACACCTTTCAGGCAGTATTTCTTCAGATAATCCCGGGCGATATTTTCAGCTCTTAACAAGGGATATTGGCCACGAGTTGCGGAAGCAACCACCCGAGTACTGATATCGGTACCAACAATTTCCCATCCTCCGCGATGGTGTTGCTCCATGACCATCGCGAGGGTATAAGCTTCCTCACCGCTTGAGCTTGCAGCACTCCAGAGTTTGACGGAACGACCTGCCCACTGCGGGATCAATCGATCCCGAATAAAATCGAAATGCTTCTCTTCGCGGAAAAAATAGGTTTCGTTTGTGGTGAGATGGTCGATGGCATTCTGCCGCTCACGCTTGGCCGCAGGATCGTTACGAGCTTTGTCAATCCAGTTGAAGTAGTCGCGAAAACTTGTGTAGCCCAACTCGCGCAAACGCTTGCTCAGCCGACCGGAAATAAGCGCCTTCTTCGAAGGTGCCATTGAAATTCCAGCCGCGTCATAGATCAACTTTCTGAACAGTTCAAATTCTGCATCAGACAGCACCGGGCCAACACCGCCGTCGCTCCCACTGGCACCACTTCTAACGTTCGATTTCTCCAAGATCCCCAACTCCAGTCAAACGCCGTCCGCTGACGGCCCATGCAGCGCGCGGCTGTGGCGCTGGCACCCCTTTTTGAAGCAGCGAGCTAGTCTTGATCACCCTCCGTGCCCGTCTCGGATTGATCTTCAACAGCGTCCAGATGATCCGGCGACATTTCACGGACCTGCTGAACCGCCGCCAGTTCATTGACCGACAAAACCTTGTCCTGTTCAAGGATGATGACAAAATCGTCGGCAAGCTTACCCATGCCGCGAATAAAGTCATTGCGTATCTTGGCGCCAAAGCCGGGCGCGGGCCGAATCTGATCATTCTCGATTTCCAGAACCTCAGAAACGCTATCGACCATCACACCCAGTTCGTGGCGCGTATCGTCGGCGCCTATCTCGATAATGACAACGCACGTTCGCTTGGTGATCTCCGAAGTTTTCAAACCAAATCGCCGAGCAAGATTGACAACCGGCACCACTTCACCACGCAGGTTGATCACACCCTGGATGAAGTCGGGCATCATCGGCACCTTGGTGATCTTTCCATACTCAAGAATTTCTTTGACGTTCAAAATGCCAAAGGCATAAATTTCTTCGTGTAGTTTGAAGGTCAGGTACTGATTCTCGTCATTGCCGGCTGCCGCAAGCCCGGTGGCGGTCACCGCATTGGACTGACCCTTGACGGGCAGGTTCGATTTACCGTTTGTCTGACTCATTTGCTTTCCCTGGATTGAATTCAATCAGTTCTGTTCGAGAGCGTGCTCTCCCCGGGTAATTTGCTGGACCAGGCCTTGGACATCAAGGATCAGCGCCACTTCACCGCTGCCCATGATCGTCGAGCCGCTGATTCCGCTGAGGCCAGAGAAAACAGGCCCCAAAGGCTTGATCACCGTCTGGAACTCGCCCATCAGGCGATCCACGACCAGGCCCACCGATTGCCCTTCGGCCCTCACGACCACGACGGAACGACGCTGGGGACGCTCGCCCCGAACGGCAAATCGATGCCGGATGTTTACCAGCGGCAAGACATTCCCACGCAGATTGATGTACGACTGGCCGTCACGCTCAGTCTGCTCGACTTCAGCAAACTCCACGCATTCCTGGACAACGTCCAGCGGCACGACAAAGGCGGCTTTTCCAACACCCACGACAAACCCGTCGATAATCGCCAGCGTGAGCGGCAGGATGATTCTAATCGTGGTTCCCTGCCCGGGGTTCGAATCAATTTCGGTGCGGCCGCGCATTTCAATGACGTTCCTGCGCACCACATCCATCCCCACGCCACGTCCAGATATGTTGGAGACCTGCTCAGCAGTTGAAAAGCCAGGACGCAGAATCAGGTCAAAAATCTCGCTGCGGCTGAGCTGTTGCTCTTCTCCAACCAGGCCTTTCTCGCGCGCCTTGGCCAGCAGTTTGTCCGGATCCAATCCACGGCCATCGTCGCCAACCTCGATCACAATATTGCCGGAATCGTGATAAGCGTTCAGGCTGATAGTCCCGGTCACCGACTTGCCGGCCGCTTCTCTATCTGCCGAGGGTTCGAGGCCATGATCAACGGCATTACGCACCAGGTGCATCAGTGGATCACCAATTTTCTCGACAACCGACTTGTCAAGCTCGGTATCAGCACCGGTAATGACCAGATCGACCTCTTTCTGCAAGTCGCCTGCCATATCGCGAACCACCCGCTGGAACTTGCTGAAGGTCGCTCCGATGGCCACCATGCGAAGCTTCAGCGAAGCATCGCGCATTTCTTCCAGCAGGTCATTGAGCTTGGACATCGACTCAACAAGCTCAGGATTGCCAAGAATCTGCGCCTGTAGAAACGTTCCTGCCCCGGCTGTGACCAATTCACCCACCAGGTTAATAAGATGATCAAGCTTGTCGGCATCAACCCGCAGGCTTTTTTGCTTACGATTGATCGCATCGCGCATTTGGGTCTGCTTTTGCGCGGCGGCATCAATGACTGGCGTCATGCGGTCGTCATCGTTGGCCACGATGTCGCCCAAGCGCGGTGACTGTTCGGCTTCCTCGGCGGCACTTTGCAAGGCCAGGGCTTTAGCCAGCTCGGCTTCAGTCATGGCGCCGCAGTCGACCAGAATTTCGCCGATACGCCGGTCCGTCTCATCGTTCATCGATTCGATCAGTTCGATGTAAGCCGACAAGCGGGAGTAAGGCGCCAGAATATGAATGTCACTGTCTTCACGAACAAATTCGAAGACGTCTTCAATTTCTTTCTTCGTCGCAGAAGACATGAACCTGATTTCGAACCCCAGGTAACAGTCCTCCGCGCTGTATTCAGAAAGATCCGGCAGCCAGTCATCGAGAATCAGGACCTGCTTGACGCGTCCCAGGTTCTCGAGAAAGCGCAGGAAAGAAATCGGATCCATACCGTCACGAAAAGAGCCACGGCCGAAGCGCAGCGAGATATGCCAGCAGTCGTTATCGACGGTTTCGTCATCCTCGCTGATGGGATAGTCAGCCGTTTCTTCCACAGCAGCTGAGGGCAAACCGGATTTTTCTTCTTGCCCTACCCCATCCTGAAGATAGACGCCCAACTCCAGAATAAGCGTCCGGCTGAGCATGCGGCTTTCTTCACTGACCTCGCCGTTGGCTTCGGTTTCGTCAACCAGCGTGGCGATGTGATCCTGGCAACGCAGCAGCAAAGAAATCAAATCAGGTGATATACCAACATCGCCATCGCGCATTCGGTCGAGCAGGTTCTCGACAACGTGGGTGAAATCCACGATGCCATCCAAACCGAACAAGGAGGCCGAGCCCTTGACGGTATGCGCAGCGCGGAAAATAGCATTCAGCGCTTCGGGCAGTTCATCGGCGCCCTGATGCTCAATTTCCAGCAATTGGGACTCCATGTCCTCAAGCATCTCACGCGCTTCGGTAAAATAGGTCTGGAGGGCCGCTTCCATGCTCATGCGCTTTCTCCCGTTGATTCATCCGATGGGTTGCGTTTGCCGCCAGCCTGCTCGCCCGGGAGCACCACCGGGTCGCCGAACCATGACACCAGGCCCAAAGTCTCGAATACATCAATCACCGGCTGGCTGTGATTCACCAGCAGGCATTGATGCCCGCGAGCCTGGCAATGGCGTTTGGCCAGCATCAGCATCTGGGCACAACTGGTATCGATGTCGCTGATCTCGGACAAGTCAACCACCAGGCCCTCGTCCCTTTCGAGCAGCGGCAGAAACTCCTCCGCCAGCTCCTGAGCCTGGTAAATGGTGAGTTCGCCCTGCAGGGCAACGTGACTGGCCCCATCGCGTGATTCAACTTGCAGCATGGCTCCTCCCTGCGCCTGGGCGCTATTGGATAAGTTTGTTGACCGCCGCGAGCATCTGTTGCGGCTGAAATGGCTTGACGACCCAGGCCTTGGCTCCGGCCGCGCGCCCTTCATCCTTTTTGTTGGCAGCCGATTCGGTTGTCAACATGATGACGGGGGTAAATCGGGTGTCAGGGCGCTTTTTGACCTCCTTGAGAAAGGTCAGCCCGTCCATGTTGGGCATATTGACGTCGCTGATAATCAGGTGAACGCGACCGCTGTCAAGCTTGGCCAACCCATCCACTCCGTCGCATGCCTCGACGACGTTGAAGCCTGAACCTTTTAGCGCCAGCACAACCAGCTGGCGCAGCGATGCCGAATCATCGACAATCAAGACGGTTTTTTCCAACGTCATCCCTCCCGGATTACGGTTTTCCTAGAAAAATTCGATTTCCGAATCTTTCGACTCCTGATGCTCTTCACCCTTATGGGTGCGATGCTGCTCAATCATGGTGTAGCTGGCCTGCATCTTGGCCAACCACGCATCCGCATCAACATCGAGTTTGCGGATGTGCCCATCGGCATCCTGTGCCTCGCCGATCTCATGCTCAAGTTCGCGCAGGTTCTGGCTCACCTGGTTCAGAATCTGGCTGACCCGGTCCTGGAACTGGAGCTCGACAATCAGCTGTTCAATCACCCGGCGAACCCCGTCGGCGTCCTCGCGCAGGTTCTGCGAAGAAGACTGCAGCTGCTCGATCACTTCCCTGGACTTGGTAATGACGTGATCGATGCTTTGTTCAGTTTGCTCCAGCTGCTCGCTGGACTGATTCAGCGCATTCTCTGCAGTATCTACCGTTGAGTTGATCGATTTCTTGATCGAGGTCACTTTTTCGGTCATTTGGGTCGCAGTTTCCCGAGAACGCGACGAAAGACCTCTGATTTCTGTGGCCACAACCGAGAAACCCTTGCCAGCCTCCCCTGCCCGCGCCGACTCGATTCCGGCATTTAGGGCCAGCAGATTGGTGTGGTCGGCAATGGAAACCACTTCAGCGGCCATGTCCTGCAGTTCGCTGGTGAAGGTCTTCAGCAGCCGCAGCTCTTCCAACATCCGCTGTTGCGAATGCTGGGTCTGGCGCAGCGCGCTGACCGCCTCCGAAAGGTCGGTCTGGCTGTTGTTGAGGGTGCCGATGACCTGATCGCTGCCGTCACTGTTCGACGATGCGGATACCGATTGGTTGAGGCTGTCAATCAGGTAAGCGAACTGCTGCATCAGCCCCGATACCGATTCTTCAACGTAGCGATTGGAATGATCGATATGACGCGACCAGATCGGCAAAGACTCCCCGACCAGTTGCTCGAGGGAGCCGTCGGGAGACGCTGAAGCCACCGCCGCAGCCTCCGCCTCGGCCCGCTCGAGTTGCTGACGATGCAGCCACCACGCGCTCGCTCCAGCCGCAATGAGCACGACAGCGGCAAGCGCCACATTTGCCCAGTTGGCCCCGAAAAGCCCAAAGAGCCCGGCAATCGCGAGCAGCACCGGGCCGAATACCGCGAGCACCATGCTTCCGCTGCCTGTCTTCATTGCATCGTTATTCCGAGCAACCGTTCCGGCCTGCATCATTTTCAGACCCTCCTTTCCCTTTACCATCATAGCCTAAAGCCTCGATTCGTTGCAGTCCTGACCCGCTGCAAGCTTGATGCCACGTCCCTTCAGACAGACGTTCAAACCGAAGCCAGACTCAAGAGCGCCTGCGGGATATCGCCCAGTGGCAACACCTGATCGCTGGCGCCCAGCCGGACCGCCGACCCCGGCATACCCCAGACCACGCTCGTTGCCTCATCCTGGACCATCGTTTGCGCACCGGCGTCGTGCAAGGCTTTCAACCCTCTGGCACCGTCGTCACCCATACCGGTCAGCAAGACGCCTATGCCGTTTTTTCCCACGTGTTTGGCAGCCGTCAAGAACAATACATCCACGCTTGGGCGATGGCGATTGACGCTCTTGCCATCATGGACCTGACAGACCCATTCAAGCCCGGAACGACCGACCCCAAGGTGACGATCGCCAGGCGCGATATAGGCATGACCCGGCTTGATACGCATACCATCTTCGGCCTCGCAGACGGTCATCGCCGAATGCTGGTTCAGGCGTTCGGCAAACGGCTTGCTGAAGGAACTCGGGATATGCTGGGCGATGACGATCGGCGGCGCGGTTGCCGGAAGCACTTCAAGCACTTCCCGAACCGCCTGGGTGCCCCCGGTCGACGCCCCCATGATGACCAAACGCCCGCCCGATGCGGCTGGGGTAAAACGCTCTATTCGCGGCGCTGGTTCAACACGCAAGGTCCGCGGCCTTGAAGTGGCAGCTGATTTGACCTTGGTAATCAATTCCTCAGCGTATTCACTCAGCTTTTCGCTGATGTCGGCTGTGGGCTTGCCGACGTAGTCGACCGCGCCCAGGGCCAGGGCCTTGAGCGTGGCGTCTGCGCCGTGCTGGGTCAAGGTCGAAACCATCACCACCGGCATGGGCCGCAGCCGCATCAGGTTTTTCAAAAACGTGATGCCGTCCATGCGCGGCATTTCGATATCGAGCGTGATGACGTCCGGGTTGAGCTGCTTGATCTTGTCGCGGGCGACAAAAGGGTCGGGGGCCGTTCCGACGACTTCTATTTCCGGGTCGCTATCGAGCGCACGGCTAAGAATCGTCCGGACCAGCGCGGAATCATCGACGATCAGAACACGAACCATCAAAATCTCCTTCAAGCCTCAGATATTTCGGCTTTCAGCCGCGCCATAGCGGCCTGCTCCCTGCCAATCAAAACCTGCCCGTCACCAGAGTCCACGTAACGAACAAAGGCGCGCCCCGTATTGGTTTCAAAACGGATCTGGCGCGAAACCCGTTTGCCAAGCTCCTCGGCAACAACTTCAATGCGATTCTTTTCAAGAAAGCCGCGGGCGAACTCTATATTGTCCAGCCCGACGCGGTTATTAGGTCCCATTGCGCGGGCGCCCCCAAAAATCTTGGCCCGCAGCCCCCCCCTG
This sequence comes from uncultured Wenzhouxiangella sp., assembly GCA_964540315.1. Lineage (GTDB taxonomy): Bacteria > Pseudomonadota > Gammaproteobacteria > Xanthomonadales > Wenzhouxiangellaceae > Wenzhouxiangella. The sequence goes on from CAZIMY010000009.1 coordinate 18,589, forward strand.
TCAGCGCCAAGCCTGACCGCGCTGTTGACCAGCCAAGGCAGGGCGTCATCACCAAAGCGAACATCGTCGGGCAGCGGCACTTTAGACCCGCGCTGAGGCAGCATGAAATGGTTCAGACCACCAACACCCGCAACGGGGTCGAACAGGCAAACGGCGACGCACGAGCCCAGCAGGGTCAACAGCCGCCGCGGCACTCGTGAAACGTAACCACCACCAAGCAGTATCCGGGTCGAGGCGTCGCCTGTGACGGCATCGACGAAATCACTGACTTCGCCGACGGTCAAAAAGTCCTCTGTCCACCGCTTGCTCATTTTGTTTTCCTGTAAATCGTTCCCCCAATCAATTCGAAACGATTCGTCAGTCCATGCAGATTTTCGGAATGCCCGATAAAAAGCAGTCCACCGACCGGCAGCAGATCCGCATAGCGATCGACAATCCTTGCCTTCAAGTCGCGATCGAAATAGATAAAGACGTTACGGCAGAATATCACGTCAAACGGCCCTTTCATCGGCCATTGCTCAAGTAAATTGAGCGGCATGACTCGAACGATTCGCTTGAGTTCGGGTCGCGCCATGACCCGACCCGACTGGCTGCCGCCACCTTTCAGGAACCAGCGCTTGAGCTGCGCGGGCGGAATTTTGTCAACCCGCTCGATGGGGTAGACGCCCTCGCGGGCAAAACGGATCATGTTGAAATCCAGATCGGTCGCCAGAACGCCCAGATCCCAGCCGGGCTCCTCTTGCATGCCCTCGAGCAGAGTGATGGCGATGGAGTAGGCTTCCTCACCGCTTGAGCAACCCGCCGACCAGGCGCGCACCTTTCGCAAAGCCCGGTTACGCAGGCCGGGCAGAAACTCTTTCAGCAGGTATTCGAAATGATGGCCTTCACGAAAGAAGGCGGTGACGTTGGTTGTCAGCGCAGAGGCCAGACCGTCGCTTTCGACTTCGGGCGCGGTGCGGATGTAGTCCAGATACTCACCCACATCGCGAATCCCCAGCTCGCGCATGCGCCGGCTGATCCGCCCCTGCACCATCGATCGCTTGTTGTCGCCGATCACGATCCCGGCATAATCGCGGATCAACTGGCGAACAAAGTCAAACTCTGCCGGCGTCAGGGACTCGCGACCAACCGTTGCAGGACCAGCCAACGGCTCAGAACTCTTCCCACACCGCCTCGGACTCTGCGCCCGGCGATGGTGCGGATTTCGCCTGAGAATCGCCCGACTTTGCAGACGAATACTGCGGCGTGGTTCTCGGTGCCGAAGGCGAGCTGACGGCCGCATTACCTTCGATGCGGAAGTACGAAATCTTCTCGGTCATCTGCAAGGCCTGCTCTTCAAGCGCCCGGCTGGCGGCAGCGGCTTCCTCGACCAGGGCGGCGTTGCGCTGGGTCACTTCATCCATTTGCGACACGGCCCGGTTGACCTCTTCAATGCCGGCCGATTGCTCGTAGCTGGCAGCGGAAATCTCGGCGACAATCTCGGCGACCTGTTTGACACTGGTCACAATCTCTTCGAGCGTGCGGCCGGACTCGTCGACCAGCTCACTGCCGGTCTCGACCCGGTGCACGCTGTCTGTGATCAGTCCCTTGATTTCCTTGGCCGCTGCGGCACTGCGCTGGGCCAGGCTGCGGACCTCGGCAGCGACAACCGAGAACCCGCGTCCCTGTTCGCCGGCGCGGGCGGCCTCGACCGCCGCGTTCAGCGCGAGCAGATTCGTCTGGAAGGCGATCTCATCAATCGTTCCGATGATCGCTGAAATCTTCTCACTACTGTCGCTGATGCCCTGCATGGCCTCGATGGTTCGACGAACCACATCCCCCCCGGCCTCGGCCTTGCCCCTGGCACCTTTGGCTAACTGGTTGGCCTGGCTGGCGTTATCGGCATTCTGCTTGACCGACGCGGTCATCTCCTCCATCGTGGAAGCCGTTTCCTCCAGCGAAGAAGCCTGTTGCTGGGTGCGCTGGGCCAGGTCTTCATTGCCCTGCGAAATTTCACCAGCCGAAGTTCGTACGGACATCGATGCTTCAAGGATTTCACTGACGATGCCGGCGATCCGCTGATCCATGTCGGCCAGTCGGTGCAGCAACTCGCCCAGCTCGTTGTTGCTGTCAATGGCAATGTCGTGACCCAGTTCACCGGAGGAAATTCGATCAGCCACTTCCACCGCCGATTGCACTGACTCCTGAATGCTTTGGGTCAGAGAGCGCGCGACGGCAATGACCGCCAAGACCAGCAGAATCACCAACAAGACAGAAATACCCAGCATGATCTGGCCGATCAACACCGCCCGCTGGTGGCGATCGCTTGCCCGCTCTTTCAAATAGTCAGCATAGTCACTGGTCAGATCCATCAGCGGTGTCATCACCGACTCCAGCCGCGTCTCGACGAGAAACCGCGCCCGGTCGTATTCGGCGGCGCCCATGGCAACGACCGCATCTCTGGCAACCTGCGAGAAGCTCGCTTGAGCGGAACTGATGTCCCTCATCAAGGCTTCAGCTTCCGGCGAGGTGGCCTGCTCTGCGGCCTCCGAAAACAACTGCGAAAGCCGACTCAAGTCGCGATCGATCTGCGTGGCGCTTTCCTGGGCAATTGCGCTACTTCGCGACGCCAGCGCGGACTGAGTCTCAGCAAAAGTGGAAAACGCAATATCGCGCGCCTCCAGCATGCTGACGATTCCTCCCATTTCCGTTTCTTGCAGGGAATCCATCGCGCGATTTGACATCCATACACTGGCCAGCCCAAGGCCCAGCCCGCCAACCACGATCAGCGCCAGCAAGGCGATGATCACCATCAGCTTCTGTCGCACGCTCATGTGACTTACGTTCATCTTTGCAGTCATGATCGGTTGCCTCTTGTTCTGATTGCCGAGCCGATCAGCCCGGTGCCACCACGGTTTCGAGAGCGGCTAGTTCCTTCTGGTCGAAAATCCGATCCAGGTCGATCAACAAATACATGCGCTCATCAACGAGCGCTACTTCACGCGTCAGCGCTTTTTGCGCCGGCGTTCCGAGTTCGGGCGAGGAAAGCAGTCGGCCGCGGCCCAGATCAACCACATCAGAAACACTGTCGACCACCAGTCCGACGTTGTTGACACCCTGGTCGCCGCCCAGAGCCAGGATGATGATGACGGTACGGTGGTCACACACACTCTCGCCCAGGCCCAAGCGACGGCGCAGATCCACAATGGGAATAACCGCGCCGCGCAATCGCAGAATGCCCAGGACAAAATCAGCCGCCCCCGGCACCGAACGCACCTGACTCCAACCCCGGATCTCGCGGACCCGATCGATGTCGATGCCATAGTCCTCGGCCTCGACCTCAAAGGTCAGGATCTTGCTGTTCAAGGGTCCCGACAAATCAGCCTGCTGATCGCGATCAGCCATCTCGCCTCCCTTTCCTGGAGTTACGCAGGCCAGTGGCGGCGTCTTCAGAAAAATAACGGCATTTGACGGTAAAGCTTGAATTGTGCGAAGAAAACTGCATCACGCATACTCATCGATGTTTGGCGAATCGTCGTCGCTATCCTGGTCGATCTTATCTTGGTCCGTTTCTGAGCTTTCTTGCTCACCGTCGTCTTGATCCCGCTCGTCGTAGTGCGCCGGCGGCACCTGCTTGCGCTTCTTGCGCGACGGCGGGCCGGCCGGAATGGGCTGCAGGGGGTTGATCGGATCGACCTGAGCATCGAGCATCACTGGTCCTCCCGTCGCAAACCGGCGACGCTGGCAGCGTCCAGAAGAATCAGCATGCCGATAGAACTCAGCTCGATCACACCGCTGACGTGCTGTTCATGGCCTACCAGTTCCGCACCTGCCATCTTCTCGACCTTTTCGGGGTTGAAAATATGGACCTCCAGCACCTCATCGACCATCAGCCCCAGCGTCTCGCCAAAAATATCGAGCACGACAATCCACTCTGACTCGCCCGGCTCGCGCGATGGAATACCCAGACGCATCCGGGTATCCACTACCGTCACGATACTCCCGCGCAGGTTGATCACACCCAGCACGTGCGCGGGCGAGCCCGGGACCGGTTCAATGAGTCCGCCAAACAGAATCTCCTGGATCTGCAAGACATTCAGGCCGTAGGACTGGCCTTCCAACAGGAACTGCAGCCACTCCTCCCGGGGGCCGGTATTCTTTTCCTGTAGCGCTGTTTCGACAACGGCACTCATGCCGGTATTCCTTTACAAGAACTTACAAAGCAAACCTGCAGCAAAATCCAGGCCACCCCCTCGTGAAATTCACCCGCGATGCCCGACCTTGCATTCATGGCAGCAGTCCAGCGACCGCATCCAGATCCAGCAACACGAGGCGGCGAGAGGCCAGCGTACCAGCCAACCAGGTCCGGGTTGCATGATCTCCACGCCAGCAGATCTGAGCAGCATCGAGCAGTTCCAGCCGACCCGGGCCTTCCCCAACCATGGCCCACTCACCGCCGTCCAGCAAAACGAGGGTGCTCGCGCGCTCGGCAAGCGGCCTCTGGCAGGCGGGCGCTGATGGCGGCAACATCAGCCTGACCAGGTCAATAACGGGGACCGCCGCTCCGGATGGCAGCGCCAGTGTCTGGACGGGGCTATCCGTCGACCCGCCGAGCGCGCCTTCAAAAGCTGTCTCCGAGTGAACTCGAACAGCCGGGACACCCAGCTCCAGGCCTCCGGCGGCGAATACATAATGGCGATCATCGTCCGGCAAGACGCGGCCGCACGGTAATAGTATGCCCGGTTCTGGCTGTAACTCTGACTCTGGCTCCGATTCCGGCGCTGATTCCGGCGCCATGATCGCTGCGCTCTCTGGATTCAGCAACTCGTCCAGATAGGCTGCCAGCGCTTCATCGTGATTCGACTTGCCCTGGCTGGCACTCATGCCGCTTCCTCGTCTCTGGCGCGGGCTTCGGCGGCAAGCACGTCATCCAGCAGTTGCTTGAAGGCCTGCGCACCCCGGCTCTGGGGTAGATGCTGCGGCAGCGGCAAACCGTTTCTGCTGGCCTCGCGAAATTGATGATCAACAGGAATCACTTCGGACCAGAGTTCGCTGCCATGCTGATGCCTGAGGTCATCAAGCGTATCGACAGATGACCGCGCCCGCTTATCGAACATCATTGGAATGATCAGAAACGGCAAACCGGCTGACCGCGAATGATTGATCATCGTCAAGGTTCGCAGCATCCGCTCAAGACCCTTGAGCGCCATGTGCTCGGTCTGGGTCGGGATCAAGACGCGGTCTGCTGCGGCCAATGCATTGACCATCAGCACGCCCAGGCTCGGTGAGCAGTCGGCCAGGGCGTAGTCATAGTGATGGCTGAGCCGGCTGAGCGCCCGCTGCAATACCAGACCCTGCCCCGAGCGCAGACCCAACTGGCGGTCAAGGGTTGCCATGGCCGGCGTGGCTGGCAGCACGTCAATGCCATCGACGCGGCTCTGCAGCACGGCTTCTTTAGGATCCCGGTCAGGATGAGTGAACAGGTCGTAGACGCTTTTGTCGATCTCCCCGGGCTCAAAGCCGAGATAGGCACTCAGGGAGCATTGCGGATCCATATCCACGAGAAGGACGCGCTTGCCCCGCTCGATCATCCAGCCCGCCAGCGTGAGCGCGACCGTGGTCTTTCCCACACCGCCCTTCTGATTGGCGACCACCCAGGTCTTCATGCATCGTCCCCGGTGTCTTCATACCGCCCGTAAAGCGAGTCCGGGCCCACCGGGGCATCTGCGGCTAAAACCACAATCAGCACGCGTCGGTTGAGATTGCGCCCCTCGACAGTGGCATTATCCGCCACCGGGCGATATTCCCCCATACCAATCGCCGCCAATCGCTCGGCGGCAATGCCTGCATCCTGAAACAAGCGCACAACATTGGCGGCACGGGCAGCCGAAAGCTCCCAGTTGGACGGAAACGCGGGCGTCGAAATGGGCACATTGTCGGTATGCCCCTCGACGCGGATGGGGTTGGGAAACGGTGCAAGAATTTCTGCAATCTGACCCAGCACCGGCTGGGCCGGCCCACTGATGGTTGCTGAGCCACTCGGAAAAAGAATGTCGGTCTCAACCTCCAGCTCAAGCCAGAACGGACTTTCGCGGACACGGATATTGTCAAGCTCAATCAAATCGCCCAGCGACTCCCGAACCTCTTCGGCCATGCGCTGCAAACCAGCCTCGACATCACGGGCTCGATCATCAAGTGCAATTCGCTGCAGTGATTCATCCGCGCTGTCTTCTTGAACGGCGACTTCTCGCTCAGCCTCGGACGATTGATCCTGGCTCTCGCTTTCAAGCGGTCTTTCAAGTGGCAGCCGGTCCACCAGGCTTCGTGGCACCGGGTCAAGCTCGACGTCAACTCGGGGACTGCCAACCAATTGGTCGCCCAACTGAATGGGCTGAGGGCTGCGCGGCTGACCCCGGAACGCAGCTACAAGGGTCTCAGAGAGCACTCGATACTCACCCTCGTTAACCGATGAGACCGAATACATGACCACAAAAAACGCCAGCAGCAGGGTAATCAGATCGCCGTAAGGGATTGCCCAGCCCTCATGGTTGCCATGCTCCTCTGGTTTTTTGCGCCGTCGGGCCATCGATCATTCCACCGCTCAAGCCAGAAAACCGCGCAGCTTGGTTTCGATGTTGCGCGGGTTCTCACCGCGCGCGATCGAAACAACGCCTTCAATAATCAGAGCCCGCATCTGGGTTTGTGCCTTGATGACGCTCTTGAGCTTGCCCGCAACCGGCAGAAAAAACAGATTGGCCGACCCAATCCCGTAAATCGTTGCCACGAAAGCCGCCGAGATGCCGGGCCCAAGCTTCGAGGGATCTGCCAGGTTTTGCATGACGGACATCAACCCCATCACCGCACCGATGATGCCGAGGGTCGGCGCGTAAATTCCGAACGACTCGTAGACCTTGGCAGCGCTGAGATCATTCTCTTCGCGGGTATCGAGCTCAACGTACATGATGTCCTGAATAACGTCAGGTTCGCCGCCGTCGACCATCAACTGCATCGCTTTTTGCACGAACGGGTCGGGTTCATTCTCCACCTGGGGTTCCAGCCCCAGCAGACCCTGCCGTCTGGCGATCTGACTCCATTCCAGAACCTTTTCAATCATGGCTTCGGGATCCGAGCGAGGCGGCAGGAAAACCCAGATAAAGATCTGCCCGGCATGCTTCATGGTGGCCATGGGGGTATGCACCAGACCGGCAGCCAAGGTGCCGAAAATGACAATCAGGAAAGCGGCCGAATCGAGCAGGGCAACAATGCCACTGCCCTTGGCCATGCTGCCCCCGATCAGCGCGATCGAGGCCAGAATAAAACCGATGATGCTTAAAAGATCCACTACGGGCCCCGACTCAGACCCCGACCGAACGCAGCAGGCCGTTGATGTCGATGATCAGCGCGATCTTGCCGTCACCGGTGATGGTGGCACCTGCGAAGCCACTGATACCGCGAAGCAAAGCGCCCAGCGGCTTGATCACGACTTCTTCCTGGCCCAGTACCTCATCGGTCACAAAACCCATTTTGTCGTTGCCGATTTGCAGCACCACCACATAGCCAACGCCTTCGGGTTCGCTCACACCCTGAAGCAGGTGGCGATGCAGAAAAATCAACGGCAGCGGTTTGCCGCGCACCATGATCACTTCCCGACCCTCCACTTTACGGACCCTGGAGCGATCCAGAAAAAACACTTCCACGACATGGGTCAGCGGGAATGCAAAGACGCGCTTGCGCAGGCGCACCATCAGGGTGGGCAGGATGGCCAGCGTAAGCGGGACCCTCACCTGGATGGTTGTTCCGACCCCCGGCTCGGAGTCGATGTCTATCACGCCGTTAAGCTCTGACATGCGGGTCTTGACCACGTCCATTCCGACACCGCGGCCAGAAACCTCGGAGACTTTCTCGCAGGTCGACAAACCGGGTGCAAACATCAGCGCAAAACACTCCTGGCGGCTCATCTTGGCCGCCGCTTCTGGCGTGATCTGCCCCTTCTGCACCGCCTTGTCGCGCAGCTTGTTGGCATCAATGCCGGCGCCATCGTCACCAATCGTGATGACGATATGGTCGCCCTGCTGCTCGGCCGCCAGCTCGACCGTTCCCGCGCGCGGTTTGCCGGCGGCCTCGCGGTCGTCGGGCATTTCAATGCCGTGGTCAAGCGAATTGCGGACCAGGTGGATCAGCGGGTCGGCCAGCGCCTCGACCAGGTTCTTGTCAAGATCCGTCTCCTCGCCGCGCATTTCCAGGTTGATTTCTTTATTGAGCGATCTGGCCAGGTCCCTGGTCAGGCGGGGGAAACGCGAAAAAACCTTGCGGATGGGCTGCATACGCGTCTGCATCACGCCCATCTGCAGATCACCGGTGACCAGGTCAAGGTTGGCAACCGTTTTCTGGAGTTCTTCGCTGTGCAACGAGGCGCCTAGATTGACCAGGCGGTTTCGAACCAGCACCAGTTCGCCGACCAGGTTCATGACCGTGTCGAGGCGGGAAACATCCACCCTGACGCTGGTCTCCGGTGGAGCAGCAGCCTTCTTGACCGCCTTGGCTACGGCGTTATCAGCTTTCGCCGCCGGTGTTGGTTTAGGTGGTGCTGCGGGCTCAGGTGCAGACGGTGGTACAGCTTCGGCCGTCTGGGGTGGCTCTTTCGCTGTCTGATCGTCATGGTCCGCCGGCTCTGCTGCGGGAACGGGCGCTTTACCTTCGCCGTGCAGATCATCCAGCAAGGCTTCAAATTCATCATCGGTGATCAGCCCATCGTCACCCTCAGCTGCCGGGGCAGCCGCCGGCGCGGCAGGCTCTGGTTGTGGCGTTGCCGGCTTGCCTTCCAGCTCATCGAGCAGGGCTTCAAACTCATCATCGGTGATCAGATCGGAATCACCACTGGCGACGCTTGATGCCGGATCAGGTTCAGCCTGGGATTCGGCCAGCATGGCCTCGAAAGCCTGCTCTGCAGGGTCAAGCGCAGCCGGCGCGGGTTGTTCACTTTTGGCTTGCTCGGGTGCGGGTGTCGCGGCGGGCTTCGGCGCTGGCGACGAGACAAATCCGCGAAGGGTCTGAATCAGCTCCGGCGCGGGCGGGGCCAGTTCTTCTCCGGCGCGCAGGCTGTCCATGTTGTCGGTGACCACGTCCAGCGCCTGGAGCACGGCATCCATGATCTCTGCATTGAGCTCGAGATCTCCGCGGCGTAGCGCGTCGAAAACATTTTCAGCCGAATGACAGGTCTCGACCAGAGAAGCCAGGTTCATAAACCCGGCACCGCCCTTGACGGTATGGAAAGCTCTAAAAATGCCGTTCAACAGGGCTGGATCTTCCGGCTGCTGCTCCAGTTCGACCAGCTGTTCACCCAAGCCGTCGACCAACTCGCCCGCTTCAGCGATGAAATCTTCGAGGATGCTGTCGTCGAGTTCGAAACCCATAGCAATACTCCCGGTTAAAACCCGAGACTTGAAAGGATGTCGTCGACGTCATCCTGGTTGGAGACGCGCTCACTGTCCTCGCGGCGACGACGCGCATCGGCCTGTTGCTCGACCAGCTCGGCCGAACCACCCGAAATGCGGACCATGTTGACCAGCGTGTCCTCCACTTCCTTGACCAGCCGGATGATGTCGCGAATGATCTGGCCGGATAGGTCTTGAAAGTTCTGCGCAATCATTACGTCGGAAAAAGTTGTGCGCAGGCTTCCCGCCTGCTCTGCAGACTGCGCCAGACAGTGTCGCGTTTCGGCAACCAGTTCAGCACTCGGCGCAGCCTTTTGATCAACTTTCGACCAGCGCTCCGCGACCTCACCGGATGCCGTCATCAGTTGCTCCACGACCGGCACCGCCTCTTCGACAAGATCCATGGTGCGGTGGGCCGACTTTTCGGTCATTTCGATGACCTTGTCGAGCCGGTCGCGCGCATCAGGAAAATCCGCGGTCGCCATGTTCGCCACCCTTGAGTCGAGCTGAAAATTGGTCAGCGACTCGTGTAGCTGACGAGTCAGTCGACCCACGTCCTGAAACAGCGCTTTTTCACGCAGAGAGGTCAGGTCATCAAGCTGGGCTAAAAACTTTTGCTCGTTACCCTCATGCGCGGTTTCCAGAAGCCGTTCCAGCGCCGGAATGTAGTCGTTGATTTTCGTGGTGTTATTCGTCATTTCGTGACTCCCAAGGCTATTTCGCTGCGCTTTATTTCGACGCGTTGATACGCTCGAATACTTTTTCCATCTTGACTTTCAGGGTCTGCGCAGTGAATGGCTTAACCACGTAGCCGTTGACGCCAGCCTGAGCCGCTTCGATGATCTGCTCCCTTTTGGCCTCAGCCGTGACCATCAGCACCGGGAGGGTCTTCAGTTTTTCATCAGCGCGAATCGCCTTGAGCAACTCCAGGCCGGTCATGCCCGGCATGTTCCAGTCGGTCACCACAAAGTCGATTTTCGAGGTTTTGAGGATTTGAAGCGCAGGCGCGCCATCCTCTGCCTCCTTCATATTGTTAAAGCCAAGTTCGCGTAGCACGTTCTTGACGATCCTGCGCATGGTCGAGAAATCGTCGACCACCAGGATCTGCATGTTCTTGTCCAAAGCCTTCAAGCCTCCTTATAAAAATTTCTGCCGACCGGACGACATCACTGGCGCCACTCGACCAGGCGCGCGCGCAGGCGCGCCAGAGCCTGACCATGCAATTGACAGACCCGCGATTCGCTCACGCCCAGAACCTCGCCGATTTCCCGCATATTCAGCTCATCGGTGTAGTAAAGACTCATCATCAGGGCCTCCCGTTCCGGCAACCGGGTAATCGCCTCAGCGAGTGCATCCTGCGCCTTGTTGGCCTCCAGCTTTCGGTCAGGCCCGTCCTGGTTGGATGACAGCACCGAACTGTCCGGCGCAGGCGCCAGCTCCTCGGTGCTGAACATTCTGCAGCTGACCGCCTCGCGCGCGACTTCGTGATACCGCTCAAGCGGCACCCCCATTTCATCGGCAATTTCCCGGTCGCTGCCGTGGCGGCCCAGTCGGCCCTCGAGTCGGTGAACAGCCTCGACCATGTCCCGCACGCTGCGGTGAACCGATCTCGGCACCCAGTCAGTGCGCCGCAGCTCGTCAAGCATGGCACCCCGCATTCGAATGCTGGCATAGGTCTCAAAGCTGGCACCTTGCTCTCCCCTGTATTTGCCGGCCGCTTCGATCAACCCGAGCATGCCCGCCTGAATCAAGTCCTCCACGTCGACGCTGTCAGGCAATCGACCGGCGAGGTGGTATGCCACCCGCCGAACCAGTGACGAATACCGGGCAACCAAGCTCTCCGAAGAGAGCTGGCCGACTGCCTGGTATTCGGCCATCACGTTCACCCGTGCGCTTCCTCCGCCGGCCCTGGCTGACCCAAAGCACGCTCAAAGAAAAATTCCAGATGACCGCTGGGTCCCGAGGGCACACTCCATGTATCGGCAATATCGGCCAGTTTCTTAAACGCCGTGGAAGAACGCGCTTCCGGGTAGACAGTGACCACCGGTTGCTGACGCTGCAATGCCTTGCGCAGGAAATCGTCAAATGGAACGTAGCCTGCGTAATTGAGACTGACATCTAGATAGCGGTCAGTGACCCTGGAAATCTTGTTGTACAGCGCCCGACCCTCGGCGGGGCTTCGGACCATATTCGACAGAACCTGAATCTGATGCATGCCATGGTCGCGCACCAACACCTTGATCAAGGCATAGGCATCGGTAATCGAAGCCGGCTCGTCGCACACAACCACGAGCGCGTGATGTGCCGCGCGCGCAAACATCGTGACCGAGGTGCTGATCCCGGCGGCGGTATCGACAATCAACAAATCAACATCGTGAGCAACTTCTGAGAAGGCCTGAATCAACCCCCCACACTCGGCCGCGCCGAGGTTGGTCATGCTCGCCACGCCTGAAGATGCCGGGACGATCTGCATCCCGCCGGGGCCCTCGACCACGATGTCGGCCAGGTCACAGCTGCCTTCAAGTACGTGCGAGAGATTTTTTCTGACGTTCAAGCCCAGCAGCACGTCGACGTTGGCCAAACCCAGGTCGGCATCCAGCATCCAGACCTTGCGTCCGCGCAAGGCCTGCACAGTGGCCAGATTGACCGATACGTTGGTTTTGCCCACACCACCCTTGCCGCTGGCCACGGCGATGACCTGCAAGGGCTTTTGACCGGACGATTTCAGCAAACCGGCGGCCTGGTTGCCGTTCTCAGGCATAGGCATATTCAGCGCTCCGCCCCATCTGCTGAGCAAACACGTCCTCGTCCATTTCCTCCTCCTCCGGCTTTGTCAGTTCGTGCGCCCGACGCACCAGATTTCGCGCACTGGCCCTGCGGAGATGCTCGGGAACTTCCTGTCCATCGCTACTATAGGCGATCGGCAGGCGATGGCGGACGATAACGCTCAACAGGCCGCCTAAACTGGCCGCTTCATCAAGCTTGGTCACCATACAACCGGCAAGCGGCAAGCGGCTGAACGCCGCCGCCGACTCATCCAACGCGGATTGCTGAGCATTGGCCGCCATGACCAGATAGGGTAGCAACGGCCGACCGGCATTTTCCAGCGCCTCCAGCGATCGTTCCAGACGGGCATCACGTGCGCCAACGCCGGCCGTATCGAGCAGAACCAGGCGCGCATGGCTCAAGTGACGCATGCGTTCGGTCAACTGGGCGGCCGTTGTGGCCACATAGACCGGAATATTGAGCATGCGGCCATACGTGAACAGCTGTTCCTGCGCGCCCACCCGATAGTCATCAGCACTGATCAGCGCAACGCTTTCCGGGCCGTGCTGGCGTGCATAGCGCGAGGCCAGCTTGGCAATGGTCGTCGTCTTGCCGACACCGGTCGGGCCAACCAGGGCGATCACACCACCAGCATCCAGCGGCTCGGAGTCTGTGACCGGAATCCGCTGAGCGAGCTGGCCCAGCACCTGCCGCCAGCCGTGGCCAAAATCTTCAGTCTCGCCACCGTCGCCAAGTTCATTGGCCAGCTCCTGGGCCAACTCAGACCTGATGCCCATATGCAGCAGCTGACGCAGGATGGCGGCCCGAGCTGGACTGCGCCGTGCCAGATCGTTCCAGGCCAGACTGGAAAGCTGGCCCTCGAGAATACGGCGCAAGGCATTGATTTCTGTCCGCATGCTGACCAGCGTTGGCTCCTGCGACCAGACGATACGCGGCTTGCGCCCGTCTGCCCTGCGTTCAGATACTTTCGGACGACGCCGGTCTGTTGATTCAACCGGCTGGTCGTGTTCCTCGGCTTCGAGCAGATCGTCAACGGGCGAGCGCTCATCAGCTGAAGCCCTGCCGGCGGTTTCGCCGGATCGCTCAGACGGCGAAGCGGCCGACGCCCGCCGATCAGGGTCTCGTCGGGCCTCCTGGTGAGCAACAGCCTGCTCGACAAGCGCCTCGTCGTAATCGACCGCGGCGATCAACTCCAGTCCACCGTTCACCCGCCGGCTGGAAAGAATGACCGCGTCCGGACCCTGCTCCTTGCGGGCCATCTTGAGGGCCTGGCGCATATCCGGTGCTATGTATCGCTTGATTTTCATATCGCTCGGCTTCCTTCTCTATCAATAGTTGACGGCTTTCATCGGATCCTTAGCCGATGATCAGCGCGATACCGACCCGACAAGGCGCAGCTGCTTGTCGTCGGGAATTTCGTTATGGGCCAGGACGTGCAGCCCGCTGACGGCCTGGCGGACAAAGCGCGCGAGCATGCCGCGAATACTTGGCGGCACCAGCAGCACGGCCGCCTCACCGCGCGCCTCCTGCTCACGGGTTGTGCGCTGGAGCGAGGTCTGGATACGCTCTGCCAGACCCGGTTCCAGAACCCCGCCAGCGCCCTTTTGAGACAGGTCATGCAGCATCTGCTCCAGCTCGGGCGCCAGCGTAATCACCGGCAGTTGTTCGCTCATTCCATTGATCTCCTGGACGATCTGTCGACCCAGCGCAACCCGGACTTCAGCCAGTAGCGCATCGGGGTCCTGGGTGCGGGCGCCGTGCTCAAGCAAAGCCTGGCAAATTGTGCGCAGATTACGGATCGGCACCTTTTCAGCCAGCAGGCTCTGCAATACGCGGGCCACCGCCGCCAGCGGCAGGGTCTTGGGCACCAGTTCCTCCACCAGCTTGGGTGAGGTCTTGGCCAGCACGTCGAGCAGTTGCTGGACATCCTGGTGACCCAGCAGCTCATGGGCATGCTTCTGCATGACCTGGCTCATGTGGGTGGCGATGACCGTGGCCGAGTCGGCCACCGTATAGCCCAGCGTTTGCGCGTGTTCGCGGCTGCCGGGCTCAATCCAGACCGCCGGCATGCCAAAAGCCGGATCGGTGGTTTCAATCCCCTGCAGCTGGCCGCTGACGCCACCCGGATTGATCGCAAGCTCCCGGTCAGGATGGATCTCGGACTCGGCCGTCGGCACCCCGAAGACAGTGACCCGGTACTTGGTCGGCGGCAACTCCAGGTTGTCTCGGATATGAACCGGCGGTATCAGGAAGCCCAGCTGCTGCGAGAGTTTCTTGCGTACGCCCTTGACCCGACCCATCAATTCGCCACCCTGGCGGCTATCCACCAGCGGCACGAGACGGTAGCCGACCTCCAGACCAACCGGGTCGGTCTGTGAGACGTCGTCCCAGCCCAGTTCTTTGGGCGCCTCAGGCTTGGCCTCGATTTGCTTCTGGGCTTCGATCTGCTCAACCTGCTCGGCCTGCTGCCGGCGGCTGTACTGCCACCAGGCTGCAAAGCCGGACAATCCGGCCAACGACAGGAAAGCCACATTGGGCATACCGGGCACGATCCCCATCATGCCCAGCACAACTGCCGTCAGCGCCAGCACCCGAGGGTCACCAAAGACCTGGGTCAGGACTTCTGTCCCCATGTCCTGAGAGCGAGACATGCGGGTGACGATGATCGCCACTGAGGTGGACAGCAGCAGCGAGGGGATCTGGGCAACAAGACCGTCACCGACCGTCAGCAGCGCATAAACTTCGACCGCGCCGCCAAACGGCATGCCTCGCTGGAAAATCCCGATCAGCAAACCGCCAATCAGGTTGATCACCAGGATGATGATGCCGGCGACGGCGTCACCCCGGACAAACTTGGAAGCGCCATCCATCGCGCCGTAGAAATCCCCTTCCTGGCGAACCTCCTCGCGGCGCAGACGGGCCTCATCCTGGCTGATGATGCCGGCATTCATATCGGCGTCGATCGCCATCTGCTTGCCCGGCATGGCGTCCAGGGTGAATCTGGCGCTGACTTCGGAAACGCGGGTCGCACCCTTGGTGACCACAACGAAGTTGATGACCACCAGGATGGCAAAAACGACGATACCGACCGCGTAGTTGCCGCCGATGACGAACTCACCGAACGACTCGATGACCTTGCCGGCGGCGTCAGTGCCCGTATGCCCTTCCAGCAGCACCAATCGGGTTGAAGCGATATTGAGCGCCAGTCTCAGCAAGGTCGCAACCAGCAGAACGGTCGGGAACACGCCGAATTCCAGCGGCCGGGCGACGTAGATGACCCCCAGGATCACGGCAATCGACAGCGTGATATTGAAGGTGAACAACATGTCGAGGATGATCGGCGGCAGGGGCACCACGACCATCGCCAAAACGACCAGCACCAAAAAGGGCGCGGCCAGACCCACAATAGAGATTCGCTGCATGAACGCCGGCAGGCTGGTGCTGTTCATTAACTCTTGTCCCGAATAGCTGTTCTAGTCGACAGCTTCACTGCAAAAAACAGACCACCGATCCAGGTCGCTGAATTTACGGCGCTTATTTTTATTGTCGGTGGGGGTTGGCAGGAACGATTTTCCGGGTTCCGGGTTCCGGGTTCCGGGTTCCGGG
>CAZIMY010000010.1:0-33075 GCA_964540315.1 uncultured Wenzhouxiangella sp.
TGTTTGAAAAAATCGAGGATATCCGGCGTGCTGGTGCGGCCTCGCTGGACCTGGCCTATGTCGCCTGCGGGCGTTTGGACGGATACTGGGAGCTGAATCTGAAGCCATGGGACGTCGCGGCGGGAGCGCTACTGGTGCAGGAAGCGGGTGGCGTGGTCATGGACGTTGCCGGAGGTGAGCGCTGGCTCAACAGCGGCCACATCATTGCCGCTCCGTTCAAACTGGTAACCCCCATGCGGCACGCGATTGGACCCCACCTGACCGAAGCTATTCAGGCGAAACTCGGCGGCAATCGTTAGCACCACTGCTCAATACCCGCAGCAGCTGAGCGCATCAAACACGGGCAGTACTGAATAGCCGTCTTGGCTTCAACCCTCTTTCATCAGCCTCGCCAAGCCCGAAAAATCCGCTCGGTCCGTAGAGGCGGACCAACCCACGCAGATCGCCGGACCGCTGTGAGGACAGGCGTTGACCCAGCTGCAGACGCTCGCTTTCATCGCCTTGCAGTTCGATGGCCGGTAGATGCCCAAGCGCGCTATCCGGTGGCTGAAAGCGGGCTCGTGCCGCCTCCGGGGTT
The DNA here is from genome assembly GCA_964540315.1 of uncultured Wenzhouxiangella sp. Taxonomy (GTDB): domain Bacteria; phylum Pseudomonadota; class Gammaproteobacteria; order Xanthomonadales; family Wenzhouxiangellaceae; genus Wenzhouxiangella. The sequence goes on from CAZIMY010000010.1 coordinate 578, forward strand.
AACGACTCCAATTCTTCAAGGGTGACGCTGTCAGACAAACGATAGGGGGCGCTTTGAGTGCGCCGCAGTGCGGTCAGGTGCGCGCCGCAGCCAAGCATCTCGCCCAGATCACGGGCCAAGGATCGGATATAAGTGCCTTTTGAGCAGCACACCTGCACGATCAGGCGATCAGCCTGACATTCCAGCATCGAAAGCTCCCGAATCGTCACGGCGCGCGCCGGACGCTCTACAGTTTCGCCGCGTCGGGCCAGTTTGTACAATCGCTCGCCGTTCTGCTTGAGTGCTGAATACATCGGCGGGATCTGCTCGATCGGGCCTCTGAAAGCATCGAGCACGCGTTCAAGAGCTTCCGGATCAAGCGTGGGGACCGGCTGCTCGCTGATTACCTCGCCTTCCGCATCATCAGTTTCGGTTGTCAGACCAAGCCGAATCTCGGCCACGTAGCTCTTGTCGCCGTCAAGCAGAAAGCCCGCAACCTTGGTGGCCTCGCCAAAACAGAGAACCAGCAGGCCGGACGCAAGCGGGTCTAACGTACCCGTGTGTCCTGCCTTGCGTATACCTAGAATTCTTTTTGCACGGCCAAGCGCGGCATTGGAGCTCAAGCCCTGCGGCTTGTCCAGCAGCAGAATGCCGGAACCGGTTGGGGTCAACGGGAGGACTTGCGGGCAGCTGCAAGCAGCTGCTCGATTCGCTGACCCGATTCGGACGACGTATCGTGGATGAATTTCACGGTCGGAGTGAGCCGCAGCCTGATGCGGCGGCCTAATTCATGCCTGACTTTTCCAGCATGTTCGTTCAAAAACGCGATAATCTCAGCGGCCTGCTCGATCTCCAGAACGGCCACGTAGACCTTGGCATGAGAGAGGTCCCTGGATACTTCCACGTCGGTCAGGCTGATTAGGCCTGACGGCAATTCGTACTCAAAAGAGTGCTGCAGAATATCGGCAAGCTCGCGTCGCAGCAGGCCCGCGACGCGCTCGGAGCGCGGCGCTGACATCAGTCCAGGGTCCGCTGGACTTCAACGCGTTCAAAGCACTCGATCTGATCGCCAGCCTTGACGTCGTTGTATTGCTTGACGCCGATGCCACACTCTGTGCCGGCCTGGACTTCGGCCACGTCATCCTTGAACCGGCGCAGCGATTCCAGCTCGCCTTCAAAGACCACGACGTTGTCGCGCAGTACGCGGATGGGATTGGCCCGCTTGACCACACCCTCGATGACCAGACAACCGGCAATGGCACCCAGTTTGGAGGAGCGGAAGACATCCTTGACTTCGGCCAGACCGAGGATGTTTTCCTTGGTCTCGGTCCCCAGCAGCCCGCTGATTGCCTTCTTGACGTCATCCATCGCATCGTAAATGACGCTGTAGTAATTCAGATCCAGGTCGCCCTCCTGAATGATCTTGCGTGCTGAAGCGTCGGCGCGAACGTTGAAACCAATGATGATCGCGCTCGAGGCCTGGGCAAGACTGGCATCAGATTCGGTAATGCCACCAACACCGGAAGACACGACGTTGACCTTGATTTCGTCGGTCGACAGACGCGTCAGGGAATCGCGCAACGCTTCGACCGAGCCCTGGACGTCGGCCTTGATCACCAGATTGACGTTCTGGGCTTCGCCGGTGGCGCCTTCACTCATCTGATCGAACAGATTCTGAAGCTTGGCGGCCTGCTTTTCGGCAAGGCGGCCTTCGCGCGCCGACTGTTTGCGCTGTTCTGCGGCCTCGCGCGCCTTGCGCTCATCGGCAACCGCAAGCACGTCGTCACCAGCGTTTGGCACACCCGACAAGCCCAGCACTTCGGCGGGAATGGAAGGCCCTGCTTCATCAATGGGCTGGCCGAGCTCGTTGAACATGGCCCGAACCCGCCCGTATTCCTCGCCAGCAAGAATCATGTCACCACGACGCAGCGTGCCATCCTGGACGAGAATCGTTGCGACCGGTCCGCGGCCCTTGTCCAGTGCCGATTCGACCACCACGCCACGGCATCGGCGTTGCGGTGCTGCTTTCAATTCAAGCACCTCAGACTGGACCAGAACGGCGTCAAGCAAGGCATCAACTCCCTCACCGGTTATCGCCGATACGGGCACAAAGATTTCTTCACCACCCCACTCTTCCGGCACCACTTCTTCAGCCGACAGTTCCGACTTGACCCGGTCTTGATCCGCTTCGGGCTTGTCGATCTTGTTGACCGCCACGATCAAAGGCACGCCGGCCGCGCGCGCATGCTGGACCGCTTCCTTGGTTTGCGGCATGACGCCATCGTCTGCGGCAACGACAAGGATGACGATGTCAGTCGCCTGCGCACCGCGGGCGCGCATGGCGGTAAAGGCGGCGTGGCCGGGCGTGTCCAGAAACGTGACGACGCCGTTGTCGGTCTGGACGTGGTAAGCGCCGATGTGCTGCGTGATGCCCCCCTGCTCACCAGCCGCCACCTTGGCACGGCGAATATAGTCCAGCAGCGAGGTCTTGCCATGATCGACGTGGCCCATCACCGTCACAACGGGCGGCCGGGTAAATTCCTCGGCACCGTCGTCAACTTCGGTGGAGACCAATTCCTGCTCAATGTCCCGGTCTTCGGCGGGGCGCGCAGCGTGACCGATTTCTTCAGCAACCAGAATGGCGGTGTCCTGATCAAGCGGCTGATTGATCGTCACCATGCTGCCCATGCCCATCAGCGTTTTGATCACCTCACCGGCTTTGACCGCCATCAGCTTGGCCAGATCGCCGACCGTAATGGTTTCGGGAATTTCAACTTCTCGCTTGACCGGCGCAACCGGCTTCTGGAAACCGTGCTCAGTACCCACCGAAGTTGTTGCGGCCCGCCCTTTGCGCTTGGGCTTGCGGCGCTTCGACTTTGAGGTGACGTGAAGCTCTTCGCGTCCGTAACGGGTGCGGTTGTCATCGTTTCCTTTCGGCGCCGCCGAACGCCGCTTGCGTTCGGCCTCGCGCTCGGCGGCCTGGCGCGCCACGTTGGCCTCGACCCGTGCCTGGGCCTCAGCGAGGGCACGCTCCTTCTCGGCCTCGGCACGGAGCGCCTCCTCTTCGGCTTCGCGCTGTTTGCGGGCCTCTTCTTCCTGGCGCGCATTTTCTTCGTTCTCGCGCTCGCGCCGTTCGGTTTCTTCGCGCTCGAGACGCTCGGCCTCCTCGCGCTGTTTCCTAGCCTCTTCAAGCGCTTTGGCCGCCGCTTCGCGTTCGGGATCGCTCTGCTCCTGCTCCGCAATCGCGCCACGCTTGACGTAGGTTCTTTTCTTACGAACTTCAACGTTGACGGTTCGGGAGGGCGCCGCGCCGCGGCCTCGGGTCCGCCCGGCTCCCGCGGTTGGAACCTTGAGTTCGCTGACGGTCTTGCGCTTCAAGGTCACCTTGCGTGGCCCCCCTGAAGACTCTTCTTCTTTACCGTGCGCGGTCCGCAGATGCGTGAGCAGCTTCTTTTTGTCCTCGTTGGTCACCGCAGCCGAGGGGTCATCGGCCTTGATGCCGGCTTCATTGAGCTGGACGATCAGGCGATCGACGGCGACGCCCAATACTTCAGCCAGTTGCGTAACGGTGACCTGAGACATTCAATCTTCCTCGACTTAGTCGTTAAGTTATTCTTCGGCGAACCAGTGAGCCCGGGCCTTCATGATCAGCTCAGCGGCCAATTCAGGCGACAGGTCCGGCACGTCCTCCAACTCGTCGACCGCGCATTCGGCCAGATCGTCGCGGGTTCGGATGCCCTGCTCGGCCAGCCGGAAAGCCAGGGTGTCGTTCATACCCTCGAGGTCCAGCAGATCCTGCTCTGGGCGATGCTCTTCAAGCTCTTCTTCCGAAACGATCATCTGCGTAAGGAGGGCATCACGGGCGCGCTGACGAAGCTCTGCCACGATTCCTTCGTCGAACTCCTCGATGGCGAGCAGCTCAGACTCCGGCACGTAGGCCACTTCCTCCACGTTGGTAAAGCCCTCGGCTACGAGAATGGAGGCGAGCTGCTCATCAACATCCAGTTTGCTCATGAACATTTCGAGCACGCTGCGCGACTCGCTCTCGCTTTTCTGCTCAGCTTCATCAACCGTCATGACGTTGAGTTGCCAACCGGTCAACTCGGAGGCCAGGCGCACGTTTTGCCCACCGCGGCCAATGGCCTGCGAGAGGTTGTCCTCCTCGACCGCGATGTCCATGCTCTTGGAATCCTCATCGACGACGATCGAGTGCACCTCGGCCGGCGCCATGGCATTGATCACAAACTGGGCCGGGTTCTCGTTCCAAAGGATGATGTCGATCCGCTCACCAGCAAGCTCGTTGGACACCGCCTGTACGCGCGACCCGCGCATGCCAACACAGGCACCAATGGGATCGGTGCGATCATCCAGCGCGTGCACGGCAATCTTGGCGCGGCGGCCCGGATCGCGGGCGGCACCCTTGATTTCAATCAGGCCCTGGTTTATTTCCGGCACTTCGAGCTTGAACAGCTCGATAAGGAACTCACTCATGGTCCGGCTCACGAACAGCTGCGGTCCGCGCTGGTCCGGACGCACTTCGTATAAATAGCCCCGGAGACGATCCTTCGGCCGTGCCGCCTCTCCCGGGATGGTGTGGCGGGACGGGATGAACGCCTTGGCGTTTTCTCCGAGGTCGAGCACCACACCGCCGCGTTCCATACGCTCGATCTGGCCGTGAATCAGCTCACCGACCCGATCAGAATAGGCCTCAACAACCTGCTCGCGCTCAGCCTGTCGAACCTTCTGGACGATGACCTGCTTGGCAGCTTGAGCAGCAATCCGCCCAAACTCGGGTGGCTCCATCGGTTCTTCAATGAAGTCTCCAACCTCCAGATCAGCGCCGTGTTCGCGCGCGTCGGTCAGCCGAATCTGGCGGTCGGCCGATTCCAGCTCGACTTCGTCTTTATCGTCCGAAAGAATTTCCCAGCGCCGAAACGCTTCGTAATCTCCACTGTTTCGATCAATCGCCACGCGCACTTCGATATCTTCGATCTGGCGCCGCTTGGCGGCCGATGCTAGCGCAGCCTCGATCGCCTCGAAAATAGTCTCCTTTTCTAGACCCTTTTCGTTGGAGACGACATCGACAACCTGCAGTATTTCCTTGCCTTTGCTCATTACGACATGTCCGCTAGATTATTCTCTTGCCTTTCGGCAAACAATGCTTCCAAGTCCGGCGCAAGATGCGCTCGGGCCATGTCCGAGACAGCCAGATCGACTTTCTGGCCATCGACTTCCAGAGTCACGGTGTTTTCATCAGCCGCAACAATCACACCTTTGAAGCGACGCCGCTTGTCCAACGGCACCGACAGTTCGACTGCCGCTGTCTCCCCGATAAAACGCGTGAACTGGGCACCGGTAAACAGCGGCCGTTCCACGCCCGGCGACGACACCTCCAGGGTGTATTGCCCGGGCACGGGCTCTTCAACATCCAGCACGGCCGCCACTTCACGACTCACCTTCCCGCAGTCCTCGACGCCGATACCATCAGGTTCCTGGTCGATAAAAACACGGACCACACGGTTTTTCGGGTTCGGCAGGTATTCAATCCCGACCAACTCGTAGCCAAGATCTTCAATAACCGGCTCAAGCAATGTCTGCAAGCGATCTGAAACCGCCATCAAAGCGTCCTTTAGGCCTCGCCCGTCACGATGGCCAAGCCCGGCTACCGAACTCGCCCAAATACGAAAAAAGCCCCTAGTAACCAGGGGCTTTTTCCGAGTTTCTCAAAAAACCTGGTAGCGGGGGCAGGATTCGAACCTGCGACCTTCGGGTTATGAGCCCGACGAGCTGCCAGACTGCTCCACCCCGCAATCGAGTTAGTCAGTATATACAACCTGAGTTTTTCTGACAACCGGCAATCGACAATTTCATCTGGATCTTGCCCTTCATCAGACCAGTTTGACCCCACTCGTCGTATGCTTGACCCCCAGTCGAAATAAAAACGCACGAGGTCTTTTGATTCAGCATGAACGTCTTCATTACCGGCAACAGCAGTGGATTGGGACTCGGCTTAACCGAGGCACTCATGGATCGTCAGGCGATTGTCTGGGGCATGAGCCGGCGCGGCTGCCCGCTTAAATCGCGGTTCGACGAAGTGATCCGAGACCAGCATCAGGATCTGGGACAGCTATCAACCTTGCATGATGCTCTGGACAAGCTCTTGTCGGACTGCCTTCGCCTTGATCTGGTGATCCTGAACGCAGGGACGTTGGGACGAATCCAGGAAATGCATCAGTCCGACGTTCATGACTTGGAGCACCAGATGCGGGTCAACGTGTGGTCCAACAAGCTGATCCTCGATTGGCTGATAGAACGCCAGATTCCAGTCGAACAGGTTGTTGCTATTTCCTCTGGCGCAGCGGTCAACCTGAGCTATGGCTGGGGTGGATACTCCATTTCGAAATCTGCTCTGAACAACCTTGTAAGGCTCTATGCGCACGAAATGGAGGAGACCCATCTCACGGCTCTGGCGCCAGGTCTGGTGGATACGGCGATGCAGGAGTATCTTTGCGCGGAAGTGGACAGCGATGAGTTTCCCTCGGTCCAGAAACTCAAAGACGCGCGCGGCACGGAGCATATGCCCGACGCCCGGGAGTCAGCTGACATCATTTTGGACCTGCTGGACAGATTGAAGGATGATCACCCATCCGGGGCGTTCGTCGACGTCCGTAATCTGTAAGCTTTAATCACGGAGCGCTTTGACTACCGCCTGCCACGGCAGCAGAGCGTTCCTGACCCTTGCCGGGAAACCTGCGACCGCCCGCAGATAATTGAGCTCGCCCAAAGCCGGATCGTCAGGCAGTTCGGGCTGCGTCAGGCCGGCCTGAAAACGTTCACTGGCCGACAAGACATCGGCCCTGGACTTACCTTCGATCCAGGCCATGATCATTGAGGCGCTGGCCTTGGTAATCGCGCAGGCTTCACCGGAAAACATTGCCTGCCTGATCAGACCGTCAGCAACTTCCAACTCGACCAGGATATGGTCACCACACAATCCGTCTATCCCGCGAGCCGAATGGGTTGCCCCGGCCAGACTTCCAAACCCGCGCGGAGCCCGGTTGTGGTCGAGGATGCATTGCTGGTAGAGCTGGTCGAGCGCCATGACTCGGCATTCTAACCGCGGGCATCACTCAGGCGAGCATCTCGCGGGCCTGCGCCAGACCTTCAAGAAAGACGTCGATTTCCGAGTGCAGGTTATAGGCCGCAAAGGACACTCTGGCGGTAGCCGGCACTTTGAAAAACTGCATCAACGGCATGGCACAGTGATGTCCGGTGCGTAAGGCCACGCCGTGATGGTCAATGATGGTGCCGATGTCATTGGGGTGGGCGCCTTCCAGAGTGAAAGAGATCACCGGACCTTTGTTGGCTGCCTGGCCAATGATCGTCAACCCCTCGATCTGTGACATTTTGTCTGTCGCCAACTCAAGCAGGCGCTGCTCATGCGCCTTGATTCTTTCCACACCGGTCTGTTCGAGCCAGCGGATGGCCGCACCCAGACCGATGGCGCCGGCAATATTGGGCGTGCCGGCCTCGAAGCGATGCGGTATGTCGTTGTAGGTGGTGCCCTCAAAGCTGACCCACTGGATCATTTCTCCGCCACCTTGCCAGGGCGGCATATCTTCCAAAATCGATTCGCGTGCCCACAGCGCGCCGATGCCGGTCGGCCCATACATCTTGTGCGCCGACAGGCAGTAAAAATCACAGCCAAGAGACTGCACATCAATGGTTTCATGGGGCGTCGCCTGAGCACCATCGACCAAGACGGGGACGCCGTGCTTGCGGCCCAGTTCGCAGACCTCGGCAACAGGGTTGACTGTGCCCAGCGCATTGGACACGTGAACCACACCGATGAGCTTGGTGCGCTCGCCAATCAGGCCCGCCATTTCGTCGAGAAGCAGTTCGCCCTTCTGATTGATGGGAGCCACCTTCAGCTTGGCGCCGGTGCGCTCGCACAGCAGCTGCCACGGCACGATGTTGGCATGGTGCTCCATGTGGGTGACCAGTATTTCATCCCCCGGCTGGAGGCGCGGGCCGAGATAGCTGTTGGCCACCAGATTGACAGCCTCGGTTGTTCCGCGGGTAAAAACGATCTCGCGCTCGGAGGCCGCATTGATGAATCGTCGCACGTCGTCCCGGGCCTGCTCAAAAGCTTCCGATGCCTCCACCGAAAGCTGATGCACACCTCGATGGACGTTGGCGTTATAGCGCCGGTAGAAATCGTCGATTGCCTCAATGACGGCCAGAGGACGCTGCACGGTTGCAGCATTATCAAAATAGATCAGCGGCTTGCCGTGCACCTCGCGCGTAAGCACCGGGAACTGCTCCCGCAACGCCATGACGTCGAGCTGATCTCGAATGCGCACTGGGGCGATTTCCGGTGCAATCGAAACGCTCATCACAACACCGCGTGGAGGTCTTCAGTCAGCCAGTCACGCAGGCTATCGGGCTTAACCGTTTCAAGGGGCGCAGCAGCAAAGCCGAATTTTAAAAGCGCCATCGCCGTTTCGGCCGGCAGCCCGCGAGACCGAAGATAGAAGAGCGCTGAATCCTCCAGCTGACCGATGGTTGCACCGTGGCTGGCCGTGACTTCCTCGGCATAGATCTCCAGCTCAGGCTTGATATTGATGCGGGCGTTTTCACTCAACAGCAGATTGGCGGTGTTGAGATCGGAGTGACTGTCGTCGGCGCCGCGCTGGATGTGAATACGGCCGTTGAACACGCCGACACCGCTGCCGTCGGCCAGGATCCGAAACGACTCTCGGCTGTTGGTCTGACCAACCTCATGGTCTATGGCCGTATGCCAGTCGACGTGCTGCCTGGAGTCAATAAAGGCAACCCCATCAATCTCACCGTTCGCCCCGGCCTCAAGCAGATGAACTGAGAGGTCTTGACGGACCAGCCGACCAGCCAGTTCCAGCGCGTGACAACGATAATCGGCATCGGCAGCCACCGTCACGCGGGTGCGCTGGACCCAGACCGATCCGCTATTGCGGCGATGAATGACGTGGCGCAAGCGGGCGTCGCGCTTGAGTTCAATATCCTCAACAATGTTGACCAGGCCCTCACCATGGTCTCGCTGCTGCTCGATCAGCAGAGCTTCAGCTCCGTCGTTCAATTCGATTTTCAATCGAGGGTGAACGCTGGCGCTGAATTCCTCGGCGAAGGCCATTGACAGCACCAACGGTCGGTCAACTTTACCGTCGATGACGAGCTTCCAGGCCTGCTCAAATCGCGCGAGATTAAGCCACGCCATCGCATCGGCCCGATCGCCGTAGTCGACGTTGACCAACTCGGACGGATCGACGGGCTCCAGCCGCACGCCTTCGGGCAGGTCGCAGGAAGCATCATCGAGCAAACCGCCGTCGAAACGGATTACGCAGGCGTCGAACGGCAGCGCCTCCGGCGGCACGACAGTTGGCTCAGATTGTTCGCTGAACTCCCGTTTTTCGAGGACCCTGAGAGAGGTGTACTTCCAGGCCTCGGTCTTGAGGTCTGGAAAACCGTGCTCCATCAGACGCTGGTGGGCGCGCCGACGGATGCCGGCGTAGCGATCGTCAATCGGTTCAGCTTCAGGGGCCAGTTGCTGTAGCAGGGCTGCCATGATCAGGCCACGCTCTCTTCTTCCAGAAACGCGTATCCCTCGGCCTCGAGGCGCTCGGCAAGCTCCTGCCCGCCGCTTTCGACTATCCGACCTTCGGCAAGCACGTGCACGTGATCAGGGGTCAGGTAATCCAGCAGGCGCTGGTAGTGAGTAATCACGAGGAATGACCGCTTTCCGTCGCGCTGGGCGTTGATGCCCTCGGCCACCAGCTTAAGCGCGTCGATATCCAACCCGGAATCTGTTTCATCGAGCACGGCAAGCTTGGGCTGCAAAACGGCCATCTGAACAATCTCGTTGCGCTTCTTCTCGCCGCCTGAAAAGCCCTCATTGACAGCGCGCTTGAGCAGAGACTCGTCCATCCTCAAGCCTTTGAGCGACTCGCGCACGGTCTTGAGGAAGGTCATGGAATCAACCTCTTCTTCACCGCGCGCCTTGCGCTGGGCGTTCAGTGCGGCGCGCAGAAAATAGGCATTGTTAACCCCCGGTATCTCGACCGGGTACTGGAACGCCAGGAAAAGCCCGGCGGCCGCTCGCTCTTCAGGCTCCAACTCGGTCAGGTCCTTGCCTTCGAATTCGACCGATCCGGCGGTCACTTCGTACCCGTCCCGACCGGCCAGGGCGTAACCGAGCGTGGATTTGCCTGATCCGTTCGGACCCATGATGGCATGCAGCTCGCCCGGACCGATATCGAGATCCAGGCCTTTAAGAATTTCTTCATCGCCGATAGCGACGTGGAGATTTTGAATTTTAAGCATGATGATTCCGTTTTCGATGTTTTATCCGACCGCTCCTTCGAGCGAAATTTCCAGCAGCGCCTTGGCCTCTACGGCAAACTCCATCGGGAGCTCCTTAAAAACTTCCTTGCAGAAGCCGTCAACGATCATGGCGACCGCATCTTCTTCATCGAGACCGCGCGAAAGGCAGTAGAAAAGCTGGTCTTCTCCAATCCGCGAGGTGGTGGCCTCGTGCTCGATTTTCGCCGTCGGATTGGCCGATTCGATATACGGGAAGGTATGGGCGCCACAGGTCTTGCCAATCAGCAGGCTGTCACACTGGGTGTAGTTACGCGCATGACTGGCACGCTTGGCCATCCGCACCAAACCGCGATAGCTGTTGTTGCTCTTGCCGCAGGAAATCCCCTTGGAAATGACCTTTGAAGTCGTGTTCTTTCCGAGGTGAATCATCTTTGTGCCCGTATCGGCCTGCTGATGATTGTGGGTGAGGGCCACCGAGTAGAACTCACCGGCCGATCGATCGCCTCTCAGAATGCACGAGGGATATTTCCACGTGATGGCCGATCCGGTTTCAACCTGCGTCCACGAAATGCGAGAGTCATCGCCACGGCAGTCGCCTCGCTTGGTTACGAAGTTGTAGATTCCGCCCTTGCCATTCTCATCGCCCGGATACCAGTTCTGGACAGTGGAGTACTTGATCTGGGCTTTGTCGAGCGTCACCAGCTCAACGACCGCTGCGTGCAGCTGATTCTCATCGCGCATTGGCGCGGTACAGCCCTCAAGGTAGCTCACGTGGCTGCCCGGTTCGGCCACGATCAATGTCCGCTCAAACTGCCCGGTATCGCGCGCGTTGATTCGGAAGTAGGTTGACAATTCCATCGGGCAGCGCGTGTCTTTGGGGATGTAGACAAACGACCCGTCCGAAAACACCGCCGAGTTGAGCGCCGCAAAATAATTGTCGGTGTAAGGCACTACCGACCCGAGGTATTCACGAACCAGTTCCGGGTGCTCCTGCACAGCTTCGGAGAAGCTGCAGAAAATCACGCCGGCTTCCTTGAGCTCCTTTTGAAAGGTCGTGCCAACCGAAACAGAGTCGAAGACGGCATCCACGGCGACCCCGGCAAGACGGGCGCGCTCGTGGAGCGGGACCCCCAGTTTGTCGAAGGTCTCGAGAAGCTTCGGATCCACTTCATCCAGGCTCTTGGGCCGATCCTTCTGCTTGGGTGCGGCGTAGTAGTGGATTTTCTGGAAATCAATCGGCGGCAGATTCAGATGCGCCCAATTCGGGCCCACCATGGTTTGCCAGTGATGAAACGCCTTGAGGCGCCACTCCAGCATCCAGGCGGGCTCGTTTTTCTTGGCCGAAATCATTGCGATGATCTCTTCATCAAGACCGGCGCGAACCGTGTCCGACTCGATGTCGGTGTAAAACCCAGCCTTGTAGCGCTGCTGGATAACCTGCTCGACCTGTTGTGCTGTCTGATTCATAGAAAACCTTTCGAAGTTCGAACCTACATAATCTTGAATGTCGCCGCCGGCACCAGGGCCGGCTCTTTTTCCACCGGCTGGTAGAGATCCTGAAGCGTCAGCTCGTCCAGCGCGTGTTCGACGGCCAAACCAATTCGCTGCCAGTTGCCGCGCAAATTGCATTGCGATTCATGCGCACACAATCCCGGCTCAAGGCTGCACTCGGTCAGTGCGATCGGGCCTTCCATGGCACGCACGATCGACGCCACGGAGGTTTCGCTCGGCAGATGCACCAGCTGATAACCCCCGTTGACGCCCCGTACCGAACGAACCAACCCGGATTTGGCCAGCGTCTTGAGCACCTTGGCGGCGGTCGGCAACTCAAGCCGAGTCTCCTCGGCCAACTTGCTCGCCGGCACGCAGGGCTCATTGCGCTGCGCCAGAGCCGCCAACAGCACCGTGGCATAGTCCGTTAATTTGCTGATTCTCAGCATGACAAAACCAAACATCTCCTCCAGCGTCGGGTGAAAATGAGAGAGGTTTTCCTGCCTCAACTCGACGCTCAGTTATTATGCGTTTCGGGCGTCAACAAAACAAGACCAGATTGGTATGAATTCAGCATGAGCGGTGGCGATTTTTCCTTTTCCTTCAGCTTACCGGCGCAGCCAGGCAAGGCATCCCGAGCGCCGCGTTACATCGCGCGCCCCTTTGAGGCCCATCCGGTTGGAGACGAAACTCTGATTCTGGCCAGCGGATCAGAAACCTCGGTCCGCGCACCGGTTTTTTACGCCCGCATGCTGGCCCACTGTGACCATTTCCAGACGCTTGACCAGCATACCGAGTCGGTCATTGGTGATTTCGGTCTGCCGGCTGAACAGCGGACAGCTGTCCGTCAAGGCCTGTCCGGGCTGGTTGACCGGGGCCTTCTTCAAGACGAACAGACCGTCTTTGCTGGCCTGGGTGTCCACGATCAGCCCGAAAGCCCGCTGGAAAGCCCCCTGCGCAGCCTTTGCATCAGAACATGCAACCGCCCCGGGGATCTTGAACGACTGCTGATCAGCATCGATCGTCATATCGAAGACAGCCCACTGGATAGGATCCTGGTTCTTGACGATGCCCAGGATCCGGCGGCAATCGGCGAAACCGAAGCGCTGGTCGCAGCAGCCAGTGCTTCGAAGGCGGTAGAGGTGATTCATATCAACCGCGACCGGCGCGCTGCACTGATCCGGAAGATGTCTGCTCAGGCCGATGCTGACCCTGAGCAGCTGCGCTGGCTGATCGAAGGCGACGAGAACGATCCGGACGCCAGCTACGGCTCCAATCTCAACCTCGCCCTGCTGCTGACCGCGGGCGAGCGATTCTTGATGATCGACGATGACGCCACGCTCGATCCTTATGTTTTGGACAGCCCTAAAGACAGCATTAGCCTGCGCGCACTGCATGAATTTGAGGTGCGCTTCCCCGATACCGACCGGCCCGAAAGCGAGCAATACGCTGCGCTGCCCATCAACCCGCTCCGCGCCCACGAGAATATGCTCGGCACATCGGTTGGCAAACTGGCCGAACAAAACGGCCTGCAGGATGGTCATCTGCTGGCTGAAATATCGCCGCAGATGATTCACGAATTCAGCGCCCGTCCCCGAATTCGCCTGACCACCAATGGCACGCTGGGCGATTCGGGAACCGGCAGCATGCTGTGGCAGTACAGCCTGCCACCGGAACAGCTGTCCGTCTGGCTCGAACATGAAGAGGCCTATCGCCGCCGGGCATTCAGTCGCCGCGTTGCCCGGAGCACGAAAGAAACCCAGATCGCCTCAAGCATATCGCTGATGACAACGACGCTGACCGGGGTCGACAACCGGCAACTGCTGTTGCCCGTGCCCGCCAAAGGTCGTGGTGAGGACCTGATCTTCGGCATCGCAATCCGTTTCCTCTATCCGGGCACGCCGTGTTGTGCGCTGCCCTGGATGCTGCCCCACCGCATGCACTCGCAGCGCCGCTGGGAGACGTCGGACCTCGAACATCGGCAAAATGTCGGCATGACCAGCTTCATCGCGAGCGCTATCGAAGACCTTGCCCAGACACCTCTGCCGGAAGAACCCTTTGCGCGATCGGAAGTGCTGGCAACCTGGATGCAGCACCTGGCCGACATGAGCAACCCAGAACTGGTCTCACAATTGCGCCGGCAGCTGATGGAAAAGCGCGCTGACATGGCCAACTTCGTGCAGAAGACATTTTCGGGCCTGCCCAACCCACCTTCGTGGCTGCAACAGGACTTTTCCGCGATCATCGAGCGCCACAGCCAGGTGCAGGCCGACGACACGCAACGATTGCTGGCGCTGTGCCCACAGATACGCGGGTTCTCAAAGCGCTACGGTCAGGCCCTGCCGACCTGGACCCGGGTCTGGCGCTGGGCAGCTGGCGTGGATGTGCTGGAGACCTGCAAGGAATGAGTGCTAGCCGACGCAGCCAAGCCCTCGAATGGGCCGCGCAGCAGCTGCCGGCCGGTCCCTGGAACAGCGAAGTCGTTTCTTCGGACGCCAGCTTTCGCAGTTACTACCGGGTTTCGATGGGGCAACAGTCCTTCGTGATCATGGATGCCCCACCGGAGCGCGAGCCAGTGACCGCGTTCCTGGACGTTGGCGATCGCCTGCGAGCCATTGGTTTGCATGCGCCCGAGGTGCACGCCGCAGACCCTGAGCGTGGTTTCGTGTTGCTGGAAGACCTCGGCCGGCGTCCATACCACCACGTCCTGGAACCCGGCAACGCTGATCGGCTGTTCGGGGCGGCGATGACCGCCCTGGAAACCATTCAGGTAAAGGCATCCACAGACGATCTGCCAGTCTACGATGCAGCGCTTTTCCTCGAGGAACTGGCTTTGTTCCCGGACTGGTTTTTGCGCGAACACTGGAACATCGAGCCCAGCGACGATGAACTGGATGCCTGGGACCACGTCTGCGCCCTGTTGATACGCTGGGCCCTGGACCAGCCCCAGGTGTTTTGCCACCGGGACTTCATGCCGCGCAATCTGATGGTGGCCGATCCCAATCCCGGCATCATCGATTTTCAGGACGCCGTCATCGGCCCGATCAGCTATGACCCGGTCTGCCTCTTCCGCGATGCGTTCCTCAGCTGGCCCGAAGATCAGGTCGATGAATGGCTGGAAAACTATCGACAGGCGGGTCGGGCAGCCGGATTGCCCATGCCAGGCGCTGCCGAACTTTGGCAAAGAACCTGTGATTTCATGGGCGTGCAGCGCCACCTCAAGGTGCTGGGTATTTTTGCTCGTATCCGCTACCGGGACGCAAAGCCCGCCTATCTTGACGATGCGCCGCGGTTTTGGGTCTATCTTGAGCGCGCAATCGGGCGCAACCCAGAGCTGGCACCGCTCGGCGAACTGCTCAGCACCTGGCGCGAACGCGCTCAAGTACCCTCTTGAAGGCCATCATCCTCGCAGCCGGGCGCGGCGAACGCCTGCGACCACTGACCGACACAATCCCGAAGCCGCTCGTGGACGTGGGCGGCCAGGCACTGATCCATCATCATTTGAACAATCTTGCCGCCGCCGGCGTCACCGAGGTGGTCATCAATCTGTCCTGGCTCGGCGACCAGATTGAACAGGCGCTCGGCAGCGGTGATCGATTCGGCGTAAAAATCGAATACTCCCGCGAGCCCGTCGGCGCCCTGGAAACGGCCGGTGGCATCATCGCGGCCCTGCCGTTGCTGGGTAATGATCCGTTTCTGATGATCAGCGCCGACGTTTTCTGCGACTATCCGCTAGCGCAGTTGCGCAACCATGCGCTGGACGGACTCGGACACCTGGTCATGGTCAACAACCCGGCCCATCATCCCGAGGGGGATTTTGCGATCGCCCAAAGCGGAAAACTCGTGCGGGGCGGATCGAGGCTGACTTTTAGCGGTATGGCGATACTGCATCCCGATCTGTTCGCAGATTGGACGCCGCAACGACGTCCGCTTCGGCCGGTGCTCGAAAAAGCGCTTCTGGATCAGTCGCTGACCGGCGAGCTGTACGAGGGCATCTGGTCCGATGTTGGAACACCCGAACGCCTGGCAGAAATTCGCGCGAGACTGGAATCCTGAATGTCGAACGCGCCTTTCAAGCTGCGACTAAAATGATGATTGTTGACAAGTGTGCTACTGTTGTATAACACTAAGCCTGTATTCTCATGGAGTTCTTGCCGATGAAACGCCTCATTCTCTGCCTTGCTTTACCCGCGCTGCTGGCCGCCTGCGGCCAAGATTCACCGGAACCTGAAAGCGCAAGCGAGGCGCCGGTCGCACAGATCAGCGAGACTTCCCCAGCGCTGACCGACCAGCTCCTGTCGCGAATTGACAGCGAACCCATAATGCTCTGGCTCAGCTTGGAGCCTTTGCCCCGGGCTCTGCTGGACCAGCTCTGGGCGCGCATGGAAATGGTCAGCGACTTGAACCAGGAGACCTATGACGATGTGTCCGAAGACCTCGAAGATCCGCTTGCTCGGGCCCTGATCCGGGAATTCGGGGCGCTGGATTCGGAACAAGCGTGGACAGAGCGCGGCATTGAGATTGCCGGCGTGGCCGGGATGCACACCGTTGGCCCGTTCCCTTTCTTGCACTGGCAGCTGTCTGATGAAGCCGCCTTCACGGCCATGCTGGCCCGTATCGAGGCCGAAGCCGAAACCGAATTCAGCCGCAGAGCCGTGGGTGACCAGAGCATCATCTGGCACAAGCTCGGAGAGGTCGGTCTTGCTATCCATCACGATGCGGATTTCCTGACCGCGGCACTTGTGGCTGACAGACCGGAACTGTTGCGGCGCGTGGCAAACATCGACCAGGCGGAAACGCCGCTCCAGCCGGCTCAGGTCAACGCCTTCAATACGGCCCGTGGTTTTCGCAATGACAGCGCGGGCTACATCGACTTCCAGCGGCTTATCGAGCTTCTTTTCGACAGCGACGACGAAATGCTCGTCGCTGCAAGAACCGAAGGCCCATTGGCCAGCATGGTCAGTGATCAAGCCTGTAAGACCGAAATGCAGGCCTTGACCCAGGTCTTTCCGCGACAGAGTTTCGGCACGACGGCGGCCAGCGAATCTTCGATGACCATCCTGACACGGCTTGAAACGGCACCCGATTTCGGTCTGAAACTCGCAGCCCTTGCCGATACACCGATGTCACTGGACATCGATCGCGGCGGCCTGCTGAGCACGGCAATGACCCTCAACCTGGTTGCAACGCGGGATTTCGGACGCGAACTGGTTGCTGGCTGGATCGACAACCCGCCTCAATGCCAGGTTTTTTCCGCCATCGTTGAAAACTCGTCTGACTGGCAGCTGGCGCTCAACCAGCCCATCCCGCCGCTGGTGACCAACATGCACGGTTTGCGCCTGAAGCTTGACGAGCTCCTGCTCGAAGAAGGACAACTCAGCTCGGTCACCGGCAATCTCGCACTGTTCATGCGCAACCCGCAAATGATGGTTGGCATGGCGCAAATGTTTTCACCCGAGCTGGCCGCGCTGGACCTTGTGCCAGGATCCGGTCCGCAGCCTGTTCCGCCTGGACTGGTCCCCAACCTGGGTGGCATCCCCGCGTGGCTGGGGCTGAGCGACAGCGCGCTGGGCCTTGCTTTCGGTAACAGCGATGGCCTGGTCGAAGCCCTGGAACCGGGCGAGACTGACAGCCGGATCTTCGCCGCCGGCGTGGACCTGGCCACTTATTCGGAATTGATCAAACTCGGGCTGTCAGCACTACCCGAAGGTCCAGCCAGCGAGATTGATACCACCGAGACCGACCAGGCCATGGCCTTGATGGCCTCGATCTATCAATACGTCTACAAGGCCGTTCACCTGGGAGAACCCGGCATCGATCTGGTTCTTCGCTTTGATCTGGCCGACTGACCCCTGGGAACGCATCCACTATGTGCTCGATTCTTGGCTTGTTCGATATCCCGGTGGGTCTCACTGAGCCACGCCAGATGGCGCTTCAGGCCTCGCGTCTGCAGCGTCATCGCGGTCCGGACTGGAGCGGCGTTCATGTCAGCGATCGGGCCATCATCGCCCACGAGCGCCTGGCTATCGTGGATATCAATTCGGGTGCACAACCGCTGTACAGCCCTGATGGGCAGGTCGCGCTGGGCGTCAACGGCGAGATCTACAATCATCGCGAGCTTCGTCACGCCTGTCCGGACTTCGCGTTCCAGACCGGCTCGGACTGCGAGGTCATCCTTGCCCTCTACGAACGCGATGGCAGCGACTTTCTCAATCTGCTGAACGGCATTTACGCTTTTGTGCTCTGGGACGAAACCAGGGGCCGCTACCTGATCGCCCGGGATCCGGTTGGCGTGATGCCGCTCTACTATGGCCGCGACGATCAGGGCATGCTGTGGGTCGCTTCTGAAATGAAGGCCATAGAGCCATGGTGCCGGCAGGTGCAGTCTTTTCCGCCAGGTCATTTGCTGGATTCCGAGGAAGGTCAGATCCGGCGCTGGTACAACCCGGAATGGCAGGCATTCGAGGCGGCTGACGAGACGGCCGATCCAGCCAAGCTGAGAGCGGCACTGGAGCAGGCCGTACATCGTCAATTGATGTGTGATGTGCCCTACGGCGTGCTGCTGTCAGGCGGGCTGGATTCCTCCCTGGTCGCGGCCATCGCGCAGCGCTACGCAGACAAGCGCATTGAATCCGACGATACCGAGCAGGCGTGGTGGCCGCGCCTCCATTCCTTTGCAATTGGCCTGGAAGGCTCTCCCGATCTGGCGGCCGCCCGGGTCGCTGCCAAGGCAATTGGCACGCTTCACCACGAGTTTCACTACACCCTTCAAGAAGGCCTGGACGCGCTTGAAGACGTGATCCGACATATTGAGACCTTCGACGTCACGACCATCAGGGCCTCGACCCCGATGTTTCTGCTGGCCCGGCGAATCAAGGCCATGGGCATCAAGATGGTCATGTCCGGCGAAGGCGCCGACGAAATATTCGGGGGCTACCTTTATTTCCACAAGGCCCCGAATGCGCGTGCTTTTCACGAAGAAACGGTCCGCAAGATCGACAAGCTCCACCTTTTCGACTGTCTCAGGGCCAACAAGTCCATGGCCGCCTGGGGCGTTGAAGCGCGCGTGCCTTTTCTCGATCTGGAGTTTCTTGAGACCGCCATGCGCATGGACCCGGCCGCCAAGATGGCCGGCGGCGGCAAACCCGAAAAAGGCATCCTCCGGCAGGCAGGTCAAGGTCTGTTGCCGGATGAAATCCTCTGGCGCCAGAAAGAACAGTTTTCCGACGGTGTCGGATACGGCTGGATCGATGCCCTCAAGGAGCACGCCGACAAGCTGATCAGCGATCGCGAGCTTGCTGAATCATCCCAGCGCTTTCCGCTCAATCCGCCGGGCACCAAGGAACAATATCTTTATCGCCGGATTTTCGAGCGTTATTTCCCTTCACCGGCGGCTGCAGCGACGGTTCCGGGAGGACCTTCAATCGCCTGCTCGACCCCGGAGGCACTGGCTTGGGACGAGGGTTTCGCGAACATGGCCGACCCGTCCGGCCGAGCCATTCGGGGCGTCCATCAGGACAGCTATTGAGCGGCGAGAGTTTCCCGGATCAATGGAATCGAGAGCGTTCGACGATCGCTTAATGCGCGCAGGACCAGCTGTTCAACAAGCCTGGCCAGATCCGCAGGATTGCGCGGTCCCCGGCTGACCAGGTAGTCGACCGCACCTCGGCCCATCAGCACCTCGTGCTCGGCGGCCAGCCGCTGCACCAGCGTCCTCAAGTCATCTTCGCTGAGCGGTTTGAGGGTCAGCCGAACAGCCTGCCCTAGGCGGGAGGCCAGATCCGGCAGCTCGAAAGCGGAGCGACCTACGCCGCTCATCACCACGCCGGTGCGAGCCCCCCGCCAGCGATTGAGCGCGTTGAACAACAAGCGCTCTCCGGCCAGATTGCCGGCGACCGCGTCGACGTCGTCCACCATCACGAACTCGCCGTCGGTCTGATCGAGCAACGGCCAGTGCGCCGCTGCCGTCAGAGTGATGAACTTCGCGTCACGCCCGGCCCGGATCAGCCCGGCAAAACTCGCCGACAACAAGTGGGTGCGACCACTGCCCGCCGGACCGGTCAGGAAATACCACTGCCCGGGCTCCAGACCACTGGCCAAGGTTTCGATCAGGACGGTATTCGGACCGACAACGAAATTATCAAACCCCGGCCTTCTCGGCGGTTTGAGCGCCAGCGGAATCTGGGACGTCGTCATGGCAGTCGCCGGCTTGCTGTCTGAGCGTACGTCATCACGGGCTTTCTTCCAGGCGCTCACCGCGTTTCTTAAAAGCCTTGAGGCCCCATAACCAAACATATTGAACCAGCGTGGCGAGGCCGAGCACCAGAACCATCCATTCCAGCCCCACCTGCCCGCCCGGCGGCAGCGGGAAGCCGGCCAGATAGATGAGCACGTACCACATCAGAAACACCTGGCAGAAAGTATTGAAGCGAGACAGCTGGGTCGGCTCAGCCCTGAGCCGCTCGAAATATCGGTGGTAGGCCAGTCCGCCGAGCACAATGACCAGGTCACGAAAGGTGACCACCGCCACCAGCCACCACGGCAGAAAACCCAGCCATGCCAAGGTCAGGTAACCCGCGGTCATCAAGATTTTGTCGGCGGCGGGATCGGCAAGGCTTCCAAAGCGACTTTGCCAGCTGAAGCGTCGCGCCAGCCAGCCATCGAGAAGGTCTGACAGGCCGGCAAAGACGGCAACGGCAAGCGCGGCCGGATATGCGCCAATCAGCAGCAGGAAAACGAGCGGGGGCACCGCCAGGATTCGCCCGACGGTCAACGCATTGGGCAACCAGCTCAGGTTCACCGCTTGAGGCTGGCCCTTAGCCGTCCCTCTCGATCAGTGGCCAGCGGCTCCAGCACGTCTCCGATCATCAGCAGGTCCTGAAGGCCAGCCCCGCTGAGCTGCAATTCAAAATGAATCGACCGACCACGGGCAGCGACAATCTGCACCGCATCGACAGGCCCCAGCGCGGCCAGATAACCAAGAACCTCGGCGTATTGCACTTCATCCTCAATGCCCTCTACAACCAGCTGAACAACTCCGCCTTGGCCACTCCCCGCAACCCTCCCGAATCTGTCGACCAGGGCACCGAGCAAGCTTTCCAGCCCCTGGGCAATGACTGACTCTCGATCTTCAGCACTGGCCCTCAGCGCTGCATCCACGCCTTCAAGACGCCAGAACCAGCGGCCGTTCCAGCCAGATCCGGAGCGCCGCAAATCCAGCATCGCCGCCACGCCGGCGCCGTATCTTTCTGCGCTTGGCTCTGCGGCCTCCAGAAAACCACCCCGCACATCAACCGTGTCAACTTCCGACAGGTCCTGCAGATCTCCCAGGGGTCGGAGAACTTCCAGACCAAGGCGCCGGGCCTGGCGAGCGATGACTTCTTCGAGCATGGGGTCGCCAGACAAGCGCACACCCTGCTCGTCCTCCAGGGTCAGCCACAGCAAAACGGCCGGTCGGGTGCGCCCGAGTCTCGGCAGACCGGCCTCAGCCAGCAACGCCTCGACCGCGCGCGGATCAAAGTCGACCTGCAGCAAAACCTCGTCGGTCGGGGAAGCTCCGTCTTCGGTCAATCGGGATCGACGCACACGCTGCTGGCTCAAAACCAGAAGGCGGGCATCGGACTCAGAAACCCCCAAACGATCGACAACAGAAGTCCCGGTAAAGCCGGTCAACCGCGTCAGCACCTGCTCCAATGCCTGCCGTACGGGCGCCGAATCCGGAACCGATTCGGTCTCCAGCGCCGCCTCGCCGGTGTACAGAGCGCGCGCGGCAAGCTCGGGCGCGGCGGCCAGCAAGACCAGCGAAACAGCGGTAAGACTGAGTGAGCGGAGGAGCGCCATAGGTGGCAAAAAGATACCACAGCGCCCGTGTGCCAGCGCCGCCAATAAGCGACAATAAAAGGTGCCACGAATTGCCAAGGCGTTATCCCGTGACCGACAGCAGTGACCGTCCTTTGAGTTATCTCGACGCCGGCGTTGACATCGACGCCGGTAACGCGCTCGTTGAACGCATCAAGCCACTGGTTGCGGCAACCAGACGGCCCGGAGTGCTCACGGGGCTAGGCGGCTTTGGCGGGCTGTTCCATCTCGCCCAGCGCTACCGCGACCCGGTCCTGGTTTCGGGCACCGACGGAGTTGGCACCAAGCTGCTGCTGGCCCGCCGGGCCGGCATTCACAACAACATCGGCATCGACCTGGTTGGCATGTGCGTCAACGACATCCTGGTCTGCGGTGCCGAGCCCCTGTTTTTCCTCGATTACTTTGCCTGCGGCAAGCTCGATGTGGACACGACCACCGCGGTCGTTGAAGGCATTGCTGGCGGCTGCCAACAGGCCGGATGCGCATTGATCGGTGGGGAGACCGCCGAAATGCCCGGCATGTATGGCCCGGGTGAGTACGACCTGGCCGGATTTGCGGTCGGCGCCGTGGAGCACGACCAGTTGATTGACGGCTCGGGCATCGACGAGGATTGCGTCCTGGTCGGGCTTGGCTCCAGCGGGCCCCACAGCAACGGCTACTCTTTGATCAGGCGCGTTCTCGAGCGTGGCAACGCCGATCTGGATCAGGCCTTCGACGGCACGACACTTGGCGACGCCCTGCTGGCGCCGACGCGGATTTATGTCGAACCAATCCAACGCCTGCTCGGCCAGGTCAAGCTGCGCGGAATGGCGCACATCACGGGCGGCGGATTGACTGAGAACATCATTCGCGTCGTCCCCGAGCATTTCGGAATTGAAATCAATACCGGCTCCTGGGACGTGCCCGAGATCTTCCAGTGGCTGGCGCAGGAAGGCGGGATCGACCCGAACGAAATGCGCCGAACGTTCAATCTGGGGGTCGGTTTTGTTCTGATCTGCCCGGCAAGCGAAGTAAGCCAGATCGGCAAGCTGCTCGGCGAGCCAGCGCCGGTGATTGGGCGGGTACGGAAACGTGGGGATGGCGGGCGGGTGACTTTTGTCCCATGAGCAAGGCCGATCGCCGGGGCATTGTCGTTCTGCTCTCGGGCCGCGGCAGCAACTATCAGGCGCTGCGGCGAGCAGAATCCAGCGGCCGCCTGGGGGGTAGCATTCGGGGTGTCATCAGTGACCGGCCCGAGGCGGGCGGACTGGCTCGCGCGCTGCGCGATGGCGTCCCGGCGGTCTGCGTCGACCGTTCAGCACACGCCGAACGATCAGGCTTCGAAATTACGCTCGCCGAGACCATTGCAGCCAGCGGCGCGTACTGGATTGTCATGGCAGGCTTCATGCGCGTCCTCAGTGCTCACTTTGTCACCGAGCATGCCGGACGCATGGTCAACATCCATCCTTCCCTCCTCCCCCGGCATCGCGGCTTGAAGACCCATCAGCGCGTGCTGGATGCCGGCGAGCGCGATCACGGCGCCAGCGTGCACTTCGTCACCGCCGAGCTCGACGGCGGCCCGGTAATTGCTCAAGCGCACCTGACGGTCGAACCGGATGACACGCCTGAGCGACTCGCAGAGCGCTTGCTGCCGCTGGAACACCGCCTGTTTCCGGCAACCATGGCACTATTGCTGCGCTCTCCGGTCGAAGCGCGCAATGGAACTGTTCTCGTCAAAGGCAAAAAAATTGATGCGCCGCTTGTACTCGGCCGCGATCTTGATGACGGTGGTGATCTGCTCGACCGGTTTTGCCGCGACTGACCGGGAGGCTTTCGCGGCCGATCCCGTCAATCATCCGCCGCTGCCGGCCCACGATGCGGTGTATGAGGTTCTTCGGCGCGGCAGCAAGATTGGCGAAGTCCATGTCAGCCTTAAAGTGGTGGACGGCGATATCTGGCGTTACCAGACAGAAACAGTTGCCACTTCCACCCTGGCCCGTCTGCTTCGGGTCTCGGCCGAAGAGTCTGCCCAGTTCGTCTGGCGTGATGCTCACGCCCTGCCGCTGACCTATCGCCAGGTCGCGCGCGCGCCGACCAGAACCCGCTACTGGCAGCACGAAATTGACTGGCAGGCCGGTCTGACCCGCAGCCAAACCCACGAGGGCGACCTGGAAATCGCGCTGGAGAAAAACCTCCTCGACCCGCTCACCCTAAGACTGCAGGTGGCCTTAGCACTACAGAATCCTGACAATCGCGGTCAGGACCTCGAGTTTCGGGTGCTTGAACGCGACGAAATTGAAACCCAGTTTTTTTTCTATCTAGACCGTCAGTCAATCACCCTGCCGGCCGGCTGCTTCGATGCCATCCAAATGCAGCGTTTTCGCCGCGAAGGTTCTAGCCGCAACTATGAGTCGTGGCATTCCGAACGTTTTCACTGGCTGCCGCTGCGTATCCTGCAGATCAAGGACGGCAAGCCGGAAATCGATATCCGCCTGCTGACCACTTCGATCGACCTGGGGCCGGACGACTGCTGAGCTGATCTCCGCTTACGGCCCCCACAACAAGCGATCAATCGCTTTTCCCGGATTGAATCGATCCAGATCAATGGAATCATCTTCAAAGACCACGCCCTCGGCCTCGAGCAGCCGGCGCTGGTTCCGGCCGCGCGGGCTATCGGCAGAAAAACTGATCCGGCCCTGGGCGTTGACCACCCGGTGCCAGGGCAAAGCGCGTTTTTTAGGTGCGCGCGCCAAAGCTCGGCCGACCAGTCGGGCGCGCCCGGCAAGACCGGCCAGCCTCGCGACCTCACCATAGTTAAGAACGCAGCCTTCCGGGATACCCTCGACCACCTCCCAGATGCGCCGGAAACGCTCTTCCTGAGAAGTGTCCTCAGGGTTTTCGCTTCTGCCCGCCACGAGCGGTCTCCAGCATGGATGAAACAATGCCGTTCAAGATGTTGAGTTCGTTTTCGTCAGGCCTCGCCCGCAGCGTCAAACGACGCAGGCGCTGCATCAGGCGCTTTGGCTGGGCGGGATTGAGAAAGCCGATGTCGGTGAGGGCCTGTTCAAGCCGGGAGAAAAACAATTCCAGCCGCTCGGGCGGCTCTGGCACCCAGTCGACGGGCTCAATTTCGCGTGGTTCATCGACCAGCAACGCCTGACGGATTTCGTAGCACACCACCTGCACCGCCTGAGCCAAGTTAAGCGAACTGTAGGTCGCGCTGGTGGGGATACGCAGCAGGTAGTGGCAGGCGCGCATTTCCTCTTCATGCAAGCCGGTTTTTTCGCGCCCGAACACCAGCGCAACTTCGTGCTGCTGGGATTCCGTCAGCGCCCTGGCCGCGCCGATCCTCGCGTCCAGAGTCGGCAGGGGCAGCGCTCTCGGCCGTCCCGAACAGCCCAGCACCAGCCCGCAACCCGCAATGGCGTCGGTCAGAGATTCCGCTACCGTGGCTGCCGCCAGCACGTCATCAGCATTCGAGGCCAGGGCCGTAGCCTCTCCGGACGGGAAAGTGCGCGGATTGACCAACACCAGGTGACTCAGCCCCATCACCTTCATGGCGCGGGCGGTTGAACCGATATTGCCCGGATGGGTTGTACCAATCAGTACAACTCGGATGCGCGCAAGCAGGGATTCGTCCATCACGGCAGTTTAGCGTCTGTCATACCGGCTGGCAGCGCCCATTGGACCGGCGCCACCCCATGAGCTTCCAGCCAGGTATTGGTCTGAGAAAAATGCCTGCATCCGAGAAAACCCCGGTGCGCTGAAAGCGGCGAGGGGTGAGGCGCCTTGAGCACCTTGTGGCGGGAGGTATCAATTCCCTCACCCTTGCGCTGTGCCTGGGCACCCCAGAGCAGAAACACCACGTGTTCGCAGCGCTCATTGACCGTCGCGACGACCGCATCGGTGAAGCGCTCCCAGCCCTTGCCCTGATGAGCGCCGGCCTGACCGCGCTCGACCGTCAAGACCGCGTTGAGCAGCAGCACGCCCTGATCCGCCCAAGTCTGCAGATTGCCATGCCCGGGGGGTGATAGCCCCAGGTCCGCCTGCAGCTCGCGGAAGATATTGACCAGCGAGGGCGGGGGCTGAATCCCCTCTCTCACTGAAAAACAAAGACCGTGGGCCTGTCCTGGGCCATGGTATGGATCCTGCCCCAGGATGACGACCTTGACTTTGGACAACGGCGTGGCGTCAAGGGCGTTGAAGATTTCCGACCCCGGTGGGTAGACTGCGGCGCCGGCGGTCTTGCGCGCCATCAGAAAGCTTTTCAGCGTGCGCATGTAGTCTTTTTCAAACTCTTCGCCCAATGCCTTCAGCCATTCAGGGTGCAGTCTAATGTTCGAGTGCTCAGACATTCGGGTTTCCAGGGGGGCGTGAACATCACTCTAATGCAGTGTAAGCAAAAACCAGTTCTGCAGAGGACCCAAAGGCCGCGCTTGTGACAAGCACTCAAGACACAGCGACCACCCCCAAACCTGAACCCCGACAAAACAACCCCTGTGCTACTGTTTCCATCCCATTTCCATCGCACCACAAACAAGGTACTCACATGTCCATTCAAACCGACGTCGTCATTATCGGCGCGGGCCCTGTTGGCCTTTTTCAGGTCTTTGAACTGGGCCTGCTGGACCTCAAAGCGGAACTGGTCGATAGCCTTCCGCAGGCCGGCGGCCAGTGCTCCGAGCTGTATCCGGAAAAGCCGATCTACGACATCCCTGCCTACCCGGTGGTCGGCGCGCAGGAGTTGGTCGACAAACTGATGGAACAGATTGCACCGTTCAAGGCCGGCATGCACCTCAAGCAGCAGGTCAAGCACTTCGAGAAGCGCGACGATGGCCGCTTCACGGTGGTCACCACGGCAGGCACCGAATTCGACGCGGGGGCCGTGGTCATCGCCGGAGGACTGGGTTCTTTCCTGCCTCGAAGGCTCAAAGCCAAAGGGCTTGAAGATATCGACCCCGCGCTCGTCCATTACAAAATCACCGAGCGCGAGCGCTTCCGGGGCAAGCGGTTGCTGATCCTGGGCGGCGGCGATTCGGCGCTGGACTGGACCATGGACCTGGCCGACATCACCGAATCGATCGACCTGATTCATCGGCGTCCGGAATACCGCGGCGCGCCAGCGTCGGTTGCCAAGGTCAAGGCACTGGCACAAGCCGGGAAGGTCCGTGAGCATCAGGGCCTGATCATGCGTGCCGTCTCCGAAGAGGGTCACTTCAAAGGCCTGGAGATCATGGATCTGGACAAGAACAAGCGCGTGATTGAAGGCGAGGAGATGCTCGTCTTCTGGGGCCTGGCCCCCGACCTGGGTCCCATCGCCGACTGGCAGCTGGATATCGAGAAGAAGCAGATTCAGGTAGACACCGAGAAGTTCCAGACTTCGATCGAAGGCGTGTTTGCCATCGGTGATATCAATACCTATCCGGGCAAGAAAAAACTCATTCTCTCCGGGTTCCACGAAGCCGCGCTGGCCGCCTTCGCCGTTCAGAAATACCTCCACCCGGACAAACGCCAGTTTCTGCAGTACACAACCACCTCGCCGATCATGCACAAGCGTCTTGGCGTCGACGGAGAAACCGTTTGAGTTCAATGCGTTCTGCGCTGAGCTCGGCAAGGGCGTTGAGAAGTGCTGAACAAGGTCGTCTTTGCGGGTAAGCTGGCAGCGTTTCTATTTTTTAGTTAAGGCAGGCCCTTGCTTAAATTGCTGACCAACGCCCATGTTTTCTCTCCGAGTGACATGGGCGTCTGCCACCTCCTAGTCGCCGGAAAGAAAATCGCGTGGATGGGAACAGACCTGGACGACCTGGGCGTTGTCCGACCGGTCGAAACCACTAGCCTTGAAGGCCGTCGTCTGATTCCCGGACTGATTGACGGCCATGCTCACCTGACCGGCGGCGGCGGCGAAGCGGGCTTTGGCAGCCGAGTGCCGCCCGTCCCGCACGAGCAGTTTCTGACCGCGGGGATTACCACCGTGGTCGGCGTGCTGGGCACCGACGACACAACCCGCGATACGCGGTCGCTGGTCGCCCAGGCGATGTACCTGCGCGACCATGGCGTCAACGCGTGGTGCCATACGGGCGGTTACCACGTTCCGCCCGTCACCTTCACCGGCAACGTCAGAGACGACATCGTATTTCTCGCCCCGGTGATTGGGGTTGGCGAAGTCGCGATTTCCGATCACCGCTCCAGTCAGCCCACGCTGGATGAACTGCTCAGGATTGCCAGCGATGCACATGTCGCCGGACTGATCACCGGCAAGGCCGGCATCCTCCACCTTCACCTCGGCGACGGCGAACGCGGCCTTGAAATGGTCCGGCGCGCGATCGCTGAAACCGAACTACCGGCCCGCGTCTTCAACCCGACCCACATCAACCGCCGCAAAGGCTTATTCGAGGAAGCTCTGGACGTTGCCCGCACTGGCAGCACGGTCGACATCACGGCTTTTCCCGCCGAAGACGGCCCACTGGACGATGAATGGCCCGCCGACGAGGCATTGCTGCGATATCTTGACTCTGGCGCGCCAGCCGATTTAATTACGATGAGTTCCGATGGGGGCGGCTGCCTGCCTGTCTTTGATGAACAGGGCGAGATGAAGCACTTTGAGGTCGGACATCCCGCGACGCTGACCGATACACTGACCCGACTGCTGGCGCGCGGCGAAAAGCCGTCGCGGGTATTGCCAGCGTTTACCCTTAACCCGGCAAAGCTGCTGCGCTTTCACGATCGCGGCCGCATTGAAGTCGGTGCTGGCGCCGATCTGGTCGTCCTGGACGACAACCACGGTGTCGACCGAGTCATGTCCCAAGGAATCTGGAGAACCAACCAATAATGTGCCCTTCCGGCGAACGCAGCAATACCCAGCGCGGCTATATCATCCCCATCGGGGGGGCCGAAGACAAGTTCCACAACCCGGAAATACTCGATCGCTTCATCGAAGAATGCGGCGGGAAAGACGCCCGCATATCGATCATACCGACGGCCTCCGAGCTTCCGGAAACCGGGCCCACCTACGAAAAACTGTTCCGGAAAATCGGCATCAAACACGCAGCCGTGCTGCCCATCGTGACCCGCGACGATGCCAACGACCCGAAGCACATCGACTACATCAACAAGTCGCACGGGATTTTCATGACCGGCGGCAACCAGCTGCGCCTGTCGACCACTCTGGGGGGCACTGAAACGGCGATTGCCATCCGGCGCCGCAACGCCGCAGGAGTTCATATTGCGGGCACGTCGGCCGGAGCCGCTTTCATGCCCGAGCACATGATTGCCGGCGGCCGGGAAGGCTCGACCCCCCGGCCCGACAAGGTCACGCTCGCGCCCGGTCTGGGGCTGACCAACAGCTTCATCATTGATCAGCACTTCCGCCAGCGCGACCGTCTGGGACGTCTCCTGACCGCGCTGGCCTACAACCCCTTCGCCGTGGGCATTGGTCTTGACGAGGATACGGCGGCCTTTATTCGGCCCGGCGATGATCTTGAGGTAGTTGGCAGCGGCGGCATCACACTGGTCGATCCCGGCGAGCTCAGCTATTCTTCCATGGACCGCGCTCGGGAAGGCGAGCCGGTCAGCCTGGTCGGCATCAAACTGCATATTCTGATCGCCGGAGGCCGTTTCGAAATACTGACCCGTACCGCATCCGCAGAGTAGGCCTATGAAAATCGTCAAAACGAACGTCTACGTCGGACCGAATCTCTACGCCCATTTTCCGGTCATTCGTTACATTCTCGATCTCGGGGAATTAGAGCATTGGCCGTCAGGCCGTCTGGGTGAGAAATTCATCGGACCGCTGCTGGAATTGCTCCCCGGGCTCGACGAGCATGGATGCTCATATCGGGAGCCCGGCGGCTTTGTCCGCCGGCTGCGCGAAGACGAGGGGACCTGGCTCGGGCACGTCATGGAACACATTGCTCTGGAACTCCAGAACATCGCCGGCTCCGACGTCAGCTTCGGCCGCACTCGTTCAGTCGACGGACAACCCGGACACTACACCATGGTGTTCGAGTACGAGGACGACGCAGTCGGGCGCAAGGCCGGGGAGCTTGCGCTTCAGCTCATCCACAGCCTGCTTCCTGAAGAACTCAAGCCCGCCGAGGCGCCGGGCCCGGACTGGGATTTCCAGGAGGAAAGAGATGACTTCATCAGGGCTGCTCAACGAAGGGCGTTCGGTCCCAGCACCGCTTCGCTGGTCCGAGCCGCCGAGGAACGAAACATTCCCTGGCTGCGACTGAACCGACAAAGTCTGGTGCAGTTTGGCCACGGTCGGTTCCAGAAACGCATTCAGGCGACCACGACCAGCCTGACCAGCAACATCGCCGTCGAGCTTGCCTCCGACAAAGAAGAAACCAACCAGATCCTGCGCGACCTTGGCCTCCCCGTCCCGGACCAGCGACTGGTCAGGACCGCCCGCGATGCCGTGCGCGCGGCTCGCCGCGTGGGCTTCCCGGTTGTCCTCAAGCCGCTGGCCGGCAACCACGGGCGTGGGGTCTCGATCAACCTGACCACCGATGAGGAGGTGGAAACCGGTTTCGAAAAGGCCTCGGAATACGGCAGAAACGTGGTCGTGGAAGCCTATATCGAAGGTTTTGACCATCGACTACTGGTGATCGACGGACAGCTGGTTGCCGCCGCCAAGCGCATTCCCGGCCACGTGATCGGCAACGGGCAATCGTCGATTTCCGAATTGGTCGACCGCCTGAACGACGATCCCCGACGCGGCATTGGACACGAAAAAGTGCTGACGCGCCTGGAACTGGACAACCAGGCCGAGCGCCTGCTGGCCAGACTGGGCTATGGCTTTGACAGCGTGCCGTCTGACGGCGAAGTCGTCTATCTGCGCTCCACCGCCAACCTGTCAACCGGTGGCACGGCGATCGACGTCACCGACGAAATCCATCCCGACAACCGCGACATGGCCGTTCGCGCCATTCAGGCCATTGGGCTGGACATCGGCGGCGTCGACTTTCTGACCTCGGATATCACTCGCTCTTACCAGGAAGTCGGAGGCGGCATCTGCGAGATCAACGCCGGACCCGGCTTCCGCATGCACGTCTCACCCAGCGAGGGCCAGCCGCGCGACGTCGCCGGACCGGTGGTCGACATGCTGTTCCCCGAAGGCGAGCCCAGCACCATCCCGATCGCCGCCGTAACCGGCACCAACGGCAAGACCACGACCTCACGCATGCTGGCCCATATCCTCAAGATGCGCGGTTACACGGTCGGCCTGACGTCGACCGACGGGGTGCATATCGACGGGCAGCTGACCGTCTCCGGCGACATGACCGGTCCGGTTTCCGCGCGCATTATCCTGCGCGATCCCTCGGTGGATGCGGCAGTGCTCGAAACAGCGCGCGGCGGGCTGGTGCGAAGCGGTATGGGATACCGATCCTGCAACGTGGCCTGCTGTCTGAACGTCTCCGGGGATCATCTAGGCCAGGGCGGCATCGAAACGATCGAGCAACTGGCCGAAATCAAGCGCATTCCGATCGAGGTTGCCACCGACGCCGCCGTGCTCAATGCCGACGACCGGTTGTGTCTTGCCATGGCCGATTACACCGAGGCCACCAGGCTGAGCTACGTGACCATGAAACCGGGACACCCGCTGGTCAAAAAGCATATCCAGGCCGGTGGCCAGGCTTTCGTGCTGGAAGAAGGCATGAACGGTCACATGATCACGATCTACGACCAAGGCAAGCACATGCCCTTGCTGTGGACGCATCTGATTCCGGCCACAATCGAAGGGCGGGCGTTACATAACGTCCAGAACGCCATGTTCGCGGCCGCGTTGGCCTACAACATGAACCTGAGCCTCGATGACATCCGCCAGGGCCTTAGAACCTTCGACTCTACGTTCTTCCAGGCGCCGGGCCGGATGAACATTTACGACGATCATCCGTTCAGAGTCATCATGGACTATGCGCACAACCCCGCTGCCGTGCAGGCCATGTGTGATCTGGTCGACCGCTTTGAGGTTGAGGGCCGCCGCCGGGTGGTTCTGGGCGCCCCCGGCGACCGCCGCGATGAGGACATTGAAACCATCGCAGACATTGCCGCAAAACACTTCGATCATTTTGTCTGTCGCTGCGACGATCATCGCCGCGGTCGGGGCGACGATGAAGTCGCCCGGATGCTGCAGGCACGCCTGATCCATAACGGCATCAAGCCAGAAAACGTGGACATCGTCGTGGACGAACAGGCCTCAATCGACCATGCCTTGGCCACCTGCGCGCCCGGAGATCTGCTGCTGGTGCTGGCCGACAAGGTCAAGCGCAGCTGGAAACAGATCATCTACTTCGATTCTGGCCATGGCGAGGGAACGTCCGCAACCAGGCCGGAACCGGTTGCAGTTCCCGATCTGCCGGGATTCAGCCTCGATGAGAGTCTGTCATTGGTCAGCGACGACCGAGGGGTTCGCATTGCGCGCGAGGAGTCCGACTGACCAGGAGCAACAGCCTTGGAACTGCTTGACTGCCGCCGCCTGACCGGTCCCAATCTGCTCTGGGACCGCCCGTCGGTGGTCGCTGATTTCGCCTGCGGCGCGGATCAAACGCACGCGCTAAAGACAGCCTGGAAACAAGCCGTTCGGCAACTCCACCAGGAACTGGGTTGGACCGAGCCCTCGTTTCGCGCCAAAGAGCGGATCGGCGGCCTGAGCATCGCTTTCGACGGGCCCATCGATCGACTTTACGCAGGAATTGCACTGGCCGAAGTCGCCTGGGCGCGCTGCAATGGCTCCCCACCAGCGGCAGATGATCATTGCAGCATTGCCGAACGCGCCGCAGAAGAAGCCAACCCTGCCCTGCTTGTTCTGGAGCAAGCAGCCGCGCAGCAAAATG
>CAZIMY010000011.1:0-31410 GCA_964540315.1 uncultured Wenzhouxiangella sp.
GAAGACAACGCGATGACCGAGACCGCTGACGTAACTGAAACAACTGAATCAGAGCCCGCTGCCGCCAACCCCCTGCTGGCCGACTGGGACACGCCGTTCGGTACACCGCCGCTTGAGCAGATTGAAGAGGCGCACTTCTTGCCGGCATTCGAGATTGCTCTGGAAAATCACAGTGCTGAGATCGACGCGATTGCGACCAATCCGGAGCCGCCGACCTTCGAGAACACCCTGCTGGCCATTGAGCAGGCCGGAGAGGAACTCGGCCGGGTTTCAAGGGTTTTTTCCAGCCTGGTCAGCTCGGCCTCAAATGATGAAATCCTCGCCATTCAGCGCGAGATGAGCCCACGGCTTGCCGCACACAGGGCATCCATCACCCTCAACGCCGAGCTGTTCGAGCGTATCGATACGCTTTATCAGAACCGCGAATCGCTCGAACTTTTGCCCAAGCAGGCGCGCTTGCTTGAGACCACGCACACCGATTTCATTCGTGCTGGTGCCCAGCTGGAGGGCGAGGATCGCGAACGCTTCGCCGAGATCCGCGCCGCTTTGGCCAGCCTGTACACCCAATTTTCCCAGAACGAGCGTGCTGATCGGGAAGCCTGGACGCTGCCTCTGACTGAGGACGACCTGAGCGGACTTCCCGGCTATGTCGTTTCGGCGGCAGCAGGAGCCGCGGCCGATCGCGATATGGAAGGACACGTGGTCACACTGGCGCGATCCAGCGTCGAGCCTTTCCTGAAAGTCTCGCCCAACCGCGAGCAGCGCGAGATCGCCTGGCGGGCCTGGACCCAGCGTGGGGGCAACGACAACGAAAACGACAACAAGGACACCATTCGCGAAATTCTGGCGCTGCGCCTTGAACAGGCCAATCTGCTTGGCTTCGAGACCTTTGCCCACTACCGCACTGCCGGCACCATGGCCGGCACCCCGGAAGCCGCCCTGGGGCTGATGGAGGAAGTGTGGTGGCCGGCGCGCCGGCGTGCGCTGGAAGAAGCCGCCGACATCGAGGCACGGATCGGAAACGCAGGTCTTGAACATGACCTCGAGCCCTGGGACTGGCGCTACTTTACCCAGCAGGTTCGCGCAGAGCGCTACGATCTGGACGAAAACGAAGTCAAGGCCTACCTGCAGCTCGACAAGATGGTCGAAGCGATGTTTTTCGTCGCCGAGCGGTTGTTCGACGTTCGCTTTGTTGAGCGCAGCGACATCCCGACCTATCACCCGGACGTGCGGGTCTGGGCGATGCTCGATTCCAACGATGAAGTCGCCGGCATTTTTTACGGCGATTATTTCGCCCGCCCCGGCAAGCGAGGCGGCGCGTGGATGTCGAGCTTCCGGCCCCAGAACGGGCTGACCGGCGAAATTCCGCTGATCCTGAACAACTGCAATTACAACAAACCCGCCGCCGGCGAGCCGGCGCTGCTGTCGTTCACCGATGCCCTGACGCTGTTCCATGAATTCGGCCACGGGCTTCACGGGCTGTTGTCGGATACGCCGTATCCGTCCATGGCCGGCACCTCGGTCGACCGTGACTTTGTCGAGTTTCCTGCCCAGATCCTTGAGCACTGGCTGGCGCAGCCGGAGGTACTAGAGCGTTTCGCCCTGCACTACGAGACCGGCGAAGCGATGCCGCCTGAGCTGCTGCAGCGCGTGCTCGATGCCAGCCAGTTCAACCAGGGCTTTGCCACGGTCGAGTTTCTCAACTCGGGTTTTGTGGACATGGCCTACCACCTGAATACCGATCCGGCCTCGATCGAGATCGACGCCTTCGAAGACGAGGTCCTGGCCAGCCGCGAAAATCTGGAAGAGATTCCGATGCGCCACAGATCCACGCATTTCGGACACAGCTTTGCCGGCGAAGGTTATTCCTCGGGTTACTACAGCTATCTCTGGGCAGGCGTCCTCGATAACGACGGCTTTGCCGCCTTCGAGGAAGCTGGAGATATCTTTGACCCGGACCTTGCCCAAAAGCTGCATGACAATGTCTTTTCAGCCGGCGACTCCATGCCGGCCATGGAAGCCTACATCGGCTTTCGCGGACGCGAGCCCGAGGTCGACGCCCTGCTGCGCAACCGTGGATTTACCGAAACCGACGCCGTCAATATCGAGGGTTAGGCGCTAAGCAAAAAAAGACCCGGCGCGCGCCGGGTCTTTTCATGGGTGCGTGAAAAACGCGCCAAGCTCAATGCGGCGTGCCAAACAGGCGGTCTCCGGCATCACCCAGACCGGGGACGATGTATTTTCGTTCGTCAAGCTTCTCGTCGATCGCCGCGGTGTAGACGGCGACATCCGGATGATCTTTCTCCACCCGTGCCAGGCCTTCAGGGCATGTCACGATACAGATCACCACAATCTCTTCCGCGCCGTTTTTCTTCAGCAAATCGATAGCAGCAACCGTCGATCCGCCGGTGGCCACCATGGGATCAATCACAAAACAGGTTCCGCCCTTGATCTGAGGAGGAAACTTTTCGTAGTACGTCATGGGTTCTTTGGTCTCTTCGTCGCGGAAAAGCCCGACGAATCCCACTCTGGCATTTGGCACAAGCTCAAGAATACCGTCGAGCATCCCGACACCCGCCCTGAGAATGGGCACAACAACCAGGTCAGTGGCAATCTTCCTGGCGCGCGCTTCGGCCACCGGCGTCTTGACCACGACCGCTTCGGTGGGGATGTTCTGCAGCGCCTCGTAGCACAAAAATTGGGTGATCTCAGTGGCCAGCTCGCGGAAGCGTTTGTGGCCGGTTTCCACGTCGCGCAGAATTGCGAGCTTGTGCTGAACGCAGGGGTGCTCAATCAGGGTATGCATGATTGTGTTGATCTCGATTAGGCTTGCCGGCGCATCCGGATGACGCGCCGAACGGGTTTCAACGCTGTTCTGCCGTTTTGGACAGAGTCTTGCTCAAGCCGGCAACAACAGCACCGATGTCGGACAGCTCTGCCGGCAGGATCAAAGTGTTGGTTTCCTTGGCCAGATTGCCAAACTCCTTGACGTACTGCTCGGCCACCCGCAGGCTGACGGCATCGGCGCCGCCGGGCTGATTGATGGCGGTCGCGATTCGCTCGATTCCGGCGCCCGTCGCCTCGGCAATCAGGCGAATCTCTTCGGCTCGACCCTTGGCCTCATTGATCTGTTTGAGCATGTCACCTTCGGAAATGTTGATGGTCTCCTGTTTCATCCCCTCGGAAACATTGATCTTGGCCTCACGAGCGCCTTCGGATTCGGCAACAACCGCGCGTCTCTCGCGCTCGGCGCGCATCTGTTTTTCGAGCGCGTCACGGATGGTCTCAGGCAACACAATATCGGCCACTTCGTAGCGCAGCACCTTGATACCCCAGGGCTCGGACGCCTCTGACAGCACTTCGACCACTTTTTCATTGATCGCCGAACGTTCTTCGAACGATTTATCCAGCTCGATCTTGCCAATGACCGAGCGCAGGGTCGTCTGGGCCAACTGGATGGCGCCGAAACGATAGTCCTCGATGCCGTAGGACGCCAGCTTGGGATCAATGACCTGCATGTAGATCACGCCATCGACATGGATCTGGATATTGTCTTTGGTCACGCACGCCTGCTGAGGCACATCAATGGCCTCTTCTTTGAGCGTGTGTTTGTATGACACCTTGTCAACAAACGGAATCATCAGATGAAAACCTGCATCAAGCACGCTGTGAAACCGCCCGAGACGCTCTACCACATAGGCTGAGCGCTGCGGAACAATCTGTGCGGTCTTGGCAATCGCGATAACAGCAATGGCCAGAACGACCAGGGAGAGAATAGTGGGGAAGTCCATAGGTGAGATGCTCTAGTTAGCGGTTGATTCAGTCGTCGTGCGGCGAAGAGTCTTCAGGCCGATGGCCGGATACGGTCAAAGTGATTCCTTGATGACCGATCACCCAGACGGTCGCGCCTTCGGCGTGGTTGCCATCAATACTTTCGGCTTTCCATTCAGCGCCACTTAAGTTGACGCGGCCAAAACCTTCAACAAAGCTTCGAGTCACCGTGACCCGCTGTCCGCGGCTGGCAATCAGGTCCCGATCGCCGTCCCACCGCTCGCTCACCGCGCCTTGAAACCAGACCTTGACCCGTTCTCGGGCAAACAAAAGCGTACCGACCGACAGCACGGCAAATACGATGATCTGCTCAGGCAATTCGTTGAGAAGGCCGACACCTATCAGGATGCCAACCATGATGGCTCCGACGCCAAAGAAGATAGCGACCAGACCCGTCATGAAGAATTCAGACAAGACCAGCAGGGCGCCAATTATCAACCAGATCCAAGCCGAATCGATCATCCAGAACGTGTCCCCGCTTTCGATAACTTGATTATAGTCCAGCCCCGGGAGGCGCCGGACACGCTGTTCGGCGAGTCCAGTCAGCGTCCGAGCTTCCGCTAAACTGCTCAGCATGGATACGCTCCAAGCCGCCCTCCTCGCCCTGGTCCAGGGCTTGACCGAATTCCTGCCCGTGTCCAGCCAGGCCCACCTGGTGTTGTATTCGCTGATGACCGGCCAGGCTTATCAGGGGCTGGATTTTGACATCATCCTGCATTTTGGCTCTCTGGTCGCCGTGGTGACCTACTTCCGTCACGAGCTGCTGGTGATGGGGCGCGACTGGCTCAGCTCGCTGACGACCCGGAAAAACACTGCCGATGCCCGGCTTGCCTGGCTCATCATTATCGGAACGCTGCCGGCCGGCGTGCTGGGCTTGCTGCTGAAGGACCTGGCCGAGGTGGCCCTGCGCAGCCCCTTGATCATGGCGCTTTCGCTGATTGTTTTCGGACTGGTGCTTGGCTGGGCCGACTGGCGCCACCGGGGAGAGCGCGATGAGTACAGCCTTGGGGTGCGTGACGCGGTCATCGTTGGTCTGGCCCAGGCACTCGCGCTGATTCCGGGCACGTCGCGCTCCGGCATTACCATGACCGCCGGGCTGTTTCTGGGTATGTCGCGCGAAGCGGCCACGCGGTTTTCGTTTCTGCTATCGGTACCGATTATTGCTGCGGCCGGATTGCTTGGGCTGCTGGACGTTGCCCAAGATGGCATCGACGCCAGTCTGCTTCCGATGTTGATCGGGTTTGTGGTCGCCGTTTTGAGCACCTATGCCTGCATCCATTACTTTCTGGCCTTTATCCGGCGGATCGGCATGCAGCCTTTTGTCGCCTATAGAGTCATTCTTGGCCTGATCCTGTTGATGATGTTTCTTCGTTAAGGAGCTCTTGATGCAAGCCTTGACCGCAAGCTCCAAGTTCATGAATCAACTCGGTGCCGGGTGCTAGAGATGGCGAATCTATTCCGCGCGATCATTCAATGGCTGGCCGATGCCGGATGCGGGCTGGTGGTGACGGTCGTGCTGGCCGAGTGCATGTTCGCCTTGCTCTTGCTTTTCGGCGGCACGCAACACCTGCTTTGGACGGTGACCGAACCGGCGGCTGCGGCAAGCTCAGCCCCCGCGCTGGTCGCGGTCGTCTGGCTGATCGCCGCCGCGGCCGGCAGCATATTGGCAACCACCTTACACGGCCATCTATCAGCCGCTTTTCCAGCCGGTCTTCTGCCGAGTGCCTGGATGATTTTGATGGCCTGGTTTTATCACCAGCCAAGCGGCATGATCGGAACGCTGGCATTTGGGCCACTGGTTGGCTGCCTGCTTGGGATCGTAAGCGGCCGGGCCGTTCTTCGTCGTGATCAAGCCGCATTGAACACGCTGTCGCCTCACGGTGCTGAGATATAATTAAGAGTGTTTTATCTGCTTGTAAGGAATTGCTCAGGTGTCTGAAGCTGACGACCGTATCTTTTTAAAACGATTCAGCCTGGTCCTTGTCGGACTGTCGGTTTTTGCCTTTGGCATCATTGGGTTGTCCATTGGCCTTCACGGTACGGTCGATCGTGAAGAATCCGCCGCCCGTGAGGCAGGCCGGCAACACCGCCTGATGCCCGTAGCCGGTGTCTATGCCGGTGAAACCGGCCGGGCGGCTGCAATGGCCGCTAACGAGGCCGCCGAGTCAGAAGTTGTCGCTGCTTTCGATGGGTCCCTGGACGGTAGCCTGATCTATGATCGTGCTTGCGCAACCTGTCACGTCTCTGGGGCGGCCGGCGCGCCGGAAATGGTCGCCAGCGCGTGGGTCGGCCGTGTTGAAAAGGGTGTTGATCAGCTGGTCGCCAACGCCATCAATGGCATCGGTGCCATGCCGGCCCGCGGCGGAAGAAGAGACCTCACCGATGAGCAGATTGAGGTGTCGGTGAAATATATGCTCGAAATGATCGAATAATCAGATTCTGGACCACCGGCTCTATTGGGTTACTGGTCTTGTCCCGTTCGGTTATCATGGCGGTCTCCTCTCGACAGCGCATGGTCACGGGACCGATCAAGCATGCTGGATCCGCAGAATTTTCCTTCTGAAACGCTAGAACTGACGCTCTCCGGGCCAGCCGGAAAGCTCGAGTGCCTGGCAGACGTTGCCGACGCTGAGAGCGCGCGCCCAGCCACGGCCGTCCTGTGCCACCCGCACCCGCAGCACGGCGGGACCATGCGCAACAAGGTAGTAACCATCATGGAGCGCTCGCTGCGCGAGTTGGGTCTGGCGACCGTGCGCTTCAACTTCCGCGGCGTGGGCGAAAGCGACGGCGAGTACAACAACGGCGAAGGCGAATTGGAAGACTTGCTGACCGTGGTCAAGTGGGCGCAAAAAACGCGACCAGATACGGATCTATGGCTGGGCGGATTCTCTTTTGGCGCCTTTATCGCGCTGAAAGCGGCCCGAGACCTGCCGGTTCGCCAGTTGATCACCATTGCCCCGCCGGTCGAGCGTTACGGGTTCGATGAACTTCTGGCCCCCAACTGCCCGTGGCTGGTCGTTCAGGGTGACGAGGACGATGTAGTGTCCGCCGACGCCGTTTCAACCTGGGCCAAAAACATGGACCAGCCGCCTGATCTGGTCGTGATGGAAGGGGCCGATCATTTCTTCCATCGTCGTCTGATGGATTTGCGCGGCTTGATCAAAAACCACGTCCAGTCAAACCTTCCGGCCTGACCGTCTCCGTCCGTGATCGATACCACGCTCTCCGGTCCGCTGGCGCGCTGGCAGGCATTGGTCAGTGAGAACAAGCTCAGCGATGACCCCGATCAGCGCCGAATCCTCGGCCTGCTGGACGATTTGCACCACCGCCTTTCAGCCTCCCGCAAAGGCCTGATCCGGCGCCTGCGTCGACGCCATCAGCCCATTGAGGGCCTCTACCTCCACGGTGAGGTGGGGCGCGGCAAGACGCTGCTGATGGACCTGCTGGCCGCGAGCCTCGAAGACCTGAAAATTCCTGTGGAAAGACTGCATTTTCATCGGTTCATGGACCGCATCCATCGCCAGCTCAAAAAACGAGAGGGCCAGCGCGATCCGCTGAAAGCCATCGGAGCCGACATCGCCGCGCAAGTGCAAGTGCTGTGTTTCGACGAATTTCACGTCAGCGATATTGGCGATGCCATGCTGCTGGGCGATCTACTGCAAACATTGTTCGATCGCGGCGTAACCCTGGTTGCCACCTCCAATACTCCCCCCGATGACCTCTATGCCGACGGCCTGCAGCGGGCGCGCTTTGTTCCGGCCATCGATGCGATCAAGGAACACTGTGACGTGCAGGCCCTCAATGCCGACGAGGACTACCGGCTGCGAGAACTCTCCCGTCACCCGACCTGGCTTGACGCCCGTGATGCCTCCAGTTGCGCCGGGTTGATCTCGGAGTTCGAGGCGCTCGCAACCGGCAAGGTCATTGCTGAGAGCTCAATCCGACTGCGCGGGCGCGATGTTCCGGTCAAAAAGCGTGCAGGCCCGGTGATCTGGTTTGATTTCGACAGCCTCTGCCGCGGCAACCGCGCCAGCACCGACTACATCGAGTTAAGCCGGCGCTTTTCGACCCTGATCATTGAGGGCGTCCCGACGCTGGATGAGTCCGACAATGACGCCGCCCGGCGCTTCATCCACCTGGTTGACGAGTGCTACGACCGCGGCGTGAAGCTGATCATCTCGGCGGCGGGATCCATCGAACAGACTTATACCGGGCAGCGCCTGGCCCAGCCATTCGAACGAACGGTTTCACGCCTGATCGAAATGCAGAGTCATGACTACCTGGCCCTGCCCCACAGGCCCTGAGATTCCACCCCAGGCAGCCTGATCAACCGGCTGCCATCGGCGTTAACCGATACGGGGAATCAGGCTCTCGATCACGTGTTCGACGTAGGCGTCAAACGCCGGATCACCGCGTTCCGGCACGCGCTGCTGAGCCTGCATCTGCAAGTAACCGACGTAGGCCGTGTAAACCAGCGTGGCGCGCCGACGGGCCTGGTCAGGCGCCAGTCCCAGCTGCTCGAAGGCCGCCATCAGATATTGCAGGCGGCGGGTCGTGACGCGCTTGAGCACGGGCGCAATGTGCTCATCGTCCGGACAGGCACAAAGGGCCAGATAAACGCGATGGGTCAGGGTCTGGCGGCTGGTCCGCCAGACAAAGCGCCCCAGGCGCTGCGCCGGGTTCTCGTCGGCGGCCAGCGAGCGCTCCAGATGATCGGCGTCCTGTTGCTCCCAGCGTTTCAATGCGTTGCACAACAGTTCGTCGCGGCCCGGGAAATGCCAGTAAAAACTCCCCTTGGTGATTTGCAAACGACGCGCGAGTGGCTCCACTGCCAGTGCGGCCACGCCCTTCTCGGCAATGAGTGACAGGGCGGCTTTTTCCCAGTCTTCCGGGGTCAGAGAAGCACGATCACTGTTGGGCTTTCTTGCAGCAACGACCTTGGTCATGAAATGATGTTATCTGATCTTTCCACCGGTGCGCGCAAACTTTTGAAAAAGCGCCCCTGCACCCCAAATTCCAAGGACATTGACTCGCATGAAGGCTAACCCCATACTGGAGCGTATGGAAGCAGTTCGCAATCTTCACAACGACATCCGCCGCCGTCAGATCTGGACCGATGACGGCATTCGTCTCCACCTTCGCTATTACGGCGATGACCGCGCCCCTTGTGTGCTGATGGCGCACGGTTTTGGTCAGACCCAATACGCCTGGGAGGCCACGGGCTGGCAGCTCGCCGCGGCCGGCTGGCAAGCCGTCAGCTACGACGCCCGCGGCCACGGCGAAAGCGATCGCGCGCCCAGCGGCGAATATGACTTCGAACAGTTCGTCGAAGACTTCAGACGCGTGTGCGATTCGCTGCCCAATACACCGATTGTCATCGGCGCCTCAATGGGCGGGCTGACCTCGCTGCTCGCCCACTCGGAAAAGCCCAAAGTCGACGTGCGCGCCATGGTCCTGGTCGATATCGCTCCACGCTGGGACGAGCGAGGCGTTGCCGCGATGCTGGGCTTCATGCGTCAGCACCCGGACGGCTTTGCCTCGCTTGAAGAAGCCAAGGAGGCGATCCGGGCCTTCTTGCCCCATCGCCGTCGCAATGCGCGCTCGACCAACTTAAACCGCAATCTGCGCCAGGGCCGCAACGGCCGCTGGTACTGGCACTGGGACCCGGCCATGCTGGCCCTGGCAGAGAAATCGTCCAATCTGCAGTCACGGCTTCAGTCGGCCAGCCGACGCCTGAAAATCCCGACCCTGCTGATCGCCGGTGGCATGAGCGAATTGATCGGCGCTGAACACATTTCGGAATTCCGCAAACTGGCCCCGCATGCCGAAACCGTGGAGGTCAGTGACGCCGCCCACATGGTGGCCGGCGATGCCAACGATCATTTTCTGTCTGCCGTCACGCCGTTCCTCCGGCGCCAGGCTGAACAAGGAGCAAGCTCATCATGACCACACTGCTGTTTTTAGCCGTCGTACTCGCAGCCGTTTTGACCTGCGCCTACTTCAAAGTGAAGGTGCCTGTCTGGACCGGCGTCATCGGTGCTGTGTTGCTTGCATTTACCCTTACCGGGCAGCCAGGCTGGTTTTTGCTGACACTTTCATGGCTGGTCTTTGCGGCCGTCGCAGTGCCCATGAACCACCTGCCATGGCGTCGGGAGTTCCTCACCCGGCCCGTGTTGAAAGCATTCTCCGGCATGGTGCCGCAGATTTCTGAAACCGAGCAGGTCGCCCTGGAGGCGGGCACGGTCGGTTTTGAAGGTGAACTGTTCACCGGGCGACCACGCTGGCAGCGCCTGATCAAGAAGCCTTTGCACGACCTTACGGTCGAAGAACAGGCCTTTCTGGATGGCCCGGTCGAAGAGCTGTGCGATATGACCGACGAGTGGGAGGTCAGCCATTATCGGGCCGACCTGCCCGAATCGGTCTGGGATCACCTGAAGAAGAACAAGTTCTTCGGGATGATCATCCCAAAAAGCTACGGCGGTCTGGAGTTTTCTGCAGTCGGTCACCGCGCGGTTCTCGAGAAAGTCGCCGGAGTCAGTTCGACCCTGGGCTCGGTCATTGCCGTGCCCAACTCACTTGGGCCGGCTGAGCTATTGCTGCATTACGGCACCAAGGAACAGAAGGATCACTATCTGCCCCGGCTGGCCGACGGGCGTGAAATCCCGTGCTTCGGCCTGACCAGCACCACGGCCGGCTCGGACGCCACCTCGATTGCCGACTATGGCGTGGTCTGCAAAGGCAAATGGAAGGGCAAGGAAGCCCTGGGCATCCGCCTGAATTTTGAAAAGCGCTATATCACCCTGGCACCCGTAGCCACGGTCGTCGGGCTTGCTTTCCGGCTTTATGATCCCGACAGCCTGCTCGGTGAGACCGAGGACATCGGTATCACCCTGGCTCTCTTGCCGCGCGAAACTGAGGGTATGGAAATCGGCCGCCGCCATTTCCCGCTCAACAACCCGTTTCCGAACGGTCCGATCGTCGGCAAAGACGTTTTCATTCCTCTGGATTACCTGCTCGGCGGGACCGAATACGCCGGCCAGGGCTGGCGCATGCTGGTCGAGTCACTCTCGGTCGGCCGCGCCATTTCACTGCCGTCTTCTTCGACAGGAGGCGCCAAGACCGCCGCGCTGGCCACCGGCGCCTATGCCCGCATCCGCAAGCAGTTCAACATGCCGATCGGTCGGTTTGAGGGCGTTGAAGAAGCGCTGGCTCGAATCGGTGGCTACACCT
This sequence comes from uncultured Wenzhouxiangella sp., assembly GCA_964540315.1. GTDB lineage: Bacteria > Pseudomonadota > Gammaproteobacteria > Xanthomonadales > Wenzhouxiangellaceae > Wenzhouxiangella. The sequence goes on from CAZIMY010000011.1 coordinate 11,062, forward strand.
ACGCCATGAGCGCGCTGAGCCGGCAGACGGCCTCAGCGGTCGATGACGGCGAAAAACCATCGGTGCCGGGTGCTATCGCCAAGTACTGGGCCACGGAGATGAGCCGCGAAGTCATCAAGGACGCCATGGACGTCCACGGCGGCAAGGGGATCATCCTCGGGCCTAAAAACTACTTAGGCCGCGGCTGGCAGGGGGCGCCAATCTGGATCACGGTGGAAGGCGCCAATATCCTGACCCGCTCCATGATGATCTTCGGCCAGGGGGCGATCCGCTGTCATCCCTACGTGCTCAAGGAGCTCGAAGCGCTGCAGATCGAAGACGAGGATGAACGGCTCAAAACGTTTGACCGCCTGCTGTTCGGCCACATTGGCCACAGCATATCGTGCGCCGTTCGATCCATGGTGCTGGGCGTCGGCGCCGGCCGTTTCGCGGCCGTACCGGGTGACCGCAAGACTCGCAAGTACTACCGCACGCTCAGCCGCTATTCGGCCTCGTTTGCTTTCCTGGCCGACATCGCCATGCTCACCTATGGCGGCAAGCTCAAGCAGAAAGAAAAGATCTCTGCCCGCCTCGGCGACGCCCTCAGCCAGCTCTATATCTGTTCTGCCATGCTGCGCCGCTTTGAGCAGGAGGGTCGTCCGGCCGCTGACCAGCCGATCATGGCCTGGGCGTTCCACGACGCCATTTACAAAACCCAGAATGCACTGGCAGGCGTGATCGACAACTATCCGTTTGCCTGGGTGCGGCCTTTCCTCAGACTTCTGGTCTTTCCCATCGGCAAGTCCCAGCGCACGCCCAACGATCGCTTGGGGCACAAGGTCGCCGCCCTGCTGCTATCGCCCTCTGAAACCCGTGATCGCCTCACGCGCGGCGTTTACAAGTCAGACCGCACCGGCTTCCCGGTCGGCGTCATGGAAGAGTTGCTGCCCAAAGTGATCGCGGCTGAACCCGTCGAGCGCCAGTTGCTCAAGGCTCTGCGCGCCGGCCAGATAAGCGGGTTCACTTACGAAGAGCACGTGGCGCAAGCGCGCGACAAAGGCATCGTGTCGGCCCAGGATGCCGAGCTCCTGCTTGACGTGCGTGCGCGCAGCCTTGATGTCGTCTCGGTCGATGACTTTGATCACGCCGAACTGCAAGCCGGGCTCTCACCGGCTGGAGATGCCGCCAGAGACGACCAGCGCAAGGCAGCCTGAGCTATACTCGCCCCGACTCTGGTCAAACTGGCCAGAGTCAAAAACGTGCGCAGGTGTCCCGGCCGTCATGGCCGGGGTGAAACGGGAAACCGGTGAGCAATCCGGTACTGCCCCCGCAACTGTAATCGGCGCCGATTTTTAAAAAATCGGTGCGGCCCCGACAATCACCACTCTGGCAACAGGGGAAGGGTTGGGCCCGGGATCGACTGAAAGAATGTCGCCCGCCGAAAGTCAGGAGACCGGCCTGTGCTTGATTGATCATTCGGGTTGCGGCGGGCGACCGGGAAGCTCAGGTCATCTGGCCGCAAACGCGCCCGCCTGTCCGGCTCCCTCTCTCGCTGACCGCCCGAACCATTGCGCGGGTGAGCGCCAGGAGCCAAACATGATCGTTGCACGTACCCGCGGCCCGGGATTGGCCGCTTTGCTGTATTTAATTGCCTTTTCGCCCGTCGTCGACGCCGTTACCCCCGAAGAGACCATGGTTGTAACGGCCACGCGGAGCGAGCAGTCACTGAGTGATGCGCTGGCCAGAACCAGCGTGATCTCGCGCGACGAGATCGAACTGTCGCAGGCGCCAGACCTTCTGGAACTGCTGCGCCAGCAGGCCGGCGTGGACGTGGCCCGAACGGGCGGCGCCGGCGGACAGACCAGTGTGTTCCTGCGCGGTTCCAACTCCAATCACGTGCTGGTCCTGGTTGACGGTGTCCGTGTTGCCGCAGCCGGCACCGGTGGCTTTGCCTGGGAATTGATCGATACCGCGCTGGTTGAACGCATCGAGATCGTGCGAGGACCGCGCGCCGCGCGCTGGGGCTCGGATGCGATCGGCGGAGTGATCCAGATCTTCACCCGTCGCCCCGACGGACTGAACCTGCAGGCCGGCTACGGCAGTTACCGCGATCGAAGTCTGGCGGCCGGTCTGGGCAACGGGCAAACCGGACTGCGCCTGGCCTGGCGAAACGTAGGCGGTTTTTCGGCCCAGAACAACCGCGGATTTGCCTTTGACCCCGACGACGACGGCTTCGAGATCACCAGCGCTGCCGGGGGCGGCACCTACCGGCTGGGCGCTGGCACGCTCGACTGGAACCTGCGCCTGGCCGACGGGCAGATCGATTTCGATCAGGGCTTGTCTGACGTGACCAACTACGCGGTTTCCCTGGGCTACGATCTGGACGCGAAGGGCGACTGGCGTTGGTCTGGCAGCGCGGCTCTTTACCGCGACCGGCTGGACACCACCACCGCTTTTGGTCAAACCGAGAACGTCACCCGACGGGTTCAGGCCAGTCTGCAGAGCGAGCGTGAACTCGGCCGTGAGAGCCACTGGTTGATCGGCGCCGACGCGTGGACGGAATCTGGCCTGGCACGCGGAAGTTGGTCAGACTCGCGCTACAACCTGGGCCTTTGGACCGGTCTGGACGGCAGCCGGGGCAGCATCGACTATGAGGCCAGTCTGCGCGCCGATCGCGACGAGGGCTTCGGCAGTGCGGTCACCGGTAATCTGGCCGGCGGCTGGCGTCCAGCACATAACTGGCGTTTGTTCGCCTCAGTGGGCCGCGGCTTCCGGGCCCCCAATTTCAGCCAGCTTTTCTCGCCGGGGTTTTTTGGCGCCTTCGCCGGCAATCCGGATCTGGAGCCGGAAACCTCGCTTTCAACTGAATTGGGTGCCGACTGGCAGTTCAATCCGTCTGCCAAATTGAGTTTGAGCTTGTATCAGACCCGCATTGAGGACTTGATTGACTTCGCCGGTGAGAACTTCCAGGCGATCAACATCCGGCGAGCGCGAATCATGGGTGCCGAGATGAGCTATCGACTTGAAACCGAGCGCTGGATAGGTCGAGCCCAGATCACCCTGCAGGACGCCGAGGACCGCGACAGCGGCTCTGCGCTGCTGCGCCGTCCGGACCAGAAGGCGACGCTGGGCCTGGACAGACGCTTTGCCGGTGGCCACTCTCTGGGACTGGAAGCCATCTATACCGGCGAGCGCTTTGACGTGGGCCAGGCCATGCTGCCCTCTTACGTTGTCGTAAACCTGCGCGGCAGCTGGCAGCTCAGCCCGTCGCTGCGACTGGGAGCGCGGCTGGAAAACATCGGTGATCGCTTCTACGAGCCGGCCGTCGGGTTCAACGCGCAGCCCCGCTCAGTATTCATCGAGCTGAGCTATCAGGCGCGCTGATCGCAATTCGCCGTCGGCATTCAGAACATGCCCGTTTCAAGACGGGCTGCCTCGGACATCATCGCGTGGCTCCAGGGCGGGTCAAACGTCAGAGCGACGTTGACTTCAACGACCGACGGGACCAGCTGGACCCGATCGCGCACGTCAGCAACAAGGATGTCGCCCATGCCGCAGCCGGGCGCGGTCAGCGTCATGGCAATATCCGCCCGGCGCTCGTCATCGGTGATGTGGCTCAGATCGCACTGATAGATCAGGCCGAGATCGACGATATTGATCGGTATTTCCGGGTCAAAAATCGTGCGCAGCTGAGCCCAGACCAGGTCTTCGACGTCTTTGTCGCTGGCGTTGTCCGGCAGCGTCGGACGCGGCGGGGGCTCCCGGCCGATCGCATCCGCATCATCGCCCGCCAGCCTGAACAGCCGCCCGTCGACATAGATCGTGAAACTGCCCCCCAAGGACTGGGTGATATAACCGGTCGTCCCGCTGGGCAACTCGACGGCCACGCCCTCAGGAACCATGACAACTTCGCAGTCGCGCTCGAAACGGGCCGGGGTGTAGCTATTGCTGAACATACCTGAGTCGGATCTGGAAAAACAGGATTGATTTAGTCCGTATTATAGCGGCCCCGGGTGATCCAGGATCAAGGGACCCCGCTATTTGCGTCAATTCCCAGCGCGGCTTCCGAGGCCTGTCGGGTCAGCGGGTGATAGCCAGGTCGAGCGCGTTGGTAGATCTCGATGGCCCAGTCACGGCCCCAGTCCGTTTCAGCCAAGGCGGCGTAAAGTGGCCGGGTGAATTTGTTGCGCCCGACCTCAATCAGAAAAGGCTCCAGGCGCTCGATGCCCGGCTCGTATCGAGTTTCGATCGAGCGCATCAGCCACAGGAAGAGAATCTCGTAGTTCTGTTGCTGGCTGAGCTCGAAGGCCGAATCAAGGGTGGCCATGCCTTGCGCATCCACGGCGCCCTCCAGCCCGCTGAGAAAGTGACGCCATTGGTGGACAGACCAGGTTTCGGTCGGCAAAGCGTCCGGTGTTTTTTCGCCCGACTGCCAGGCAAGCCGAGCGGCGTCGACCCGTTCGAAAGCGTCAGACTTCGGTTCAATGGCAACCGCACTGTCCGGCAAACCCGGCTGGTATAACCATTCGTCGATTTCAGCCATATCGAGCTTTTCCGGATGCTCTGCGACCAGCTGCTGTTCAAGGTAGGCCCGAAACTCCTCCGAGTCGAGCGACTGGAAAGCGAAGTGATCAAAGTAGTCACGCAGAAATTGGTCGAAGGCCTCGCGGCCCACGCGATGCTCGAGCCAGTCCATGAAAAAGCCGCCCATGACATAGGGCACCAGCGTGAACGCTTGTTCAGGATCCTGGCCCGACAGATCGCGCACCAGCTGCCGATCGCCTTGCTCGATGGTTGCAAGCGTGTCCTGCAAGGCGTCCCACGACAGTTTGGCCAACTGGTTGCGGATCTCGGCACCGTAGAGCGCCTCCATGATGCGGGCCTCGAAATAGACCGTGAAGCCCTCATTGAGCCAGAGGTCGCGCCAGGCGGCGTTGGTCACCAGGTTGCCCGACCAGGAATGCGCCAGCTCGTGGGCAACCAGGGCCAGCAGGCTGCCGTCGCCGGCAATGATGGTGGGGGTGATGTAGGACAGGCGCGGGTTTTCCATACCGCCGAAAGGAAAGCTTGGGGGCATAACCAGTAGATCGTAACGGCCCCATCGGTAAGGTCCGTAAAGGTTCTCGCCGATCTCAAGCATCTGTTCGAGCACGCCGAACTCGGCGGCCGCGCGCTCGACCCAGTCAGGCTCGGCGTACACGCCGGTGCGCGGGCCGGCTTCGGCAAACTCCAGGTCGCCAATGGCGATCGCCATCAGGTACGACGGGATGGCCTGCGGCATGGTGAACTGGTATTCGCCGGTCTCATTGCGCTCAAAGGCGTTGCCGTCGGCGCCCATGACCGCCATGAGATCGCTGGGCACACGGACGGTGGCATCGAAGGTATAGCGCACGGCCGGAGTGTCCTGCAGCGGAACCCAGGTGCGGGCGTAGTGGGGCTGACTCTGGGAAAACATGAACGGCTTGCCCGATGAGGTCTGCTGCGCGTCCAGCCACTGCAGGCCAAAAGCATCCGGCGAGGTCGCATAGTCGATCCGGACCTCTTCAATGCCGGCTGGCAGTGCAATGACCAGCGGTCTGCCAAGATGACCCTGATCGGCGCCAAAGCGCCACGACACCGGCAAGTACTGGCCGTCGGGCTGGATGGCATTGATGTCGCGAATGTCGAGGTCGCGGGTATCCAGCACCAGGCGCTGAAAGCCCGGTTCGGGCCGCTCGAGTTCCAGCACGGCATGGCCGGTGAGCGTGCGCGCAGCCAGGTCGGCATCAAGGTCGAGTCGCAGATGGGTGATGCGGACTTTTTCATACTCGGCAAAACTGTGCGGGTCGGTACCGGTCTCCACCTGAAATTCCGGCGGTGCCGTCAAAGCCGGCGGCGGACCGCTGTCCTGACAACCGGATAGCCCGATACATAGAACGAGCAAAAACAAGGCTCGGCTTGCGTTAGCCATGGCAAAAAATCCTTGATGAACGGTATCTGATGATTTGGGTTCAGACTGTCTGAGGGTCTTGCGCGTTGTTGCCTAGAGCGCTCCGTCACCCTCTTCCTGGGTGCGAATCCGGACGGCTCGTTCTATGGAAGAGACAAAGATCTTGCCATCACCGATGCGTCCCGAGGCGGCTGTTTCGACAATGGTCTCAACAACACGGTCAGCCTGATCATCCGGAACCACGATTTCCAGCTTGAGCTTTGGCAGGAAGTCGACCACGTATTCAGCTCCGCGATAGAGTTCGGTGTGGCCTTTCTGACGGCCGAAGCCCTTGACCTCACTGACGGTCATGCCGGTGGTCCCAATCTCGCCCAGGGCGTCGCGGACATCGTCGAGTTTGAAAGGCTTGATGATGGCGGTAATCAGTTTCATGGTTGTCACCAATGTCTCACTGCATGGAAAGACCCCATAGTAAACTGCTCGGCATCGCAAAACGGCCGCAATAACTGCTCAGGGTTGTTCCGGTCAGGCGGGTTCGCCGAAGGCCTCGCCAGGCGTCGAACTGAAGCGAATCCGCCTGACCGGTACAGCCCGGCCCGGCCCAAACTCGTTAACCCAAGAGGCATAAGATGCGCCCCGACTTCCAGACCATCGACGAAATCACCCGCCGCCTGGCCGAATCCGTACCCGGTGAACTGAAAACGGCACGCTCCGAATTGGAACACCAGTTTCGGAGCGTGCTGGAAAACGCTTTCAGCCGGCTGGACCTGGTCACCCGCGAAGATTTCGAAATCCAGAAAAAAGTGTTGCTGCGCACGCGCGAAAAGCTCGAGCGGCTGGAAAAGAGGCTGGATGAACAAGCTACACAACGGCCTGACTCCGATTGAAGCCGGTCAGCGGCGCAAAGACGGTTCGATAATTAAGCTGTAAAGCGTCGGCGCCTTGCCTTGGTTTCTCAACAAAACCCAAATTGCGTTGAATCCAGCTACAAGCAGCTGGAAAAACCGAGGGGCGCTGCACCGCTCGCTGCCGCGCCCACCGGGTTACCCATCGACCTTGTCCGAACGGGTCTGAGTCACTGCTTGTTTCCAAAGTGACTCTGTTCGTTATGCTTCTGGCTCTGCTTCACGCTGTAGAACTGCCATGCGCCAAGCGCGAGGGCTGAACCGAGGGTAAACATCGCGAGATAAAAAATGCTGCTTGCGTCCAACATAAGTAGTCCGCTGATCTGAGTGAACCGCTACCGTACCTGTCCGTCCTGCTGGAATATGAAGACCGGGGTCACGAAGCGTTCACGATGCCTTGATCCTAAAAGCCGGGCATGACTGGTGGTTTCTTCAATGGATACAGCGTCTTAGAGGGCGGGCTGGACGGCTTCAGCAACCCGCTTCGATCGCTCGATGGCCTCATCTACGGTTTCGCCCCGCGCAAGCGCCACGCCCATCCGGCGCTGGCCCTTAAGCTCCGGCTTGCCGAACAACTTCAGATCGGTGTGCGGTTCGGCAAGTGCCTCGGACAGGTTTCCAAACGCCACCTGACTTGAGTTGCCCTCGACGAGCAGCGCGGTTGACGCCGATGGGCCATAAAAAGGGATCGCCGGTATCGGCAGACCCAGAAACGCGCGGGCATGCAAGGCAAATTCCGACAGGTGTTGCGAGATCAGGGTGACCATGCCGGTATCGTGGGGCCTCGGTGAGACTTCGCTGAACCAGACCTGATCGCCCCGGATGAACAGCTCGACCCCGAATAGCCCTCGGCCGCCCAGGGCCTCAGTGACTTTCGCCGCGATCTCGCGCGATGTCGCCAGAGCAGCCTCGCTCATTTTCTGCGGCTGCCAGGATTCTCGATAGTCGCCGTGTTCCTGGCGGTGGCCGATGGGCTCGCAGAACGACGTGCCGCCGGCGTGGCGTATGGTCAGCAGCGTGATCTCGTAGTCAAACTCCACGACAGACTCGACGATGACCCTGCCCTTGCCGGCCCGCCCGCCGTCCTGGGCGTAGTCCCAAGCTTCGCGCAGCCCGTGTTCATCTTTCACCATCGATTGACCCTTGCCCGACGAGCTCATGATGGGCTTGACGATGCAAGGAAAGCCGATCCGGCCGGCAGCACTGGCAAAAGCCTCCCAGCGATCGGCGAATTCGTAGTCCGAAGTGGGCAAACCCAGATCTTCGGCAGCCAACCTTCGGATGCCTTCCCTGTTCATTGTCAGTTGTGCAGCCCGGGCCGTTGGCACAACCTCGAACCCCTCCGTTTCCAGCTCGACCAGGGCGTCGGTAGCAATCGCTTCGATCTCGGGCACGATGAAAGCGGGCCGCTCGCGACGCACGATCGCCTTCAAGGCCTCGCCGTCGAGCATTGAAACCGCGTAACTGCGGTCGGCAAGCTGCATGGCCGGCGCATGCTCGTAGCGATCAAGCACGATCACCTCGCAGCCCAGCCGCTTCAACTCGATCACGACTTCCTTGCCCAGCTCTCCGCCGCCGCACAGCATGACTTTCGTGGCCGTCGAGGAAAAAGGGGTACCGATTGAGATGTTCAGCGCCGTCATGGATAGGCCTTTTTGGAAAATTTCAGGGTCACCGGGGCGACTATAATCGCCGATCAGCGGTGTTTGTATTGGGTCGGGCAATAGGCTCTGGCAACGTCGTCTGGACGCAGACCGCGATGCTTGGTCTTGCGGCCACTCACGCGAGCGCGCCAGAGCCGGAAACTGCCCGGCTTGAGTTCTTTCCGCAGCAGCGCAATCACGTCCTTTTCCGCCAGCCCATAGGTCGACTCGATGGCTTCGAACGGCGTCCGGTCTTCCCACGCCATTTCGATCACGCGCGATAGGTCTTCGGCATCCAGTGTCTTGTCGTCTTTTGCTTCCATCAGCGAAGACTAGCGCCTGCGAATCAGTGCACTGCGAACCTCTGCCCAACGCAAGCGATTCAGCTAGCGTCTCGCCCGCCCGGCCAGCCACACGGCCAGCACGATGATGGTGCCGCCGACGATCAGCCGCGGCCAGTCAGCGTCGCGGTTCCAGATTGCCACGTTGACCAGGATGCCGGCCGGAATGAGCAGGTTGTTCATCGCCGCCAGCTGACCCGTGTTGACCTGGCGCGCGCCGATATTCCAGCCCAGGTAACCCAGCCCGGATGCGCCCAGCCCCAGCCACAGCAGCACGCCCCATTGCACCGGCGTTGCCGGCAGTCCCGACAGGTCGCCAAACCCGATCAGCGCCAGACCCGAGACCAGTACCCCGCCGAGAAAGAAAAATCCGAACACCTGGACCTGCGACATCGCCGGCGGCAGTGCGGTGCGCTTGTACCAGACCTGGCCGAAGGCAAAGCACAGGTTGGCCGCCTGGATCAGCACGAAACCGGTGACCACGTCGCTGCCGACCCCGGAAAAGCGGATCACCACCGCGCCGACCACCGCCAGTGCCGCGGCCAGCCACCAGGCCGCCGGCAGCTGGCGGCGCCCGATCAGACGCTCATCGATCAGGGTCACATACAGGGGCGTCAGCGTCGTAAACAACAACAATTCCGGCACGCTCAGGTGCCCAAAGGCATGAAACAGGAACAGGTACATCAGCCCAACCTGCACCGCCCCGATCCCGGCCAGACGCAGCGCCAGACCCAGGCCCGGCCGCGCCCGGGCCAGCAGCGGCAAGAACAGCAGCAAGGCCAGCGAAGTGCGGATGAACACCGAGACGTAATCGTCGACCTGGCCCGAAAGATAAACGCCGATCAGCGAAAAGCTGAACGCCCAGACCAGCGTGACAAGCAGCAAAAGCAACATGCCGATGGATGTCGAGAAATCAAATCAGACAACAGCATAAGTCCCGGCACTCGTTTTTCCTACCGCATGTTGGGCGAACTTGCCATCGACGGGAACGATCGAACCGGCCGATGCTGTTGCGAACGTCGTTGAAAACCATTTGGATCATGGGACTAGCCACCGTTCTATCGCGCGCCCAAATCGGCATTGATGCACCCCAGGTCATGGTTGAAGTGCATCTTGGCCCCGGCCTGCCCGGTTTCGGCATCGTCGGGCTGCCGGAAACAGCCGTGCGCGAAAGCAAGGATCGCGTGCGCGCTGCGCTGGACAATGCCGGCTTTCGAAAACCACAGTGGAAGACCACGGTCTCTCTAGCCCCCGCGGATCTGCCCAAAGAGGGCGCGCGATTTGATTTACCGATTGCCCTGGGCGTTCTGGCCGCCTCCGGGCAAGTCGAGTCGGGTGTCCTGTCCGGCTGGGAATTTATCGGCGAGCTGGCTCTTGACGGGAGCCTTAGACCGATTCGCGGCTGTCTACCCGCCATCCTGCAGGCTCGACAGTGCAAACGCAGCCTGGTGGTACCGGCCGCCAACAGTGAAGAGGCTGGCCTGGTCGGCGATGCTCAGGTGTATGTGGCCAGCCATCTCACCGAAGTGGTTGCGATGCTCAACGGCCACGGGACCTTGAGCCAACCGCAGCCCATCGAAGCGCTTGAACCGACGGAAGCCCCCGACCTTGTCGAAGTGATGGGGCAGCAGCGCGCCCGACGCGCGCTCGAGATTTGCGCTGCGGGTTCTCATAACTTATTGCTCCTGGGCCCGCCGGGCACCGGAAAAACCCTGCTGGCCTCGCGCCTGCCAGGCATCCTGCCGCCCATGAACGAGGACGAGGCGCTGGAGGCGGCCGCACTTGCCTCCATTGCCGGGCGCGGGCTGGATCCACAAACATGGCGTCAGCGACCGTTTCGCAACCCGCACCACACCGCCTCCGGCATTGCGCTGGTCGGGGGCGGCTCCAAACCACGGCCCGGGGAAATATCGCTGGCTCACGGCGGCGTGCTGTTTCTTGACGAACTACCCGAATTCAGCCGCCGCGTGCTCGAAGTCCTGCGCGAGCCCATGGAATCTGGCCGCATCGTCATCTCGCGCGCGGCAGTGCAAGCAGAGTTTCCAAGTCAATTTCAGCTGGTTGCCGCCATGAACCCCTGCCCCTGCGGCTACGCTGGCGATCCTTCCGGCCGCTGCACCTGCACGCCCGACCAAACGCGCCGCTACCGCGACCGCATCTCCGGTCCGCTGCTCGACCGGATCGACCTCCACGTGGAAGTGCCAAGACAGTCTCTCAATGGGCATGACCCCGGCGAGCCGTCGGCGACGGTACGCGAACGCGTCGTCGCCGCGCGCGACCGCCAGGCCGAGCGCGGCTCGGTGAACGCAAGACTCGACGTTACCGGCATCCGAAACCACTGCTCACTGTCCTCACAGATGACAAACTTTCTGGAGCAGGCCTGCGAGCGCCTGCAGCTGTCGGCCCGCGCCCACCATCGCATTCTGCGCGTCGCCAGAACGATTGCCGACCTGGACGACTCAGACCACATCGACCTGCGGCATTTGACCGAGGCCGTCGGCTATCGCAACTTGGACCGAAAAACCGAATAAGCGCGTTCGTTCCTCAGCTTGCTGAAGACAATCCCACGGTCACGCGGTAGGATGCATCTTTGATCGCTATTGACGCTATTCGCCTTGTTTTTTCGCTACTGCCTGCTTGTCGCGCTGCTAACGGTCGTTTCATCCGCGGTCGCCAATTCCGTGGTGACCGAAATAGAGGGCATTGAAGATCCGCTGCTGGCCAATGTCCAGGCGCATTTATCACTGGTTCAAGCCGAGAAGCTCGAAGAAGTTTCGGTCTGGCGTGTTCGTCAGATGGCCTCCGAAGCGCGCGCCGAAGTCGAGCAGGCGCTCCGGCCTTTTGGTCATTATCAACCGTCCATCGAAGTGCGGCTGATTGAGCCGGAGACGAAAGGCGGTGGCTGGCAGGCCTTGATCGAGATTCAGCCTGGGGAACCGGTGACGATCGGCAAACTCGATCTGAAATTGTCCGGTCCTGGTGCTGAGCACCCGGATCTCCTGGCGTGGGCAAAGCAGTGGCCGCTCAGCGAGGGCAAGGTCCTCAACCATCAGACCTGGGAAACAAGTTGGCAGGCAGCCTCGGAGATCGCGGCAGATCTGGGCTTTTTCAATTTTGAGTTCGAAAAGCGCAGCGTCTTGGTCGATCTTGATCGCAATCAGGCTGACATTCAGCTACATCTGGATACGGGGCCACGCTTTAGCTTTTCGGGCTACTCAGCCGAGCCGGTCCCGTTTACCAGCGCTCTGCTCGATCGTCTGACCATCATCGAATCAGCCGAACCCTACAAGCGTCAGCGCGTCGATGAACAGCGCGAAATCCTTGCCAGGGCCGGATTATTCGATCGCATCGTCGTAGAAGAACAACGCGACCCGGATGATGCAAGCGTTAACCTTCACTACCGGCTCGAAGAGCGTCCGCGTGACTCCTATCGCGCGACGCTGGGCTTTGGAACCGATACCGGAGCCCGGGCCCAGCTGGGCTGGGTTCGTCACTATCTTTCCCCAAGGGGTAACCTGCTCGATGTCGGGCTTGGTTTTCAGCAGGCCGATGGTGAATATGTCCTGCGGACCGAGTATCTGCATCCCCGGGGCAAAGGTCCGGGCAGCTTCCTCACTGCCGGCGGCATATTGCGCAGCCAGAAAGATGATTTCCGATTCAACGACGAAAACCGCAGCGAACCGGTCTTCGATGCCTTCGACGGCCGGCGAGAACAGGCAGAGCTTTGGGTCGGTCGGCTGGAAGAACGTTTGTTTTGGAGAAATCGCTTTCAAAGTATCGAAGAACGCGTCTTCATCGCGCTGCTCAATGAAACCTTTGACGCCTTTAGTGAATCAAGCCTGTCACCGGAAAACGAGGGCTTGCTGAGCAGCAACCCCGATCTTCGGGATTTTCTCCAGACCGAAACCAACACCATCGCGCTGGGCGCGACCTGGCTGCTGCCCAATATCACCGGCACCGGCTTTCAGACTCGAGGATATATCGCCGAGGCGCGGCTTCTCGGCGCGCACGAGTCCCTGGGATCCGACGTGAGCTTTGCTCAAGCCTGGTTACGGGGCCGCTGGCACGGCATCTTCGGCGATCGGCACAAGTTACTGCTGGCCGGCGAAATCGGGTATACCGAAGCCGAAACCAGTTCCCTGAACCTCAATTTCGACAATCGCCAGCTTGATCTGTCGATCACGGAACTTCCGGAGCGCTATCGTTTCAAGACCGGGGGTGATCGCAGTGTCCGCGGTTACGGATTTGAAGCACTGAGCACCAACCGCAACGGCGCCAATCACATCATCGCGGCCTCGGCCGAGTACGAATTCCGGGTCGGAAAGAACTGGTCACTGGCCGCCTTTTATGACGTTGGCAACGCCTTCAACGACTGGAATGATCGCAAACTCAAGCGCGGCATGGGCGCCGGCTTTCGCTGGTACACGCTGATTGGCCCCATCCAGCTCGATTTTGCCCAAGCGCTTGATGACGCAGGCAAACCCTGGCGGATTCACTTCACTATCGGGACCCGACTGCTGTGAGAAAGCTCCTCGTAATCGTTGCGGCAAGCCTTGTTTTCCTGGTCGGATTGTTCGCGGCCGGAACGTGGTGGCTGACCTCTACACAGTCAGGCGCCGGCTGGTTGCTTAATCGCGCTGCCGGGGCGGTACCTTCAATGCAGTGGGACTCTCATGTAGGCAGCCTGCGGCGTGGACTGACCATACTCAATCTCGAGATCAATGAAGCACAGACCCCGGTCAGAATCTCTCGTTTTGAGCTCGCAGTGAGGCTCAAACTGCCGCCATCACCCCAGGTGGAAATCGACTGGGTTCGAGTCAGCGATGGCCGAGTCGACTTGCCGCCGCCCTCTGATGAAGCGCCAGCGAATGATGAGCCATTGGTCTTGCCGGACTTAAGCAGTCCAGTTCCAGTTCGGATTCATGAGTTGACGATCAGCAATTTCTTGATCCAGCCGGCCGTCCAGGAAGAACCTCCCATTGCAATCGAGCGACTTCATATGGCAGCCAACATCGGCAGTGAGCTTGCGCTGGAGACGCTGGAACTCAAGCTTCCGGAGCTCACGGCTCAAGCCAGCGGTACGCTGGGTCTGAATCAGCCCTACCCAGCGCAGCTGGCGCTCAGCGCAAACGCCCTGTTGGACGGCGACATTGAATCGGTGGTCACCGCAGCCGTGCGCGGGGACTTGCAGGAGCTCAATATCGACCTGCTCTTCGAGGGCCCCGGCCGGATAGCTGGCGATATTCGCTTGCAGGAACCTCTGGGCAATATGGATATCGGGGTGTCCTTGGGCGGCCGCCTGGCCGGCTTGCCCAATCTCGATCTGGGCATCGAAGATATCGAGCTGGACGCACAAGGCAGCCCGCAGGACTGGCAAGTCGAGATCGCAGGCCGCGTCGTCGGCCCGGATTTGCCGGACAATTCCTGGCGCTTTGAACTGGCTGGCGACCTGGAGCGGATCGATCTTCGCAGCGGACTCGTAGAACTCCTCGACGGCCAGCTGGCGCTCAGCGGTGAGGTGGATCTCGCCGCTGGCCCGCGCGCCCTGATGGAACTGGAGCTTCGCGAACTAAACCTGGATGAGCTGACCCCGGAGTGGCCGGCGGGTGCCCGGCTCTCGGGAGGGCTGAATCTGGATGCAAGCCCGGACCGTCTGGCAGTAAGCAATCTGCGCGCGACTGCGCCGCCAACCCGCTTGATCCTGGACGGCAACGGCCACTGGGATATTGCCGAAGACGATCTGGCGGTCGATCTCAGCTGGACGGACCTCGCTTGGCCGCCCCTGCCCGGAGAGAACGAGGAAAGCCTTTTCAAGAGCCGCTCAGGCAAGCTGCAGATGACCGGCGCTTTGAGCGACTGGCGCCTTGAGCTTGCGGGGCTGATCCAGCTTCTCGACCAGCCCGAACTGGACGTACAAGCCCGTGCGTCCGGCGATCAGACCCAGGCGCTGATTGAACGCTTGATGGCCGACGCCGGCGCTGCAGGACGCATTGAAGCAGCCGGCGAAATCCAGACCCAGCCGGCGAATGCCGCGCGCTTTGATCTGAGCGTCAGCGCGCTGGATACCGGTCGCTTCTTGCCGACCATGCCGGGCCTGATCGACGCAGACCTTGGCCTGGCGTTCTCGGCGCCCGAAAGTCTCGCTATCGATCTTCGAATGCTCGAAGGCCAGTTGCGCAACCAGCCATTATCGGGAAGTGGTCAGCTGAACCTGCGCCGCGATCAGCCTGAGGCGGGTGCCCTGACCTTGCAGCTGGGCGATAACCAATTGGACCTGACAAGCCCCAACGGCCAGACGTGGGACATGGTCCTGGCAGCGAAAGCCCTGCGCCAGGTCGTGCCGCAGCTCGATGGTCAGCTGGAGTTGAGCGGGGTCGTCGACCTTGAAACGGGCACGGGTGAGTTAACCGGCATGCTCTCCGACGCAAGTTTCGGTGACATCGTTCTGCAACAGGCTGTGCTTGATTCCAAGCTGCAGTGGCAGGGAGACCGGCCGTCAGCCGATCTCGCAGTCGACCTGACAGACCTTGACCTCAATCCCTGGGAACGTGTCGAGCAGCTCGAACTCGCGCTGACCGGATTCTGCGACGAGCACAGCGGCCAGCTCAACCTCATATCTCAAAGCGGCAACGTTGACTTAGGCCTTAGCGGGGCACTCAATAGCTGCGAGTTCGAAGAGATGCGGGGTTGGACAGGTCTTTTGGAGCAGCTTGATCTCACCAACACAATCGCGGGCAGCTGGGCGCTTGATGGTTCCTCGGAAGTGTCCGTCCTGGCCGGCAAAATACAAACCAACGGCGGCTGCCTGGTCGAGACCGAGACTCGCGAGGGTCGCATCTGCCTTGATTCGCTGTCGATTGACGATGGCGGACGAGTCGCCCTGAGCGTCGCCCGGGTGCCCATGGATCTGCTGCTAGTGCCTCTGGATCCGAACATCAGTCTGACCACACCCCTGTCAGGCGAGCTGCAGGCCGGATGGTCGCCGACCGGCGCCCTGAACCAGATTGCCGGCGAGTTGAGGCTAGGCGCTGGCATCATCCAGCCGCTTGGCAATGACACCAGTCTTCTGGGTATCGACAGCGTCCGCCTGGCCTTCGAACCGGAAGAGGAATTTCTAAAGGTCTCACTGGACGCGCTGCTGGAAGGGAATAGCCGGCTCAGCGGCGAGGCCAGAATGGTGGACCTGAACGATCTGAGCTCGGCAACGCTTGAGGCGCGGGCACAGCTGAACCTGCCCAATATCGGGGTATTCAATCGACTGGTCACCGATCTCGATCAGCTCGCTGGGCGGCTGAGCAGTGAAATCCAGTTAAGTGGTGCGCTGCTGGCTCCCCGACTGAACGGTGAGGTTGAGCTGACCGATGGCTTACTCGTCAACGCTCCGCTGGGTCTGCGCGTCGAAGAGATTGATCTATCCGTCAAAGGCACTGAAACCAGCGCAGAGTTGTCCGGCACGATGCGCAGCGGCGAGGGGCGGGCACAAATCGAGGGGGCGATGGAACTGGTGGACGAGCAATGGCGATTCGATACCAGCATTCAGGGGGAGGATTTCGTTTTTGCCAACGTCGACTGGCTGCAGCTGAGGGCAAGCCCGGACCTGCACCTGCGACGTTCAGCGCAAGGTCTGACCACCATCGACGGCGACATTCGTATTGACCACCTGCGTGCCGGCGTTCCTCCCGGCACAGCCGAGCGCATCACGACTTCAGACGACGTTGTCGTGCGCGGAGAAACGGACGAAGAATCCGAAAATTCGGGTTTGGCGGCCCAGCTTCAGGGACGCCTTGGACTCGACCTGGGAGACGATGCTCGTCTGTCAGCCGTTGGCCTGCAGGCACAGTTGGCCGGTGGGCTGGAGCTGGCCTGGGATCAGCAGCGCATCGAGCCCAAGGCCACCGGCGTCATCAGTATCCCGGAGGGCTCCTACCGGGCCTACGGGCAGAACCTGGAAATCGAGGACGGGGAAATCGTATTTACCGGGCATGCCGTCGACAACCCCAGTCTCGAGATCGAAGCAGTCCGCGAGATCTTCGGTGATCCGCAGGTCGAATATGCCGGTGTGCGAATTCGTGGTAACGCCCAGGAGCCGCGCGTCAACCTGTTCACCGATCCGCCAACCAGTGAAGAAAAAGCGCTGGCCTACGTGGTCACCGGCGCCAACTTTGACCACGCCAGTGGCCAGGCCGCCGTCAACATTGGTTTTTACCTGCTGCCGCGCCTGTTCGTCAGCTACGGGATTGGCCTTTTCGAGGCGGGCAACGTCTTGTCAGGCCGATATGAACTGTCGCGCCGCTGGGGGGTGCGCGTCGTCTCAGGCGAGCGCGACACCGGCGTAGACCTGAGCTACGCCATCGATCGCTAGTGGGCCACTAGGCGACAGGTCCGTATGCGTAGTCGCCACCGCGCTTGAGGGCTGCCTTGTAGGCATCACGCGCCTGGATGCGCTGGACGTAAGCAATAATGGCCGGGTAAGCCTCCCCGATAGTCTCGCGCGCAACCGCAGCTTCCAGCGGAAAACTCATCTGGATATCGGCGGCTGATATTGCATCACCGGCGAACCACTCATGCTCGGCGAGGAAGCGATCGACGTAGTTGAAGTGAGTGGCAATCTGCTGGTTGATGAAGGCATTGTCGACCTCATCGGCAACCTTGCGCAGGATGGGTCGCAGGAGAAATGGCCCCTCGCGCAGCTTGTTGAAAACGAGCTTGAGCAACAGGGGCGGCATCAGCGAGGCTTCCGCGTAGTGCATCCAGTAGGCGAAGTGCCAGTAATCCTCCGCGTCAAGGTCGGGCGCCCATCGTCCTTCACCGTAGGTTCTGGCCAGATACTCGATGATCACAGCCGACTCGGCATAGGTTTGACCCTGATCGGTGATCACGGGCGACTTGCCCAGCGCGTGCACCTTGCGAAGTGACTCGGGCGCGAGTGCTGTTTTGGGATCACGCTCATAGCGCTTGACCCGGTATTCGATATTCAACTCTTCAAGCAGCCAGAGGATGCGCTGCGAGCGTGAATCTTGGAGATGATGGACAACGACCATTAACAGGCTCCTGCAGGGATTGACACTAATCCGTCATCGTCGCACAGATCGCGTGATACCACCCCCGTTTGCCTCAAGGGCGGCACTGGCCCAGACTGCGTCGAATATCCAGGAGCTCAATGCATGACAAAACGAAATCCACCCAGCTATACCCTCGTGGCCTTGGCGGCCGTCATGGTGACCGCCTGCAGCGTCGAACCCACGCCATCGCAAACCGATCGATCCGCTCAACAGCACCAGGAGAATCAGCCACTGGGTGGCTCCACAGACATACAAAACCTGACCGACATCGCGCTGGCCGACCTGGCCCAACGACTCGCCGTCGACCGGCAATTGCTGCAGGTTGTGGACGCCAGTTCTGTAACCTGGTCCAACGGCGCTCTCGGTTGTCCGGCACCCGGGGGGAGCTACACCCAGGCGCTGGTTGAAGGTTTCCATCTGGTGCTGACCGATGGCAGCGCCGAGTATCACTATCACGCCAGTTCTGCCGGCAAGCCCTTTCTATGCCCGGAAAAACGGCGGCGTGATCCGATTGTCAAACGAAGTCAGGGGCTCTGACGACGCATCGTTGGCGTCATCCGGGTAGCCTTTAGTCCATGAAAAGAATTAAGATTTCGCTAGGAATTGTGCTGGTACTGAGCCTGGCAACAGGCTGCAGTTCCAAGCTGGCCTATAACAATCTTGACTGGCTGGCGGCGCGCTGGATCGATCGACAGGTCTCGCTGGACCGCGACCAGCGCGAGCTGGTCAGCGATCATGTTGAGGCTCAGCAACGCTGGCATTGCGCAACCCAGCTGGATGCCTACAAGGTTTGGCTCGAGGAAGTTCGCCTCGACCTTCTCAAGGATCAACTGGACCGCCGCAGGCTGGTGGAACACGGCGAACAGCTCGCGGTCTTCGCGAGCCGGCTGGCCGAGCAGAGCGAACCCCTTCTGGTTGACCTGGCTGCCTCGTTCAACGACCAACAGGTCGAAGCTGTTGTCCTTGAGCTCGATGAGCGCATAGAAAAGCTTCGTGACGAAATCGCCTCACGCTCTGCCGATCAATGGGCGATCGATCGGGTCGAAGGCATGGAGCGTCGCCTCAGTCGACTCATGGGCCCGCTCAATCCGCGTCAGCGCGAAAGACTGGAGCAATGGGCAGCGGAACTGGTGGCCACTCATCCGTACCAGCTGACTCAGCGCCAGTACTGGCGGGACCGAATTGTCGATGCTCTGGAGCGACGCACGGAGCGCGGGTTCATGGCAGCCGAAGTCCAGGCATTGCTGGCGCCGTCGAGCGTCTGGCCGGAGGACTATCGACAGGCCATCGAGCACAACCGGGAGCTGACGCTCGATGCTTTGCAGGATCTGTTCGGACTGATCGAGTCACGCCAACGCAATCGGATTTCTGCGCGACTGGCGCGTCTCGAGAACGATGTCGAACGTCTCAGCTGTTCCGGCGACACCGCGCCAGCCTTGCTGGCAGGAACCGGATCAGGCTAACGCTCTCAGGCGGAGGGTCTGGCTCCGCCGGGCAGTAACATCTTCATGCCGGCTTCCAGCGCAGCCATTCTTTCTTCCAGCGCAGATACCCGCCCTTCCAGAGCGCCGGACGTTCCACCTGCTGCCGGCTCGCTGGCCGAACGTTCAGCCGACTCGACCCGTCCGGTCAGGGTGTGGCTATAGCGATCCTCGCGCTGACCCGCTCCGCGACCGAGAAGAATAACCAGAGGCGCGTCACGGGACATCATCCGTTCCAGACAAAAGCGCACTTCATCCAGATCATCAAAGCGATGCAGGCGCTCGCTGCGCGCCAAAAGCTCATTGAGCGTCTGCGGGCCGCGCAGCATCAGTAGCCCCAACAAGGCGCGTTGTGGCGGCGTGAGAGAGAGTGCATCGTCGACTTTGTGCGCATATCGGCTCGCTCGAGCGCCAAACTCACTGCGCACCAATTCCCGCTGTTCGAGCTGGCGGAGAGCCTGGCCAACACGACCCGGGTCGAGCTTCATGATCGGATGGCGACTGGTCTTTTGATTCGCCGCAGTCACGCAGGCGTTCTGGGTGAGCGGATAGGATTCCGGCGTCGTGGCCTCTTTTTCGACAAGACAACCGAGGACGCGCGCTTCTTCAGAACTCAGCGGCGGATCGAGCGGGCATGTTGCGATTTGCTCATTGTCTTCAGTCATTTCAGGTCCAGAAAAGTATTGGCGGAATCACGAATTTGCGATTCTGTACGACGAGTGTAGGCACTCTGTCGACGCCAAAACCCGACCTAGATCAAAAAACCCCGCTCGAGGCGGGGTTTTTTGTCTTCTCCAGTGGAGAAAAAGGACTTATGCGGGCTGTACGTTTGCAGCCTGCGGACCCTTGGGGCCGTCCTGAATATCGAATTCGACCTTCTGACCTTCGGCCAGTGTCTTGAATCCTGAGCCCTGGATGGCGCTGAAATGTACGAATACGTCCTTGCCACCATCATCCTGACTGATGAAACCGAAACCCTTCGCCTCGTTAAACCACTTGACGGAACCTG
>CAZIMY010000012.1:0-30926 GCA_964540315.1 uncultured Wenzhouxiangella sp.
CCGAGGATGATGCCGAAGACGACGCCGAGGACGACGCCGAGGACGACGCCGAGGATGATGCCGAGGACGACGCCGAGGACGATGCCGAAGACGACGCCGAGGACGATGCCGAGGACGACGCCGAGGACGACGCCGAAGACGACGCCGAAGACGACGCCGAAGATGATGCCGAGGACGACGCAGACGATGGCGTCGACTATGACGATTTGTCTTCAATCGAAGCCTCACTCGACTCAGTGATTGATGACGTATTTGACGTCGCGTTTGATGCAAGCGGCGACGTCATTGCTCGCAACGAGCTGCTGGTGCTCGTTAATAATGACGACCTATCAAGACTCGATCAGCTAAGCCGCTGGCAACTGATTGAACGTGAGTCACTACCTCGTTTCGACAGCACTCTGATCAGACTCGGAGTTCCGCGCAGTCAGGCATTGGACAGCGCTTTGCTGGCCGTCCGCGATCTGTTGCCCAACGCCAGTATTGACTACAACCATGGATACGAGATCACCCGATCGGCACAGTCCGGGAGAAGCAAGTCGGAAGATCGAGCCACGGCCGCTGGATACCATCATTCTGAGACGCTGCTAAGCGCGGATTTGCGCATTGGCCTGATCGACAGTGGGGTTTCAACAACCCATGAGGCCCTAGAACGCAGCAATATTCAGAATCGCTCGTTCCTGGGAAACGCCCGGAGAAGTGAAAAACAGCACGGCACCGCAGTTGCTTCGTTGCTCATTGGACAGTCCGAGCAACTCACCGGGATGACGCCCAACGCCCAACTGTTCGCTGCCGAAGCTTTCTTCGACGATCCGCGGCTCGGCCTGGTGTCGACCAGCTTCAAACTGGTCAGGGCCTTGGACTGGCTGGTCCAGAATGAGGTTCATGTTGTCAACATGAGTCTGACGGGTCCGGATAATGAAGTTCTCCAGCGCGCATTGGAGCTGGTGTCAAAGGAAGACATCATCATCGTTGCTGCAGCCGGCAACGAAGGACCGGCGGCACCACCACTCTATCCAGCCGCCTACCCCAACGTACTGGCTGTGACGGCAGTCGACGAGCAATCGCGGCCCTTCCTGCGAGCCGTGCGCGGACCCCATATTGACTTCGCAGCGCTGGGAGTTCGCGTGGCGGTTGCCGATGGCTCACGTGTTAACGGTTACCGTCAAGCTACGGGCACTTCGTTCGCGACGCCACTGATCGCGGCACTGGTCCTGCACTACCAGGGAGCAAACCCGACCATTGACCGTCCCGGTCTGATCAAACTCATGCGCGAAGACGCCGTCGATCTGGGACCGGCCGGGCACGACAACACTTTTGGTTGGGGTTTGGCGGGTTCGAGTATCCTAGCGATTCCGCGCACCCGGCGGTAGTCGGAAGTGCAACGACGGTTTAGAGGTCGTGCACTTGATGAAAAATCGAGGCTCGCTAGAACTCAGCTTCGAGTTGAACCTCGAACCGATGGTCGCTGAAATCAGCTGAGGCCAGATTCGAAGAATGCGAGCGATACTGATAAGTCAGTAAGGTCGTCAGCTTTTCCGACACTGGCAGATCCAGACGCAGGCGCCATCGCTGTCGGCTGTCATCGCGTTTGAGGCCAATCGATGGGGTAACTGACTGGTAGTTCCTGTTTTCATAGCGCCAATCGGCCCTGAACCGAACCGGACGGTCACCGTATACATCGAATCGTCGGGAGTATCGAAGCTCAAACTGCTGACCTTCGAAATCAAACTCATCGGCCAGCGTGTCTTCATTCTCAAAGCGGAGCCCGGCCACGAAGTAGTTACGAACACCATCGATAAAGTAGTAGAGATCAACATCTCCGGCGTGTACATCACCATCCCGACCAGGATTGTCTTTAAAGGTCTTGTCCCGATAGAAATACGCGCCCCGCACGTAAAGCCTGCGCGTGAGAAAGCTCGTGACGTAGGGTGAGAAGTGGTGGAAGCGAAGCAACTCCTGGCTATCCAGACGGGCCAGGACGTTGTAGTTCTGAAGACCAATATCGAAGTCTTCGAAATTCTGCTTCAGATCGAAAGACAGGTTGTGGATCTGAAGATCGAAGTCGGTTTCTTCGAAGTAGTTTTTCTGCGCCAGGCTGTATCCAGCACGAAAATCCGTGCCCTGCTCGAAGCGCTTGCGATAATCCAGATCAAGGTCCAGAACGGCGGCAGCATCACTGACGTTATCGGTGATATCCAACTCTTCAACCGTGACCTTGCTGTCGTATTCAAAACCAGCCGCAACCGTCACCGAAAACGGCAGCTGAAACGACTCCCTCTCCGAGTCCTCCGTTTCAACATCAGATTGCTGAGCTACAGCCGGCGCAACAAGCGCCAAGCTGAGGCCGAAAAAACATCCAATTCTGCGGACTTGCCGCCCAGGTTCCCGGTTGATTCGGAACAACATTATCTGGCCCTGCCATCGATTGACCAATTCATCTTGCCAGATCAACGCCAGCCGCGTCGAATCCGCTGGGCTTCCAGGTCACCAACAAGCACCTCGCCCGTGCTGTGCTGCATGACAAAGTGATCAAGGATTTCCAGCTCATCGCCACTGGCTGCGCGAAAGTGTCCGGACTCTGTCAAAGGTTGATCAAGCGTTTGTAGCAGTTCAACCTGCCAGGCATCGGCCTCCCGACAGGCGATCGCTGCGAAAGACTGCTGGACCTTGAGATCATGCTGCTCAAACTGTCGACACCATCTGCCGTCACTGTTTTCGAAGCTGAAGGCAACCTCAGCGCTAACATTTTCACCAATCTCCAGCGCATTCCCGGCGCCCCGGCGCTCAAGCAGATCAAAGCTTGCATGTCCGGGTTCGATGGTGAATTCTGTCAGAGCGAATGACTGGGATGAAAGCCCCGACGAGGGTTCGAGCTGATTGCCGGCGAAGACACCCACCAGCAACGCAGTGACCACCGAGGCCGCGACCAACCCCGGACCAAAGCCGGTCGGCTGAAGCCAGTCTCTTATGCGTTGTGAAAGCGTCTGCCGGTCATTAACCACCGGCTCTTCCAGCAGCGCTGACAGGCTGGCCGGCAGGGGCCGTTCAGCAACCATCCGGTGAATCTCCGAGCGCAGGCGCCGCTCGTTGACCATCATCAAACCCAGTTGGCGCTGCAGCTCTGGGCTTTGCGCCAGTTGGGTCTCGACCTGAGACGCCTGCTTCCCATCAAGGGCACCATCAAGCCAGGCCGAAAGCAATTCCTGGGTAATTTCCACGGTTGGATTCATGACTGTTCCTCGCTGGTCAACTCAATGAGCCTTGCCCTTGCTCTTGAGAGACGACTCATGACCGTGCCGATCGGGATCTCCAGAATTTCGGAAGCCTCTCGGTAGCTATGACCCTCCACGGTCACCAGACCCAGCACAGCCCGCTGCTCCGGATCGAGTTGCTCAATCGCTGTTGCCACCTCGCCAAAACGAGCCTTGCTCATAGCGACAGCAGAACCGTCGACGGCCTCCAGATGGCGCTCCATTTCATCGCTATCTGCAAGCTGGGTTTTAGTCTGCGACCGAATTTGATCGATCCACAGGTTCTTGCAGACGCGCAGCATCCAGGCGGTAAAGGGCGCATCGCTTGGTACTCCTTTGTGCATCAACCGCTCAACGGTGTTTTGCGCCAGGTCATCACCATCCGGGCCGTTTCCCGTCAGCGAGAAACTGAATCTGCGCAGGGAATCGAGATTTTCCACAAGTAATCGCCTCAGTTCCGTATCGGAACGTATTGATCTCTGACCAGAAGACGATCGAGCCCTTGAGATTATTCCCATTTCTTAATTTTTCATCAGCGCCACGTCAAGCCACTGTCTCAGCCTAACCCTGAACAGAAACCTCCTGACCCGGTCTGAGCCGCTCATTACCGCGAATGACGACCCGGTCTCCCGCCTGTATGGGACCTGCAACCTCGATCCAATCTCCGGCACCGATTCCGGTGGTGACCCGGATGCGTCTGGCCGTATTGTCTTCACCCACGATAAATATGGCGATGCCGTCACCGCGAAGAACAAGCGCGTCACGTGGAACGGCTAGGACTTCACGCACATTGGCCGTAGGAATGGTCACGCGAACCGTCTGTCCGACCGGCAGCGAGCTTTCTACGTCCAGGCGCAACTCGAAGACATGCCGGGACTCGTTGCCAACACTGACGACGGTTCGCACCGGGGCGGCCATTTCCTCATCAGCGGCAGTCACGCCCAGTTCATCGCCCGGACGAACATAGCGGTAGTAGCTCAGCGGAGCGCGCGCGACGACTTCCAGACTCTGCGGATTGACCAGGCGAACCACCCGGGCACCAACGGCAACCCGCTCGCCAGCCTGCGCGACCCGCTCCACGACAACGCCGGGGAAAGGTGCCGTCATGCGGGTACGCCTGAGCTGTTCTTCGACTTGCGCCAGTCGACTGCGGACGACGGTAAGATCGCTAATGGCCACATCACGCTCGGAACGGGTCTGATCAATCTGGCTGACTGCGGCAAGATTGGTTTCAGCCAGACGTTCAAATCTGACAAGCTCTGCCTCCAGAAAACGAAGCCTGGCCTCAGCTCGCGCAATTTCGGCGGCCAGTTCCTCTGCCCTGAGGCGCTGCGTGGTGTCCTCTATTCGAGCGATGATATCGCCCGCTTCCACCCGTGTGCCGACGTCAGCCACCTCGACCAAACGGCCCTCGACTTCTGCGGAGAGAAACGCGTCTTCGCGCGATACCACCGTTCCCGCCACCTGCATGGTTGGGGCCATCGCGGTCACCCTGGCCTCGCTGAGCTCGACGGGCGAAGGACCGCCAAACTGGGCCTGCACAGTCGGCGCAAGCAGCAACAGAAACGCGGTCAAATACCAGCTATTTTTCATCTTCATATTCCTCAAGCCGGCGCTGCCTCGGTCGAAGGCGTCGGCACATTCTCCTCGTTAACCCTCAGCAAACTGGGCAATAGAATGAGCGTAAACAAAGTACTCAGCGCCATGCCACCAACAATAACGGCGGCCAGGCCGCGATAGAGCTCCGTTCCGGAGCCGGGCAGCACCAATAGCGGCAACATGCCGAACAGGCTGGTTAAGGTGCTCATCAAGATCGGGCGCAGGCGCAGGCGCACGGCCGTCTCTACGGCCTCACGTCGGCTCAGGCCGTCTCGCTCGCCGTCGCGGGCTCTATAAACCAGCAGAATGGCATTATTGACAACCAGCCCGAGCAGGATCACGAAACCGATCATGGTCAGCATATCCATCGCCTGGCCTGCGAAGAAATCGGTGACGCGTAATCCCGCAATACCACCCACCGTCGCCATGGGGATGCTCAGCAAAACCAGTAGCGAATCCTTGAAAGACCGGAACAATGCAGAGATCAACAGGTAAAGAATGACAATGGCCAACAAGAAACTGCCGGCCAGATTCCTCAGGGTCTCGCCGAGTGCCTCAGCCGTACCTCGATAGGTAATGACGCCATCGGCGGGAAGCGCGGCCCGGATCTGCGGATCAACCTCGCTGCGCAAGATCTCCAGCGCAGTCTCCATGGGCATGTCTGGCGGCGGGGTGACCTGCAAAGACAAAGTTCGTCGCCGATCGACCCGGCGAATCTGATTGGGTCCAGCGGTGCGCTCCAGACGGGTCAACTCACCGAGCGTCGCCACTCGTCCGGACGGCGTATACAGCGGCATGGCCATCAGTTCCTCGGGCGTCAACCATTCTTCGCCCCGCAAGATCACGTCCAGCCGTCTATCGCCGTCGAAATAGTCGCCCAAAAAGGCACCGTCACCCAGTGCCCTGGTCAACGTCGCGACATCGCCACGCGTCCAGCCCAATTCTGAAATACGCCGGTCATCGGGCACCAGTCGCAGCTCCGGCTCAGCCAGTTCCAGGCCAGGCTGAGGTCGGACCGATGCACCAGGCAGGGCCTGTCTTATCAAACCGAAGCCGATCTGACCGGCACCCAGCAGATCTTCAAAGTTGGCAGACTGCAGATCAACATCGATTTGACGGCTGCCTCGACCGCCGAAAATAGCCCGGCGACTGGCTCGGCCAAAGGTGTCGGGAAAGCCTGCGAGGATGTCGTTGTTGACCACCTGAGTCAGCCGGTCCACGTCTTCGTCGCGGTCTGCTCTAAGCCCGAAAAAGGCCCCTGCGCCCACGAAACCCATAAACGTGTTGTAGATTTTCGGCTCTTTTTCACCCTCAAGATAGGGAACCAGACGCTGATTGATCACATTGACCAATTCCTCTTCAGCCGTTTCCGGTCCGATTCCTGAGGGCGTCTGGATAAAGCCGAAGATAAAGTTACGCTGTCCTGCCGGCAGGTAGTCTGCCGGAGGAACCAAAAGCACCCCAACCAAAAGGGGTACCACGGTCAACCCGGCGATCCAACTCCAGCGGCGCTTGGGGGTGCTGGTCAGGCGCATGATGAGGCCAGTCGAGGCCTCCCACCACGAGGCTTTACGATCGGTCATCTCAGCATCGCCAAGAAACCGATAGCTGGCCGCCGGCAGGACCAGTATCGCCACTAGCAGGGAGCAGATGATTGCAGCGGAAATGACAACCGCCAGATCCGCAAACAGCTGGCCCGCCTCATCCTGCAGGAAAATCACCGGCACAAAAATCGCGACCGTGGTCACCGTCGAGGCAATCAACGCGCCGTAAACCTGGCCCGTGCCACGATCCGCAGCCTCAAGCGGTGAACGTCCCAATTCGCGTTGCCGCACGATATTTTCGAGCACGACGATCGCGGCATCCAGCACCATGCCGACCGCAAAAGCGAGCCCGGCCAGGGAGATCACATTCAGCGTTCGGCCGACTCCGTCGAGGACCAGAAACGAAAAACACAAACACAGCGGAATGGCCAGTGCGACCATCAGGGTCGCTCGCGCCTTGCGGAAGAACCACCACAACACCACGATGGCAAGCGCCATGCCGAGCAGCAGGTTCGTTGCCACCATGGAAATCGACTGGCGGATGTAAATCGTATCGTCTGACATCTGAAAGATCGTCAGTCCGGCGGGTTCCAGGTGAGTCTGGCGAAGCTCTTCAACCGCTTGTTTGATCTCGCCCATTACCTCAAGAACATTGACGCCCGGTTCTGGAATCACGTTCATCATGATCGCCGGATCGCCGTTCAGAGTTCTGACACCACTGGCGTCTCTCATCTTCCGCTCGACGCTGGCGACGTCGCGCAGGTAAACCGGACGGCCATCCCGCCAGTCTAAAACCAGGTTTTCAAGATCGGCGACTTCATACTGACCTGCAAATCGCAGCGTAAACTGCCGCCTGCCCACTTCCTGAAATCCGCCCGTTACATCGGAATTGCGGCCCAGATTCTGCCCGATTCGAGTCAAATCCACGCCGATTGCAGCAGCCCGGTAGGGATCGAAAGTCACCCTGATCTCGAAGGGACGACCACCCCGGGGGTTGGCTGACGAAACGCCCGAAATACGCTCGAACCGATCACGCACAACTTCGTCTACAAAATCCTGATATTCGATGATGGATCTTGTATTTTCTGGCGTTGTTCGAATGCCAAACCAGGCGATAGTGTCCCCAAACTGGTCAGATCCGACCCGCACGGTCGGCTCATTCGCATCGGCCGGATAACGGGGGACCTGATTTAACCGGTTGATGACCTCAATCAAGGCGCGGTTGAGGTCAACATCGACATCGAAATCAAGGTTGATAGACGCTTGACCCTGGCTCGCGGTCGAGGTCATCCGTTGCAGGCCCGGAACATCCCTCAGCTGATTTTCCTGCGGCTCGACAATCTCGGACTCGACTTCCGTCGGTGCCGCAGCCCGCCAGCCTGTGCTGATATTGATCGTTGGCCGGTCGATATTGGGCGTTAACTGAATCGGCAACCGATTCAAACTGATCAGACCAAAAATCAACAGTAGGATGCAACCCACGGCGACGGCCACTGGATTGCCTAGCCCGAGGCGGGTTAACGGCACCGATTTACTCTCCCCTTTCTAATAGCAGGAAGATTAGCAGACGCTCTTCGCTGGTGCGTCAATGACTTTTGTGAAGACGATGGTGGCTTCTAAGCATCCCAATCTTCAAGCACTGCGGCAATCCTCTCGATACGTTCGCTTTGAAGCGCATCGGCGAGCTCGCGACCGCGCAACCCTGCGCGGTGCAGGGCCCCGCCATCGGCAGATCGAGCCGCTGCGGTGACGCCTCGCCAAATCTCTGCCTGAGGCCAGGGATCATCGCTTCTGTCACACCCCGCGAGCTTGTCTGCGCGACAGGCCAGCAGCATGTCAGCCATGCGCCCGGGCTTGCGAAACACATCCAGACGGCGAAGAACGTTCAGGACGTCGGGGGCATCCAGTTGGAAGACCGCCTCGATGTCTTCCTTCAAAGCCGAGACCAAGCACGCCATCTGCCGACAGTCTCTGGGAACCCGCAGTCGTTCGGCGAGCTGCTCAATTGCAGACGGTGCCCCGGTGACCCTAGACACCAAAACGCCGAATCGAACCGGCAGGTCGGCATTCAAGTCGGCTGCAATGTCGAGCGCTCTGAACTGCTTTCGAGCCTCCACCGGGTCCTGAAACAAGGCGTCGATTTCCGGCAAGACAACGCCAAGAGCACCGACTTCGCGCAAGACATCAAAGAAACGCGAGGGGCGCTGGTGCATCATTGCCCGGCTCATTTCCTGCCAGACCCGTTCGGGTACAAGATGGGACGCCTCTTCGTTTTCGACCATTTCACGGCACAAATTCAGGGTCTTGGCAGCGATCTCGAATGCTTCAAAGCGGGTCGCGAATCGAGCCAGCCGCAGGATCCTGACCGGGTCCTCCCGAAAAGCGTCGGTGATGTGCCGCAAGCAGCCGGCCTGCAAATCAAGCCGCCCGTTGTAAGGATCGACAAGCTGCCCGTCGGGGGCGAGGGCCATGGCATTAATGGTCAAATCGCGTCGGGCGAGATCTTGTTCAAGCGTAACCTCCGAGCCCGTATGGAAGACGAAACCCTGGTAGCCGCGACCCTGCTTGCGCTCCGTTCTTGCCAGGGCGTATTCCTCACCGGTATCCGGGTGAAGAAAAACCGGGAAATCCCGGCCTACGGCGCGAAAACCCCGCCGAACCAGCTCTTGCGGGCCAGCGCCAACCACGACGAAGTCCCGGTCGCCTGGCACAAGACCCAGCAGGCGATCGCGAACCGAGCCACCGACCTGATACACGGTCAGTCCCTCTATATGGTGGTCTCGCTCAGTGGAATCGCTCAATTTCGGGGCCTGCAATCATTCGGCGCAAGAAAAAGCCCGGTCGTCGTTATATCGCTCCGGCACAATCGAGCGAGCGAGCACCTTGGGCTTTCGCTGGAGTTGCCACTCATAGATCGTTGCAAATGCCAGCACCCTGGGGACATAGTCTCTAGTTTCATAGAAGGGCAGAGTCTCTGTCCACACATCAGGCGCCGTGTTGGGGCGCTCTTCCAGCCAGCGGGCCACGGCGTTAGCGCCTGCGTTGTAAGCCGCGGCTACCCGCACCCAGTCACCATCGTAGCGTTGCTGCAGTTCGCTCAGGTGGGCAACGCCCAGCGGTATGTTGACCGCCGGATCCATCAGATCGGTCGGTCTCCTGTAGGGCAATCCGCGCCGGCGGGCAACGGCTTGCGCTGTGCCCGGCATGAGCTGTAGAAGACCGCGCGCACCGGCAGGCGAGAAGGCATCAGACTGCATCGCAGATTCGGCCCGCATCAGCCCGTAGACCAGCGCCGGATCAACCCGCCAGCGGCGCGCCTGTTCCGACACCTCAGAAACTTCAATCAGCGGAAAACGCCAGGGATAAGCGCGCATCAGACCTGCAGCGCCCAGGGCTGCGATCGCTCGATCGTGCCAGCCTCGGCTCGCTGCCAGAAGCGCAGCCTGCTGACGTTCGGCATCACTCAAACGCCGCCAGACGCTGGACCAGGTGCTGCGCGCGTGGTGTGCCAGTCCCACTTCGTATAATTCCAGCGCGCGATCAAACTCGGCATCGCGCATAAGACGACGCTGATGCTCGGGATCCACATCAAGATCCTGAGGGCACAGGCTCAGATCCTGCCCTAACCAGGTGGCCGCCAGAAAACCGTAGTAAGTCGCCTCACCGGCCAGGGACCCGAAGGCCAGCAGGGCATCCGGGCGACCTAGCTCAGCCAGAGCTCGGCCGCGCCAGTAACGCCAGCGGGACTGACCCTGCTCGATCAGCGGCATACGCCGAATACTGCCGAGAACCTCCTCCCACTGGGAAAACGCCATGGCAACCCGGGCCCGCCACTCAAGCATTTGCTGGTCGATCGCCCGTTCGGGTAACGCATCAATGGCAGCAATCGCATCAGGGTCGAGGGCGACGGCCCGGAATAGCGCAATTTCGCGTTCTATGGCCGAGCGGTCCGTCGGGTCAATCGCAAATCGGCCCTCCAGCACTCGCCAGGCCCGTTGCGCTGCCTGCCAGTCCCGTCGTGCCAAACGCGTAAGACTATCGGTCACGATGGCGCGCGCTACAGGCTCATCCGGCCACTGGCGCGCCAGGGAAATCAGGCGCCCCGGTCGGGCATGGACCTCCAGCCACTCATCAGCCCAAGCACGTCGGTCGATGTCAAGATAGCGGCGCAGGTAGCGCGCCAGCCCTGTCTCACCCTGCCCTAACGCCAATTGGAAGCGCGTCCAGCCCTGATCGCTTGACGGATTCCCCGCTTGTCGCCACCACCGAAAGGCGGGGTCACAGACCGAGGGCTGCGAACGGCCAACCATCCACAGCTCAGCAATTGTGTCAATCAGGCCATCATGGCGCCCTGCTGAGATATCGCTTCGAGCCAACCAGCACCGCACTATTACGTCATTGGATTCTCGGCCGTGGCGGTTCAAGGCACCAAAAGCCCCCTGCTCTCCCAGGCTTCGCAGCCAGCGGGTCTTCAAACCGGGCGCGAAAGACCAGTCCCGGTAGCGCGCCAGAAATCGGGTCATTTCATCGACGCCGATGGAATCCAACGTTTGACGCTTGAGTTCGAATTCCAGATACGGCGTCAGGCTGTAGTCGGGAAGCACCGCAATAGCTTCGCGCACGGCTTCATGATCAGCTTGAGCGGCCGCAGCCCAGGCTTGCTTGAAGAGTTCTCGGTCGCCGGCAATATCAGCCCAACTGGCCGCAGGCCCAAGAACAAGCATGACGATGACGGCTCTGATCAAGCGACTTGCCATCTGGTGCCTGCCTGCTTCAAGATGCGGGCCACTGTCACGTCTGGTTGGACCGTCCAACAAGTGATTCTCCTTTTCGTCGTGCTACTGATCACGGGATTGCTGGCCGGCCTGCTTGCCGGCTTGCTCGGCATCGGGGGCGGCCTTGTCATTGTGCCAGCCTTGAGTGTTGTGCTGCGCATGCAAGGCGTGGAAATCGACCAAGCCGTTGCGGTCGCTGTTGCCTGTTCTCTAGGCTCCATGTTGCTAACCTCAGCCAGCGCAGTCTGGTTTCAGGCTCGCAAAGGCGCGGTCGACTGGTCTACTGTCGCCAGACTGGCGCCAAGCATGGCACTTGGGGCCGGCCTTGGAGCAGCTGCAGCCGCCGTCCTGCCCGGCCAAGCGCTGGCCCGTATTTTCGCCGTGCTCGCAGCCCTGATCGGAGCGCGGATGCTGTTTGCGATACAGACAACCGCGAGGGCAGTCAATCCCAGACCGCGGGCGTGGTGGCTTGCCGGCCCCGCGATCGGTGCGGTTTCTGCACTGATCGGCATTGGTGGCGGCAGCTTCAACGTACCGTACCTGATCCGAAACGGCTTCGTCCCCGTGCGCGCCGTTGCCATCGCTTCCGCCTGCGGGTGGCCTATTGCACTGGGAGGCGTTACCGGTTTCCTCATCGCCGGCTGGGGCAACACGATTATCCAGCCTGGATTTGGGTATCTCTACTGGCCCGCGGTGATCATCATTGGCGTCGCCGGCGCCGGCGCAGCGCCCGCGGGGGTTGCGTTGGCCCATCGTCTGCCCGCCGTCTCCTTGCGAAGATTGTTCGGCTTACTGCTCCTGGTGGTGGCTGCGCGCATGTTTTGGTAACTGCACCGAACCATTCAGATTGAGTTGCATGGACAACGGCCGGTGATCGGAAAACTTCACCGGCAGCGCATCCAAAGACGCGATATCCATCTGCGGTGAGACCAGGATGTGATCGATGGCGCGCTGCGGCTTCCAGGCGGGAAAGGTCAGGACTTTTCCAACGGGCATCACGAGTCCTGTCCGGTCGCAGAACGTCCGCAGTTCGCGCGCGGCCGGTCCGGTATTGAAATCGCCCATGACCAAGACATTGGGATAATCACGCACCAGGCCGGATAAATATTCCAATTGTTGGACTCGGGCTCTGCGACCGAGCGCCAGATGCACCACGACCAGCCACAATGCCTGCTCACCTTCGCCGAATCGCGCGACCAGCGCGCCACGACCCGGGATCGCACCGGGCAGGCTGTGCTCCTCGACCACGCTCGGCTCAATCCGACTGAGCAGACCAATTCCGGCATGTGCGATCACGCCCACCTTGCGATTGCCCCGATAGTGCCAGAAAGGGAAGTCAGCGTGGCTGGCGATGTACTTGACCTGGTTTACAAACCCTGAGCGCAAACTGCCGCAGTCCGCCTCCTGCAGGGCTACGATGTCGTAGTCCGTGAGCAGCCTTGCGATTGCATCAAGATTGGCTACACGCTGATGATTCGGCAGCAGTTGCCGCCAGCTATGGGTCACATACTCCCGGTACTTGCCGGTCGTTGTTCCCGACTGGATGTTGTAACTCAGCAACCTCAGCTGCCGAGGGGCTTCAGTCACCGGCCGTTACTGAGCGCTCGCTTGGCCGTCGCCGGCTTGACTCTCCAGCGCCTCGGTCTCTAGTGCTTCAGTCTCCAGCGCTATGAGATAGTCAACCGCTTCAAGCAGTTCCTGATAACTTGAAAAATCGGTGGGGCTCACTCGCCACTTGCCCTGAACAATCATGGTCGGTGTTCCACGAATACCGTACTGCATGATGTCATTACGGTTGCTTCGCATCCGCCCATCAACAGCAAAGGACTGTGAGGTGTTAACGAACTCTTCGACTTCGACGCCGAACGGAACGTAGACCTCGGCAACATCCTCAATACTGCGGAACTGGCGACGCTCGTCGTGAACCGCTTTGAACATCGCTTCGTGGGCATCCTGACCCAGACCCAAAACCTCTGCCGTGTAATAAACGCGCGCGAATACTTCCCAGCCCGGCTGAAGGCCGACCGGCAAGTGTGTCAAGTTGACATGCTCTGGCAGCCCGTTAGCCCACTCTGAGATAACCGGCATGAAGTTGCGACAAGCCGGACAGGGGTAGGCGAAAGCTTCGACCACTTCGACCTGGTCAGCAGATGGTGCGGTCGGCGATCCAATCGCATGAAAATGCTCGCCCTCTTCAAACTGCTGAGCGAATGCAAGTCCACTCATGCTCGCAAGGCAAGCGAAAGCGAGAGTGATTCGTTTGAATCTGGTCATAAAGATAATTCCTGCGGTATGAGTATTTGAGAATACGAACAGACTACAGACCGTGCCGGCCGGTCAACAGTTCCGCGTCAGCGAACTGAGCTTTCAGCGAAGCGGGCCTGGTGCAGCCCCTCGATGTAGGAACTGACGGCTTGGATATCACTGTCGCTAAGATTGCTGGAGACCGCGACCATGATGTTGCTGTAAGGATCGTCTTCTCCGTTATTTTCGCCGGCGCGGTATCTTTGCAGTCGATCAGCAGTGTAGTCAGCGTGCTGGCCCCTCAGCTTCGGGTAGTGAGCGCCCAAGATGCCATCACCCGCTGGGCCGTGGCAGCCCGAACACGCGGGAATACCAGCCTCTATGTCGCCAGCCTGGAAGATCGTCTGACCCCGCCCTACAAGCTCTTCATCAGCGACGCCTGGTTTAACCTCGAATTGCGCGTAATAGGCAGCAAGATCGGCCAGATCCTGATCGCTGAGATTCATGACCATCGGATACATCTGCGGAACGTCGCGCAACTGCTCGCGGATCAAACGCGACTGGCGCGCCGCATAATCCGGGTGCTGCCCGGCGATCTTCGGCCAGCTCGCAACCGAGCTGTTGCCGTCCTGCCCGTGGCACGCCGCACAGACGCCTGCCAGCTGTTCGCCACGTTCGGCATCACCCATGGCCCAGAGTGAAAAGGGGGCCAGAACCAGCAGTATCGTAAGCCATCGAGACATGACAGAAGCACTCCATTCTATAAATTCGGTAACCTGCTATTATCGCGTGTTTCCACGGAACTGATTCAGTCTATGACGCTGCCGGAAACACTCTTTCGCCGCGCAGTATATCTGGACAGCATCCACAATCTGTCGCAACTCCCCCCAGACCAGGGAGTGGAGATTGCCATAGCTGGGCGTTCGAATGCTGGAAAATCTAGCCTCATCAACAGGCTATGTGCACAAAACAGTCTGGCCAGGACAAGTAAAACACCGGGAAGAACGCGCCAACTCGTGTTCTTTCAACTTGATCCGGAGCGTCATCTGGTTGATTTGCCCGGCTACGGATACGCCAAGGTATCAGGCGATCTCAAGCGGCACTGGCGCGGCCTGATTCACACCTATCTGGAGCGTCGTAAAGCGCTGGTTGGGATCGTCGTGGTCATGGATATTCGCCATCCGCTGAAAGACTCCGATATCGAGTTGATTGAGTGGGCCGGTAGTCGGGGGCTGGCCTTGCATCTGGTCCTGACAAAAGCAGACAAATTTGGCCGCGGCAAGCAAACCGAGGCACTGATGCAGGTCAGGCAGCGAGTAGATTCACGGGTCGGCGTGCAGAGTTTTTCAGCAACATCCGGGTTGGGCCTGAGCGAACTTCGGCAGACCATGGCGCTGTGGATGGATCTGGATCAGGCCGCCGTGGATGGCCCAACGCCAGGCCAGTAGCCCAAATGGATCAACTCACGGTCGAGCAGGGATGCTTCTCCGAGATTTTCCAGAACAAAAGCTTTCAAGCTTTCAAAATTCGCCGGATCCACGCGAATAAAATGGCAACCAAGCACCTCACCCTCCTGCCAGGCGATCTCAATGACGAACTCAAGATCAATCTGGTCGCCCCCGACGAAGCCTCGCAGGATCAGGCCAAGCTCACCCGCAACACCCTGCACAACTTCTGCTTCATCCTGTAGCTCCAGCAATGCGCCGTTGATGGAAATATCAACCACGCTGCACTGCAGGCGGCGCGCGTTGCCGACGCTCAGCAGCCCCCTTCCCTCGAAGGGAAATCGGTGAAACTGTCTGCGCTCCTGATCCTGAACCATCTGCGCCTCCGCAGCTTGATGCATGCCCAGTCACCGAGCGGCAAATTGATTGCTTTGCCCGGGCCCCTGACTATATTTGTGAAGGTACCATGAAAAGACTTGTCCAGCTGCCGAAACCACGCTTTTAAACCCGCAATTGATGCCACTTGACGCCATCGCATCCCTAACCCGCTCGACCAGCCCTATATTGGGTCTTGCACCCATGGCCGGGGTGACCGACAAGCCTTTCCGGCAATTATGCAAGCGCATGGGTGCTGATCTGGCGGTGTCGGAAATGACGACTTCGGATTCAGCCCTGTGGCATACCCGAAAGTCGCGCTGGCGGATGGACCATGCCGGCGAGCCCGAGCCAGTCAGCGTGCAAATCGCGGGCACAATCCCAGAGCAAATGGCTCAAGCAGCCCGCCATAACGTGGGACTGGGCGCCGACATCATTGATATCAACATGGGCTGCCCGGCCAAGAAAGTCTGCAAGGCCTGGGCAGGGTCTGCCTTGATGCGTGATGAACGCCTGGTCGAAAAAATCCTGGTTGCCGTGGTGAACGCAGTAGATGTGCCGGTAACTCTCAAGATCCGCACTGGCTGGGATGCCAACCACCGAAACGGTCCGGAAATTGCCCGCATCGCCGAGAACTGCGGCATTCGCGCCCTGGCCGTCCATGGGCGTACGCGAGACCAGAAATACGAGGGCCATGCCGAATACGACACCATTGCCCAAATCAAGCAGAGCCTGAGCATTCCGGTGCTAGCCAATGGCGATGTTGATTCCCCGGAAAAAGCTGAATCTGTTCTTGGCCACACCGGCGCTGACGGCCTGCTGATCGGCCGCGCTGCCCAGGGTCGTCCCTGGATCTTTCGGGAGATCCGGCACTTTCTTGAAACCGGCGAACACCTCGCCCCTCCTTCGGTCGATGAAGTTCGCGATTTGCTGATCGAACATTTGGGCGCGCTTCACTGTTTCTATGGTGAAACCACTGGCGTGCGCGTTGCTCGGAAACATTTGGGCTGGTATGCCCGTAGTGAACCTGGCCAGGAGCGCCTGCGTGCCGAGTTCAATCGGCTGAGCGCGGCTCAAGACCAAATCGACCTTGTCACGGACTGGTTTGCACCCCGTTACCCGTCCCGGACTCTCGAAAACGTTGCCTGAGCTGCGGGATTCACTGCCCGATCATTGGCTGCCGTTTCACTATCTAATCAGGCATCGATTCAGGACGCGTTCGCGTCGCTCCACTTCTCTATAAAGCTTGCCCGATTTCTGGCGGACAGCCCAACGATAGTGTTCTCGATAAGAAGCTGACCAACGCGGATGAGAACCCGCGCAGCGATACCGGTGGGCCGCCCGGGACTGCGACACCGCGGTTCGCGCATACCATGCCGCCAGACCGTCACGTGCAGCAGAATTGAGATAACGGCTGTCGGAGAAACCAGGTTGAAAAGAGTAGTGCCTGGAGCCTATGTCGGCCGAGCTGTGCAGACGACTAATGCCGCCGGCATCAGCCGTGACTGGCATCAAGAATAAAATCAAACCCGCAACGCAAAACCTTGCATTCATGACAAAACCTCCGGCAATTCCAAATGTGCGGGGCCAGTCTGAGCACTCAGCCATAAATCCCCGCTGAACCGCTGTTTCAGCGAGCATTCAGCCAATCCGCTCCTGTTCAATTAACCAATCAGCAACTTTTTGTTGAGCCCTCAATCGCCATAGTCGTGCCCAATAAAAAGGCAACTTTCTTAGTGCCTCGACTCGGTGCAAAACCTGAGAGCTCAGCCCTGTTGCCGATGGCCATGATTGCCGTCGCGCTGCATGTCTTGTTGCTCACACAGAAAACGCTTTGGTTTGAGCCAACCAAACCGCCAAGTTCTGAGCCAGTTTGGATAGAGCTGTTTCACTCATCTTCCTTGGTTCCGCCAGCTGATCCGCCCGCGCAAACGCAACTCGATCAATCAACACCGATTGACCCGCCGCAAAATTATCCACCTGCGACAGCAGATGCCTCACAACCTGTCTGGGAAGGGCAGGCAAACCAGCCTAAACCGGCCCAGGCGCGACCGACCGAGTCGGCACGTCGGCTTAGGGAGCAGGTACTGATTGCAGCGGAGGCGCAATCACCCTGGGTCGCGTCCGAGCCGGCGCTCTCTGACGGTTTTCGCATACCCCGCTTGCCTGGCGCAACCGGTTGGCTCAACGACTACGTTGGTGCTGTTGAGCCGCGTATGGATCAGTGGCAGAACGCCGATGGATCCCAAAACATGCGCGTTGTTCGAGGTTCTGGTCAGGTTCTCTGCGGGCGCCGCCGTGCACCGACGATGGCTGAGGAATTCAACCCGTGGATGTCTGCCGCCGTCACGCTTTGGAGAGACTGCGGCCGGGCGCACCCGGAGACTGTCGATCGGAAAAACCCGTGGATTCGAGGGAAAGGCAGGTCCAATCATTGAAGCAAATCCAGAGGCATGAGCTATAAGGCGCTCAGGATCGACGATAATCCCGCTTGATGTCTTAACCCCGAACCCCTCTGAAGGAGCCAAGTTGTGCAACTGACCGGCGTCTACACCGCACTTGTCACCCCGCTGGACGAGGCGGGCCAGATCAACTACGACGCCTTGGGCGATCTGCTCGAAAGCCAGATTGCTGCCGGTGTCACGGGGGTCGTTCCAATGGGGACCACCGGGGAATCTCCGACCATGTTCAACGCCGAACATGACGGCGTCATTCGTTATACGGCCGAGAGGGCCGCAGGTCGGATTCAGGTCTGGGCAGGCACAGGATCAAACAACACCGCCCAAGCCATTCGCACAACGCTTGAGGCCCAAAAGGCAGGTGCCGACGGTGCCCTGATCGTCACGCCGTATTACAACAAGCCCAGCCAGGCTGGGCTGGTTCGATACTTCCGCGACATCTGCCAGGCGACCGACCTGCCGGTAATCGTCTACAACATTGCCGGTCGCACGGCGGTTAACGTCGAAACCGAAACCCTGAAAGAGATTGCGGACCTTCCCAATATTGCTGGCGTCAAGGAGGCCTCCGGCAGTTTGGGGCAGATGAGCGAGGTCATCGACCGTATCGCCAGGCACCGGGACCGGCCGTTCTACGTACTGTCCGGGGACGACGCCCTGACGCTGCCGTTAATGGGGATCGGCGGACACGGCGTGATTTCAGTAACCTCCAACCTGGTACCCGAGCGCATGGTCGCGTTGGTTCAGGCCGCGGCTCAGGGCGATTTTGCAACCGCGCGCGAGATCCACTACGAACTCCTGCCGTTGTTTCGCGCGGCCTTTATCGAAACCAACCCGGTGCCGATCAAGGCGGCCATGAA
The DNA here is from genome assembly GCA_964540315.1 of uncultured Wenzhouxiangella sp. Lineage (GTDB taxonomy): Bacteria > Pseudomonadota > Gammaproteobacteria > Xanthomonadales > Wenzhouxiangellaceae > Wenzhouxiangella. The sequence goes on from CAZIMY010000012.1 coordinate 18,550, forward strand.
CCTGTGCGGCATTTCGGTCGGCGGCGTCCGCAGTCCGCTGGCACCCCTTACGGCAGCCAGTCAGAAAGCACTTGAATCCTCCCTGAAGCGCATGGGCCTCATCGACTGATTGCAAAGCCAGCCAGCTTAAAACCGTGATATCCCAGATTCGTCGCGGTCAAAGCCGGTTTTATCGCAGACCGCAGCGGGATTGAGGATCATTGGAGAGACTGCAGCTCCACTCATCTTTACGGTAAGCATCATGACGATTTCAAGGACATTACTGGGCGGGCTGCTGGGATTCGCTGTTGCCCAGGCTGCGGCAGCGCCGGCCGCATTGACAGAGACCGTTGAGCAGCGCATTACCGGCGATCGCTCCGGCGTGTGTCTGGTTGCAAGTCGCGTTGATACAGGCATCGAACACGTTTCGGCCTGTGCCGATGACCTCGCATCGCGTGCTCTGGACGAGCAATCCCGCTTCGAGATCGGCTCCATCTCCAAGCCGCTGCAGGGCCTGCTGGTGGCAGTACTGGTCGAGGCGAACGCGATCGATCTGGAACAAACCCTCGCCGAGACGCTGCCGTCGGCCGAGTCCGTGCCCGGACCTGCCGACGAACCGATCCGACTTCGGCATCTGCTGACCCACACCAGCGGCCTGCCGAGGCTACCGCCCGGATTTGCCCCTCAGGACCTAACCAATCCCTACGCCGCCTTGCAGCCGCAAGACCTGATCTCGGCGCTAGCGCATTCAGAACTGCAAACCCGACCCGGCGAGCGCTTTGCCTACTCCAATTTCGGCGCCATGCTGCTGTCGCTAGCCCTGGTCGAACACACCGGCCAGCCTTTGACCGAACTGTTTGAACAGCATGTATTCCAGCCGCTGGAAATGACCCAAACCAGCCTCGACGGCCCGACCGTGACCGGCCATGACGGTAACGGCATGCCGACCGTGAACTGGGATTTCCATCCTGATCTCGGCGGCGTCGGCGCGATCCGTTCGACGGCGGCTGATTTATCGCGCTGGCTGTCGGCCATGCTGGCGCCGGAGGACTCTGAGCTTTCGGCTGCCCTGACAAGATCGGCCGAGCCGCTGATTGAGGCGCAGGGGCAGATCATCGGCTATGGCTGGCTGCACCTGCCGCTCAACGATAGAGTAGTGCTGGCCCACGATGGCGGCACCGGCGGGTTTTCAAGCTTTGCCGTAGTCGATCCCAACCGCAAGCGGGCCGTGACAGTGCTGATGGACACCAGCATGATCGCTTCCGGCAGCCTTTCCGATCTCGCCTACCATCTGGTCGATTCAGCTTATCCGCTTGGGCAGCCTGAGCGACCCGCCGCAGCGGCGGCCGGGGAGACGCTGGAAGATTACCAGGGAAAATTTGCCCTCTATGATGGTGAGCAGCCATTCATGGGAGATTTCACCCTGGAGTTTTCGGTCCATCGCGGCGAATTGCTGATCCAGGCCAGCTCGGGTGGCCAGGTGCAGCCGCAGATCCCTTTGCGCTCGGAAGGCCAGGGCCGTTTCGTCCAGGAAGACCTTGATCTGGTGATCGAGTTTCAGCGCGATGACTCCGGCCAAGTGCCACGACTGGACTTTCGCCAGGGTGCACTGTCACTGGACGGAAGGCGCCAATGAACCATTACTCCACGCCGCTGAACCAGGCGCTGCCGGCCGCGATCTCGGCCGGTAGTCCGCGCTGGTGGCTGGCTTACCGTCGCTACCCGGTTTTTTCGGCACCCTGGGTCGTCCGGCGCGCCCTGCTGTTCGGCTTGTTCATTGTTGCCTGGGGTGCACTGTCGGGGCTCGGACACTACGCCGAAAGCCAGTCGATAGCTGAAGCGCTTGCATTGTTCGGCTGGTTCCTGCTCGGCATGGGCACGGTGGTCAACGCAGGTCCCATGCTGGCGGCGCTGGTTCGCCACCGCCACTGGATGCCCGAACGCGAACGTTTTGGCGTGCTGGCCGCCATGGCGGCCGGCCTGGCCGTCGCCTTCTCGGCCGATATGATCTCTTCCGGGCAGATCTCTGACCTGATTGACCGGGACGTCGGCGGCGAATTTTCCACCGCGGCAACGCTGGTCAATGTCCTGGTGCTGCTCGGCATCTACCTGCTGCTGGGCGGTGGCCTGGCGCTGCGTGCCTATTTCAGTGAAGCCGACCGGCTGGGCGAATTTCACCGCCAGCAGGAGCTGGACCAAGTCCAGGCCGACAAGCTGGCCGCTGATCAGAAGCTGGCGCTGCTTCAGGCTCAGATCGAACCGCACTTCCTGTTCAACACCCTGGCCACGATCCGCTCCGACCTGCGTCGATCGCCGCAGCACGCCGAACAAACGCTGGATGCCCTGTGTGCGTACCTGAGAACGGCCATTCCGCGCCTGCGCGAAGGGGAACAAACCGGCGAATCCACCCTCGGCGAGCAGCTCGAGGTCTGCCGTCAATACCTCAAAGTCATGCAGGGACGGATGCGCGAGCGACTTTCTTTTAGCATCGAGGCGCCGGAGCCCCTGCAAGCAGCGCAGTTCCCGCCCTTTCTGCTGCTTTCCCTGGTCGAAAACGCCATCCGCCACGGGCTGGAGCCCAAGAACGGGGGCGGTCGAATTGCCATCCGGGTCGAGCAGCAGTTGGTCGACGGCCACCCCAGACTCTCGGTCAGCGTCGACGACACCGGGGTGGGTCTGGGTGATGCGATCGGCAATGGTGTCGGGCTGAGCAATATCCGTCAGCAGCTGCGTCTGCGCCACGGTGACCGCGCCCGGCTGAGCCTCGAATCGCGCAGCGGCACGGGTGTGCGGGCCGAAATCAATTTACCGCTGGAGTTTTCGCAATGAGTGACGTTCGGGTCCTGATCGCTGAAGACGAAGCCGCCCAGCGCGAAGAGCTGGCTGAATTGATCCAGACCCTGTGGCCTGAAGCCCGGCTGGTCGCAGTATGTGCAGACGGCAATGCGGCCTTAAGCGCGCTGGAGCACGAACGCCCGAACGTGCTGTTTCTGGACATCCGCATGCCCGGCGCCAGCGGACTGGATGTCGCCCGCGCCGCCAGCGCGCGGGCGCACGTGGTTCTGACCACGGCCTATGAAGAGTATGCAATCGAAGCCTTCGAGGCCGGGGCGCTGGACTACGTCGTTAAACCGGTCACGACCGAGCGCCTCGCGGCCAGCATCGAGCGCCTGCGTCAGCGCATGGCCGCCGCCCCGCCCGACATCAATGCCCTGCTGGGCAGGCTGGAGGCGCGCTTGCACGCCGCAAGGCCGGATCGGCTCCAGTGGATTACCGCAAGCCAGGGTGATTCAGTCCGGTTGCTGGCGGTCGAAGACGTGCTGTTCTTTCGGGCCAGCGAAAAATATGTCCGGGTGGTGACTGCCGAGGAAGAGGCCCTGGTGCGCATGAGCCTGAAGGACCTCGAAGACCGCCTGGACCCGGAGGTGTTCTGGCGCATTCACCGCTCGGTGGTGGTGGCCGCAGCCGCGGTGGCCAGCATCAAAAAAGACGAGCTTGGGCACTGGTCTGCCCACCTTCGCCAGCACCCCGAGACCTTGCCCATCAGCGAGGCAGCCCGGTCCCGCTTCCGGAGCATGTAAGCCCGATACTCCAAAGCCCGGGATTCGCTAGCGGACCCCGATCACCTTGTGTGTCTGCAGACTGAAGCGCCATTTGGGATTGCGCAGGCAGTACTCGACAGTGAGCTCGGTGTTGCGCTCGAGATCCGGCCCGTCCATGGGCTGCAGCAAAAAGTGCCGGAAATCCAGATCAGCGAAGTGTTCGGGTTGGGCCAGCTGCTGCGGGTAGACCAGCTTGAGCTCATCCCCCGAGGTCTGCTTGAGTTCGGCATTGGCCTTGGGGCTGACGCACAGCCAGTCAATGCCTGCAGGCGCGGGGATGGTGCCATTGGTCTCCACGGCGATCTCGAAGCCGCGCGCGTCGATTGCTTCGATCGCCTTCTCATCGAGCTGTAGCAAGGGCTCTCCGCCGGTGCAGACCACAAGCTTTCGACCCTCGGCATCTTTCGGCCAGTGACTTGCCACGGCCTCGGCCAGCGCACCGGCGCTTTTGAATTTGCCGCCGCCCGGGCCGTCGGTGCCGACGAAGTCGGTGTCGCAGAAATTGCACACTGCACTGGCCCGGTCGCGTTCCAGTCCGGACCACAGGTTGCAGCCGGCAAAGCGCAGGAACACGGCCGCGCGGCCGACGTTGCCGCCCTCTCCCTGCAGGGTGTAGAAGATTTCTTTGGCCGAATAGGTCATTGCTCAGACCGGCAGGGCCGGATGCAGGGCGCCCCAGGACAAAATGGCGCCGCAGCCCGGCGTCTGATAAAGATCGATCCGATCCAGCGCCGGCAAGGTGTTGCCGACCTCTCGCCGGGTCCACTTGGCCAGAGATGCCGGGTCGGCATCGTCGGCCCCAGACAGGTCATGAAGCGGCTGGTGATCCAGGCGCTTGAACACCGGGTGAAACAATTCCTTGACGTCGCCGAAATCCATCGCCCAACCCATCACCTCGTCCAGCGGCGCCGATAGATGGAGGCGAATGGTGTAGGTATGGCCATGGATCTGTCGACGGCGGTCACCCTCGGGGGCGTTTTTTAGCCGAACGGCACTATCCAAGGTCATCTCCTTCCAGATTCGGTAGTGTTTGCCGTCGTGGTTGCAGCCGGCACTGGCGGTCTCGTAAACCGTGACCCATGAGAGCTCGGGCAAGCTGGAGTGCTTAAGACGCTGCCAGATCCAGCCTGCAATATGCTCGCTGGTCGGATTTTCCAGGCCAGGGATATCGTTCAGGCAGGCATGGTCCAGCTCGTCGTGCAGCGGCTGCCAGCAGCGATCCAGATGGTCAAAATCGATACCCATGTCCCGGTCACCCAGAGACTGATTGCAGTGCAAGATGACAATGAAGCCGTGGCCATGCATGCGTCCACATTTGTGTCCGGGTGGCACGTTGGGCAACTGGTGAGCTGACTCGAAGCGAAACCGCCGCCAGATATGGACTTGCCCGTCGCGGTCCAAATCAGCACCCTGATCAGCGGTGCTCAGAATACCTACGCTGTCGATACCGGGGACGTCGATGTTCTGCCTGAGCCAGCGCGCCACGTTCTCATCGGTCGGGATCTCGATTTCCTGGTTGAGAAAGCGGTAGTCGAGATTCTGAACGCACTGCCTCAGCGCCCGCCGCAGATCATCTGTTTCAGCGCCGGCGAATGACGCCCAGCCGGCTCGCAAGCTTGCACGAATGCGGGCGGTAAAGCTGTGCCCGTGGAGATTGCGGGCCCGGTGACCCTCGCGCAACACGTCGACCTTCCGGGCGGCTTCGAAAGATGCGCTGGCGGCATGAAGCAAACGGTCGGCGGTCATTCGGTCATGCCGAAATGAACGTAAAGCGGATCAGGGATACCGGCCTCGGCAAAGCCCTTTTTGCGCAGCAGGCACGAATCGCACTGACCGCATGGACGTCCGTCTGCATCCGGGTCGTAGCAACTGCTGGTCATGGCGTAATCCACGCCCAATTCAATCCCCTGCTGAATGATCTGAGCCTTGGTCAGCTCAATCAGGGGCGTGTGGATCTTGAGTTGACCATCGCCTTCCACTCCGGCGCGGGTGGCCAGATTGGCCATGGTCTGGTAGGCCTCAATGTACTCGGGCCTGCAGTCCGGATAGCCGGAGTAGTCGAGCGCATTGACACCGATAAAGATGTCGAAAGACTTCAGCACCTCGGCCCAGGCCAGCCCGAACGATAGAAACACCGTGTTGCGGGCAGGTACGTAGGTCACCGGAATCTCGGTGCTCATTTCGTCCATCGCCCGGGACTTGGGAACCTCTTCATCACTGGTGAGTGCCGATCCACCGAACTTGCGCAGATCAAAATCGACGACGTGGTGCTCGGCCACACCCATGGTCGAGGCCAGCTGTTCGGCGCTCTTTAGTTCCGGGCTGTGCCGCTGTCCATAGCGGAATGACAGCGCGTAGCACTCGAAGCCGGCTGCCTTGGCCATCGCCAGGACGGTGGCAGAGTCAAGTCCACCGCTCAAGAGGATGACGGCTTTTGGGGCTACGTCAGGCATGACAGACTCACCGGAAATTTGCTGAAGGAATCACACCATTATCGCCTGACCGAGCGTGGCTATTCGCCTTGGGTCCTAGCGGACTTGCTGACATCGCGCAGCGCCTTGAACTCACTGCCTTCAGCCCAGTTGGGCCACACAGCGCTGTCACCGAGCCGCTGGGCCACCGCAAAGATCAGTTCAGCGTCGGCCACAATACCGGTCAAGTCCCAGTCCGGCGACCATTCATCGCTTTGCTGGTGATAGTCCTCTGCCGAATAGGCGGCGGCGATGGCCGAAGCTCGCTCGGTTCCACCATCAATAAGATCGGTGCCCGACCGGAAGCTGACCGCAGGCACGCCAACCTGGGCAAAAGCAAAATGATCGGAGCGAAAAAAGCTACCCGCCGCAGGTTTGGGATCCGGACTGTACCGACGCCCGCGTTCTGCGGCTTCCTCAATCAGCACATCGAGCAAGCCCAGTCTTGCACTACCCGAGATCGAAAAATCCCGCGTGGGTCCATGGACACCCGGCGCGTCCGTATTGATGACGCCGACCGTCGTTTCCAGCGGATAGAGCGGGTTAGCCGCGTAGTACTTGGCTCCAAGCAGGCCGCTTTCCTCGGCGCCGACGGCCAGGAATACGAGGCTGCGGGAGGTTCCGCCGATCTCAACGAACGAACGCGCCATTTCGATCATCAGCGCCAACCCGGTCGCATTGTCGATGGCCCCGTTATAGACGGTATCACCGGTCTCGTCGGGTTGGCCGACGCCCAAGTGATCATGATGGGCGGTAAAGACAACATGCTCGTTGGGGCGCTTCGATCCGGGCAGAATACCGACGACGTTTTTAGCAGCGATCTGTTCCTTGCGCGTCACCAGAGTCGCGTCAATGGTTGCGCCGAGCGCCATGGGCTGGAAATCAGGCTGCTGCGCCATCGCCTTGGCATCTTCATACGTGATCCCTGCGGCTTCGAACAGGCGGCGCGCAACATCGACATGCATCCAGCCTTGAAGGCCACTGTGGGCTGCTGCGGGATCGTCACGGACGATATCGAGCGTTGTGTCGTTGCCATTGGCAATGACACCCCACGGATAGCTTGCCGGCTCGGTTTCGTGGATCACAAGTACACCCGCCGCCCCGCGCCGGGCCGCCTCTTCATACTTGTAGGTCCAGCGACCGTAATAGGTCATCGCCTCACCGCCGAAAGCACCCTCGCCGGTTTCGAAGTCCGGGTCGTTGACAAGCGCGACCATAACCTTGCCTGCAACGTCTATATCCTTGAAGTCCGACCAGTTGCGCTCGGGTGCATGCGCCCCATAGCCGACAAAGACGAGCGGCACGGCGTCTAGTTCAACGCGCTCGCTACCGTTGACCGGAGCGCGAACGGCAAGATCCTTCTCCTGGACCATCGCAACCCGCTCGCCGGCAATGTTCACGAACAGCTTTGGTTCTTCGACCATTGTCGAGCGTTTAAGGATCACATTTTGAGTCCAGGCGCGTGTTCCGTCTGCCCGCAGGTCACCGCCCGGCTCCAGACCAACGGCCGAAAACGCCCCGGAAAGATAGGCCACGGTCATTCGTTCGCCAACGGTTCCGGGCGCGCGCCCTTCGAAGCTGTCGTCTGATAGTGTGCGGATATGATGGTCGATACGCTCGACCGAGAAATCCTGCGCGAGTGCTGAGGCGGCATAAATCACGACCGCGCTTAGGCCAATCAAGATACGAGGCATGGATATGTCTCCCTGAAGCGTTGAGTTGGTTATTTTTCGATGTTTGGTCGGCCAAGAGACTTTTCTGGGCCAGGTGGTAACGGCTTCGATGCGAAGTACGCTCGAAAATTCTTTAAATGGGCGAATTGGATATGGTGCCGGCTGAGAGATTCGAACTCCCGACCCTCTGATTACAAATCAGATGCTCTACCAACTGAGCTAAGCCGGCTCAAGGCCTCAATTATAGCTCAGGTGGCTGCGCTTTCAGCCCCAGCCCCTTACAATGCCGCGCCATGGAACTCATCGATATTGGCTGTAACCTGGCGCACGATTCGTTTGATGCTGACCGGGATGAAGTACTGGCAGACGCTCGATCGGCCGGCGTCGTCCAGATCGTGGTCACTGGCGCCTCGGAGGAAGGCAGCATCAAAGCTGCCGAGTTAAGCAAAAGCCGCTCGCCATCGCTGTTTTGTACCGCAGGGGTTCATCCGCACTTGGCCAGTCACTACAGCGCCGATTCGGAATCGGTTCTGAGAGAGTTGCATAAGCGCCCGGAGGTGGTTGCGGTGGGCGAGTGCGGGCTGGATTACTTTCGTGATTTTTCTCCCCGACCAGATCAACGAAGAGCCTTTGAACGGCAGCTCGCGCTGGCCGTCGACTCCGGCAAGCCGGTGTTTTTGCATCAGCGCGAAGCGCACGAAGATTTCATCGAAATTCTGCGGGAGTTTCGGTCTGAGCTTTCACATCTCGTAGTGCACTGCTTCACTGATACCCGCCAGGCCATGCACGATTATCTGGAGCTTGACTGCCACATCGGCATCACCGGCTGGATCTGCGACGAGCGGCGCGGCCACCATCTGAAAGAGTTTGTCTCTGAGATACCCCCGAACCGGCTGATGATAGAGACCGACTCACCCTATCTGAAGCCGCGTAACCTACGCCCGAAAGTTCGAACGCACCGCAACGAGCCGAAATGGTTGCCTTGGATCGCCGGGACGGTCGCATCTTGCCGGGGTGTTACACCCCCTGTGCTGGCCGAGCAAACGACCGCCTGTGCCAGGGACTTCTTTGCTCTGCCCGACCCGGCGAGCTGAACTCCCGGATCGTGGCCAGACGCTCCAACGCGCGGTGATTCAAGCCGGCATGGGTTGAAGGCTGCGCTGCAGCTCGGCCAGTCGACGCGCCTGCATCTTCATCCGGTACTCCAGTTCCTTGTATCGGGTTCGAAACTCGATCCTGCGCCAGCGATCGCGCATCGCGTCGGCACCGGCCTGGACTCTCTCGGCCTGGACTGTTTGCCACTGGCTGATGGTTTCTCGGAACTGCTGAAGTTCTTGTTCGAACACTTTCCGCCAGGTCGACGACGCGTCCGGCCGCGACAGGTATTGCTCCAGCTCATTGAACCGGGTCTGCAGCCGGGCCCGATGAATCTTGAAAGCCGGCGTGCGTTTGAGGTCGCGCGCCATGCCCAGCCACGCACAAAAGGAGATGAGCCACTTGCTGGGATCAAACTGCCACCAGCGCAGACCGTTGCGATAGTCGGCCTGGAAGGCATGATGGAAGTTGTGGTAACCCTCGCCCCAGGTCATCAGCGCAATCCAGCCGTTGTCACGCGCGGTGTTGTCCAGGCTGTAGTTGCGCCGCCCCCAGGTGTGGGCTAAGGAGTTGATGAAAAACGTGAAGTGCTGACTCAAAGCCAGACGGAAAGCACCGGCCAGCAAAATCATGCCGATCACATCGCCAGCAAGCCATCCGAGTGCCGCCGGAAAACCCAGATTAAGCACCCAGACTGCCGGCCAGTAGAGCTTGTGCTGCCACATGACGATCGGGTCTTTTTCCAGATCCGGCACTTCAGCGTAGTTGACGTCGCTGGTCTTCCAGTGACGTGTCATCCACCCCATGTGCGCATGCCAGAAGCCGGACAGGATGGAATGGGGATCTTTATCAACGTCATCCACATGGCGATGGTGTACCCGGTGACGGGCGGCCCAGACCAGGATTGAATTCTGCAGGGAAAAAGTGCCGAAAAACGCCAGTGCCAGCCTGAGAGGCCACGCGGCGCGAAATGCGCGATGTGACCACAGCCGATGGTAGCCCACGGTAATTGACAGACCGCTCGCTATCCAGATCAGCGCAGCAGCCAACCAGGCCCAGCCGCTGAAGCCAACAACCAACCCGTAGATCGGGGCAGCCACAAAGCCCAGCAGGTTAACCGCTACAAAAAACACCACATTGGAAACCACCAGCGGCGGCTTGGAATTGGTCTTTTCCATGACTACCTCACTTGAAGAATTTGATCGACAGCGGATAGGCCCAGACTTTGCCTTCGGAAGCCTTGACCGCGCCAATAATGGGAAATACCAAGCTCAAAAGAGCGAGCACCATAAAAAGCAGTACACCAATGCCGATGATCATCAGGATCAGGCTGATAACGGCATAGATAATGACACTGATCAACCAGTTGAAGACCACGTGAGCATGCGGGGTCAAACCCGGTAACTGATCTTTTTTAAGGATGTAGATCACGACTGGCACGATCAAGCCCGCCATCGGCACCACCAGTCCCGACAAAACGGACAAATGGAGGATCAGCGACCAGGTCGTGGTTTCTTTATCCGGGGAGCGACTCTCAAAGTCTTCCATAAATCCGAAAGCTCCTGTCTGGAATTTGCGTGGACTGCAGAGTAACCCAGGACCGTCTGCATTCCAAATGTGGTCCCAAGCAGATCAGGACCGGTCCTTCTTTTTTGGCCGTTGCCAGCCCGGGATACTGCGCTGCGATGACCGTGTCAGGGTCAGTGCATCCGCTGGCGCATCCTTGCCTATCACGCTGCCCGCGCCGATCGTCGCGCGCGAGCCGATCGACACCGGGGCGACCAATGAAGAGTTGGAACCAATGAAGGCATCCGCGCCGATGTCTGTGCGATGCTTGTTGGCGCCGTCGTAGTTGCAGGTGATCGTGCCTGCACCAAGATTGGCGCGTTCGCCTACGGTTGCATCGCCGATATAGCTCAAATGGCTGGCCTTGGCTCCGTCTGAAAAGCAGGCGTTCTTGACTTCAACAAAGTTCCCGATTTTGACGCCTGAGGCGAGTTCTGTACCCGGACGAAGGCGCGCGAACGGGCCGATGCTGCAGCAGCCCGTTGTCCGGACACCTTCGAGCACGCAATACGGCTCCAGCCGCGTCCCTGGCGCCAAGATGGCGTCACGGATCACGCATCCCTGCCCGATGCTGACACCTTCTCCCAGGAACACGGTCCCTTCCAGGATGACTTGCGCATCCACGACCACATCGCGCTGCGCTTCAACTTTGCCGCGAAGCTGAACGGTTTCGGGCGCCAGAAGCGTGACACCAGACGCCATTAGTGACCTACGGGCACGTCGCTGAAAGCTCACCTCCAGATCGGCAAGCTGAGCACGATCGTTGGCACCCTGCAATTCTTCGGAATCATCGGCGACCACCGCCTCCACGGCACAACCCTCCGCTACCGCCAGGGCGATGCAGTCAGTCAGGTAGTACTCGCCCTGAGCATTATCGGCCTTGATCCGGGCCAACCAGCGCCGCCAGTCGGCTGCCCGCGCGCGCATGACGCCGCTATTGACCTCATTGACGGACCGCTCGTGCTCGCTCGCGTCTTTATGCTCCCGAATACCCTGGACCCGGCCGGATTCATCGCGCAGTAACCGACCATAACCGGTCGGGTCATCGGCCAAAAAGCTCAGAACCGTCAGATCGGCCGCGGTGTCGAGCAGCTTCCGGAGCGTTTCGGGGCGAATCAGTGGCATGTCACCAGGCAGGATGAGTACCTGTGCCTCATCATCCATCTCAGGCAAAGCCAGCAAGGCTGCGTGGCCCGTCCCCAGACGTTCAGACTGCATGACCATCCGACAGCCCTGTCCACTGATTGCGCTCTCGACATGGCTGGCGCCAGAACCGACCACCACTGTGACGCGGTCAGGTCCAACCGCGTTTGTACTGTCGATCAGATGCTGCAGCATCGGGCGGCCGCCCACGGGCTGCAAGACTTTGGGCAGGGCAGAATGCATGCGTTTGCCTTCGCCAGCGGCAAGGATGACGAATTCAATCATGGTCTTTCATTCCCCCGGAATCCTGCGCGTCAGTTTTTCAGTATAGCCAGCAGACAGCCGGCAATGAGACCCCCCTGAAAAGGTAAGGCCCCGGGTGAGGGAGGACCCGGGGCCTTGAGTCGGATGCGGGTTAGGGACTGAAACCGCATCCGCGTGGGATCGTCTTAGGGAGGGAGACGAAGCCCGACCATGTACATGGTGTAACGTCAGACTGGGGATTGATCATTAAAGTTCCGGGGCGCTTCGAGAATTTGTATTCATTTTTTCAATCAGCCCGATAAGAGCACTCAATGCGCGCTTCCCCAGTCTGGCCCGCTGCCCGTCTCTACCACCAACGGTACCTTGAGCTCGGCAACGCTGCTCATCCGCGATACCACCGCCTGGCGCACCGACTCCAACTCCGACTGCTTAACTTCAAGAACCAGTTCATCGTGCACTTGCATCACCAGCTTCGCGGCGGCCTGACGGGTCTGAATCCAGTCATCAACGTCAATCATGGCGCGCTTGATGATGTCGGCCGCGGTGCCCTGCATCGGCGCGTTGATTGCCGCTCGTTCAGCAGC
>CAZIMY010000013.1:0-30873 GCA_964540315.1 uncultured Wenzhouxiangella sp.
AGGCCGCCTGAGGCTAGGAAGGAGGAGACAAGACAATGGCTCGAATGAAGTTCCTTTGCGATGCCGACCGCTGCATCGAATGCAACGGCTGTGTAACGGCCTGTAAGAATGCCAACGAAGTGCCCTGGGGCGTCAATCGCCGTCGCGTGGTGACCTTGAACGACGGGTTGCCCGGTGAGAAGTCAATTTCTGTGGCCTGCATGCACTGCACCGACGCGCCCTGCGCGGCGGTCTGCCCCACTGACTGCTTCTACACCACCACCGACGGCATCGTCCTGCACGACAAGGATCTGTGCATCGGATGCGGCTACTGCTTCTATGCCTGCCCGTTTGGCGCGCCGCAGTTCCCGACAACAGAAGCCTTTGGCGTCCGCGGCAAGATGGACAAGTGCACCTTCTGTGCCGGTGGCCCGGATGATCCGAACACGCCGGCTGAGTTTGAAAAGTATGGTGCAAACCGTATTGCTGAAGGCAAGCTTCCTGCCTGTGCCGAGATGTGTGCCACCAAGGCCTTGCTGGCTGGTGACGGCGATTTGGTTGCCGACATCTATCGCCAGCGCACCATGACGCGCGACTCTCGTCCGCAGACTTGGGGTTGGGCCAAGGCGTACGGTGCCGGCGCATGATCGTGCGGAGAGTGCTCACGACTGCCAGCGCATTGGCGTTGGCAGTCGCATTGACCGGATGCTACGAAGATCCGGACGTCACGGTCTACGAGCCCGGCGTGTATAAAGGAAAGGAAGATCCTTTGTTGGCCAAGCTGGAAGATCCTGAGTTCAGAGCTGAACTTGACCAGCGCTTTGATGGACAGAGGGACAGATAATGAGAGCTTGTCTATCCGCAAAGGCTGGCTTGTCTTTAGCGGTCGCTCTTTGTGCCCTCTTTTTTCTGAGTGCATGTACTCAGAAAACCGCTGACCCCTGGATTAATGAAGGCCAGGAGCAACTGCTGGCTGGTCAGCAAGAGCGGGATCATGAAACGGCTGAACACCTGCGTGACCGCATGGCGGGACAGGCGCAGCGCTAGTTTGGAGTAAGCAATGATGAAAGTAGAGCAAACAGAAAAGTCGACCAAAATCCGCAAAATGGGCAAGAAAATCGCCGCGGTGACCGCGCTCGTGCTTGTGGCCGCAATGGTTGTTCCGCTAAGCGGGTATGTCTACGTCGCCTTTGCCCAGGACGCGGCGGTTGCGCAAACCGCGCCTCCTTCCGACCCGTGGGCGGCAGACATCAACCCTCGCTCTGAAGTCTGGCGCGACGGTCGTGAGGCGACCGAGGGTGTGAGTCAGGTCAAGGCCTACGGTGCCAACGTTTTGATGCAAAGCGGCGGCGAAAACTTCCGCCAGATTCGTATGGGACCGGTTTCGACCTACTTGCCTTGGTACCTCGCTCTGATGATTGGCGCGGTTGCGCTCTTTTACATCATCTCCGGCGGTGGCGAAAGGCTTGAGGAGACTTCAGGCAAACGAGTGCCCCGATGGACGGCGTTTGACCGAGCTCTTCACTGGTTTGTTTCCATCTTGTTTCTGGTGTTGGCGATCACGGGCCTGAGCCTTCTGTTCGGGCGTGCGGTGCTGATTCCGCTGATGGGCCCGGAAGGATTTGCTGCCTGGGCAATGGCATCCAAGAACATCCATAACTACGGTGGGGCCTTCTTTACGGTCGGTGTTGTCTTGATGATCGTGGCCTGGATGAAATACAACATCCCCAACGCCACAGACGTAAAGTGGCTGCTGAAGGGTGGCGCGTTTGGCAAGCACTTGCCTGCCGGTCGCATGAACGGTGGTGAAAAGGCCTGGTTTTGGGTCAACGTGGGCGGCGGAATCGCCGTTTGCGCAACGGGCGTGATGATGATCAACCCGCAGATTTTTGAGACCCGCGAGTTGTTTCAGTGGAATTTGATCATCCACACGGCCGTTGCCATCCTCTGGCTGGGCGCCAGCTTTGGACATATGTATATGGCCACGCTTGGCGCGCCTGGTTCCATGGACGCCATGACCAAGGGTCATGTCAGCTCCGAGTGGGCTAAGGTTCACCACGATCTTTGGTACGAAGAAGTCAAGCACGAGGAGTTTGATGCCGATCAGAGCTCGTCTTCCTCGCCGGGCGCCGGAGCATCTCCAGGGTCAGCCTGAAAGTATCCCTGATCAACAGAACAAGCAGCCGGCCTAGCGCCGGCTGCTTTGTATCTGCGACCTTATTCCACTAAGCCTATTTCTTTGCCTTAGAGCCATGACTGATCCAAAGCCGGAGTCTCGATTGCCACGTTTCCCTCACCGGGCCATGACTGTTCTTATGCAAAAAGACAGCACTGGCTGGCAGGTCAGTGGGATATTGCCCTCTCCCGCAACCGGCGGATCGGATCACGTCCGGCGTGAGCTTGTCCGCGACGACGGCGCAACGCAGATCTATCGTTGGGAGGGCCTCTCCCTTCGACTGACACCCGATGCATGCGACGACTATTGGTACAACATCACCAGTGAAAAGCCGCGCCTTTACCTGATTTGCCAGCCCGACGCTGCTGGGGCACCGTCGCCGTTGCGGATCTCTGCTGATCAGGATGACGCGGTCGCGGCCGAGGAAGTCGACGAATGGTTTTTTGAAACCGCAATGCCGCATCAGATCGTGCTTTGGGTCAGAGATTACATCGCCACCCATCGAAGAGCCGGGCCCCGCAAACAAAAAATTGCCGGCAAAGAGGGCGACAAATACCGCCAGATGCAAGGCGGTCGGCGAAGGTAACACGCCCCAAGTCAATCTCTCACCAGCGCTGGGTTGTTAGAAAAAAGCTGGCGCAGGCGGTCTACGCGTGCCCCTCTTCTTAGACGAAATGTCCGATCCAGGGACACGTCAGATTTTTATTCCTTAGAAACCCCTAATATTTGATTTGGCTCAATTAAGCAGAGAGCACGTCCTGCTATCGTCGGGCCTTCGTTGCTTTCAGCGAGCCTGCCAATCTTTCCTGGCGGGAAATTCAAGAGCCTGGAGAAGAGAAATGAGGAAATTGGCTGAACAGAAAAAGCCTGCTCGGGTAGACGTCGGGCGACGGCGTTTGATGACCGGGGCCGTTAGTGTTGGGGCCGCTGCCGGGCTTGGTTTAGGCAGCATCACCGCCAAGGCCGCTCCCGCGGCTGAGCAAGCCACAGAAAAAAAGCCAGCCGGATACCACGAGACCGATCATATCCGCCGCTACTACCGCAGCGCGCGAGACATTTAGTGCATAGATTGGCGCCGTACACCGCTCAAGAGGAATATTCATGAAATTAATTCGCAAGCACGCTGCATCCGCTCCTTCTCCAGGCTCTCTGGGAAAGCCGTTTGATCGTCGCGCATTTATCAAGCGCTCGGGCTTGACCGCGGGCGGTACTGCCCTGGCCGCAAGCATGCCTTTGAGCATGATGCGCCGCGTTGAAGCACAGGATGCCTCCGAACAGAATGACGCACCTGTTGAAAAGCGAACGACAGTTTGTTCGCACTGCTCGGTCGGCTGCAGCACGATTGCCAGCGTCCAAAACGGTGTATGGATTCGCCAAGAGCCTGATTTTGATTCGCCAATCAACCTGGGTGGCTACTGCGCCAAGGGCGCTGCGCTGCGTTCCCACGCCAAGAGCGAAAAGCGGATCAAATTCCCGATGAAGCTTGAGGGTGGCCAATGGCGCCGGCTTAGCTGGGAACAGGCGATCGATGAAATCGGCGACAAGATGATGGAGATTCGTGAAGAATCCGGCCCCGATTCACTCTGGTTTTCAGGTTCCTGCAAGGCCAACAATGAAGCGTCGTACCTGCAGGTCAAGCTCTGCGCTTTCTGGGGCAGCAACAACCGCGACCACTCGGCCCGAATCTGCCATTCCACCACCGTCGCAGGTGTTGCCAATACCTGGGGCTATGGTGCGATGACGAATTCTTACAACGACATGCATAACTGCAAGTCGATGTTCTTTATCGGCTCCAATGCGGCTGAAGCTCATCCTGTTGCCATGCAGCACGTCCTGCGCGGCAAGGAAAACGGCGCCAAGATCATTGTCGTCGACCCGAGGTTTACCCGCACGGCAGCCCACGCCGATCAATATATCCGCCTCCGCCCCGGTACCGATATTCCGCTGATCTGGGGCCTTCTGTGGCACATTTTCGAGAACGGCTGGGAAGATAAAGAGTTCATCCAGCAGCGCGTATTCGCCATGGATGAGGTTCGCGCCGAAGTAGCCAACTGGACGCCAGACAAGGTTGAAGACGTCACCGGCGCGACTGAGTCTCAACTGTATGAAGCGGCCAAAACACTGGCGGAGAACCGACCGGGTACCATCGTCTGGTGCATGGGCGGCACCCAGCACCACGTGGGAAATTCCAATACCCGTGCCTACTCCATCCTTCAGCTGGCTCTGGGCAATATGGGCAAGTCTGGCGGCGGTGCCAACATTTTCCGCGGCCACGATAATGTCCAGGGTGCAACTGATATTGGCCCGCTATGTAACACGCTGCCGGCCTATATGGGCTTCTCCGACAATGCCTGGAAGCACTGGTGTCGGGTGTGGGACGTCGATTTTGAAGATATTCGCAGCCGCTTCGACACCTATACCGTAGACGGCGTGCATCGCATGAACGTCGCGGGCATTCCGGTCTCCCGCGTTGTCGATGGCATTCTTGAAGATGCCGAGAATCTTGGACAGCGTGACAAGATCCGGGGAATCTTTTTCCAGGGACTATCTGCCAACGCAGTTGCGCGTGGACCGGAGCTCCAAAAAGCTTTAGGCGAGCTAGACCTGGTGGTGGTGTCTGACCCGTTCCCGACCCACATGGTGGCACTGTCGGAAAGAACCGACGGGGTTTACCTGCTGCCAACAGCGACACAGTTTGAGCAAGCCGGTTCAGTAACCGCATCCAACCGCTCGATCCAGGTCAGAGAAAAAATTCTGGATCCGCTTTACGAATCGAAGACTGACACCGAGATCCTCTATCTGCTGGCCCAGAAATTCGGGTTTGCCGATGATATGTTCAAGCACATCCGGATCGAGGACGGAAACAAGCCGGTCTGGGAGGACATTCTTCGCGAGATCAATAAAGGGGCTTGGACCATTGGCTACAGCGGACAAAGTCCGGAGCGGCTAAAGCTCCAGATGAAAAACAAGCACACCTTTGACACCACGACGCTGAAAGCCGTGGGCGGTCCCTGCGACGGAGAAACCTACGGATTACCCTGGCCTTGCTGGGGTACCGCAGAACAGAAGCACCCTGGTACCCACATCCTGTGGAATCCCAGCCTCCCGGTTTCCAAGGGCGGACTGCCGTTCCGGGCTCGCTTTGGCACCGAACATGAGGGTGTGAACCTTCTAGCCGAAAATTCATGGCCCGCCGAATCAGAAATCCAGGATGGGCACCCACCGGTCAGTTTTGGCATGTTGCGTTCTCTGGGCTGGCATGTAGACCTGACGCCGTTTGAAATGGCGACGATCGCCTACGTCGGTGGCCTGGCTCCCAGACCGAGTGAATCGGTCAGCGAGGCTGAGATCGCGAGCTTCCGCACGATGGAGTCACCCGAGCTTGATGCGGTCGCCTGGCACACAGATATTTCCGGCGGCATCCAGCGAATTTGCCTCAAGCATGAGGTTGCTCCCTTTGGCAACGCCAAGGCGCGCTGCAAGGTGTGGACGTTCCCTGATCCGATTCCGGTTCACCGCGAGCCGATCTACACCTCTCGACATGACCTGGTCGCCCAGTATCCGACCTATGGCGACATGAAAGAGGTGTTCCGCGTGCCGATTCGCTACGAGTCCATCCAGAAGGATGATTACTCGGGCGATTTCCCGCTCGTCCTGACCACAGGTCGACTGGTCGAGCACGAGGGCGGCGGCGGCGAAACCCGCTCAACGGCGTGGCTTGCAGAGCTGCAGCCGGATATGTTCGTGGAGATCAATCCGGCCGATGCGAACGATCGTGGGCTGCGCCTTGGTGACATGGTGTGGGTGGAAAGCCCCGAAGGTGGTCGCCTCAGGATGGAGATTCTCATCACCAACCGTGTGGGACGTGGCGTCGTTTGGATGCCGTTCCATTTTGGTGGTTGGCTTAATGGCGAAGACCGTGAGGATCGTTATCCGGAAGGCACCGCGCCGTACTCGCGAGGAGAGGCTGCCAACACAGCTACGACTTACGGATACGACCCGGTTACCCAGATGCAAGAGACGAAAGCGACTCTGTGCCAAATCATCAAGGCCGCCTGAGGCTGCAAGGAGATAGAAAATGGCTCGAATGAAGTTCTTATGTGACGCAGATCGCTGTATTGAATGCAACGGATGTGTAACCGCCTGCAAGAACGCCAACGAGGTGCCGTGGGGTGTCAACCGTCGGCGCGTGGTGACACTCAATGACGGTCAACCCGGTGAAAAATCGGTGTCTGTTGCCTGCATGCATTGTGATGACGCCCCTTGTGCCGCAGTATGTCCGGTCGACTGTTTCTACACGACGCCCGACGGGATCGTCCTCCACGACAAAGACTTGTGCATTGGCTGTGGATACTGCTTCTTTGCCTGTCCTTTCGGCGCACCGCAGTTCCCGAACGAGACTGCATTCGGTTCCCGCGGCAGGATGGACAAATGTACTTTCTGCGCCGGTGGACCGGAAGAGCCCGGCAGCGCAGCAGAGTTCGAAAAGTATGGCGCCAATCTGATTTCCGAAGGCATGCTGCCCGCTTGCGCAGAAATGTGCGCAACCAAAGCCTTGCTTGCCGGTGACGGTGATCTGGTGGCCGATATCTACCGTCATCGGTCAATGAGTCGAGACGGTCGCGCGCAGACCTGGGGCTGGAGCCAGGCCTACCGGACGGGTCTGTCATGATTGGGCGCCGTCTACCCCTTTTCGCCGGCATGCTTGTGCTGGCGATTGGCCTGGCCGGATGCTATGAATCACCGGACGCGACGTTCTTTGAAGCCGGCGAATACAAAGGCGCAAACGATCCCTTGATCGCCCAGATGGAAGATCCGGAGTTTCGTGAGCAGCTAGACCGGCGATTCAATCGCCAGAGAGATCGCTAAGCGCCTCAGTGATTCGAATGAGCGCAATCAACGAACAGAACATCTGCGACGCGAAAGATTGAAAATCAGTCAGGCGCGGCGCTAGACCGGAGAAGCAAGATGGAGAATCAACAAAAGCACAACAAGGGTCGAACCGGCATACGTCGTATCGGCTGGATGACAATGCTGGTGCTTGTTGCGGGGCTGGTTTTGCCGCTTAGTGGCTATATCGACCTTGCGATGGCCCAGGATAGCGAGGAAGCGCAGCCAATTCAACAGGAGGAAAACTGGGGTGAGACTAATCCCAGATCCGAAGTCTGGCGACAGGCCCGGCAGTCCTACGAGGGAATAACGGCCGTTGATGCTCCGAGTGCCAATGTTTTGATGAGCAGCGATGGCGAGACGTTCCGACAGGTCAGAATGGGGCCGGTTTCGACTTTTCTTCCGTGGTGGCTTGCCTTTATGGTCGGAGCGATGCTGATGCTCCATATCTTTACCGGTGGCGGAGAGAAACTTGGCAACCCGTCCGGCAAGCGCTATCCGGCTTGGTCGATGTTTGACCGCATTCTGCATTGGTACGTTGCGGGTCTGTTTCTGGTCCTGGCCATAACCGGCTTGAGCCTGCTGTTTGGTCGCGCGATATTGTTGCCCTTGATTGGTCCGGAAGGCTTCTCTGCCCTGGCAAGGGGATCGAAGTTTATCCATGACTGGGGCGGTCCCTTCTTCGTCGTCGGTGTCGTGGTGATGAGTGTTGCCTGGCTGCACCACAACAAACCGACGATGATGGACGTTCGGTGGTTATTGTTTGGTGGCGCTTTTGGTAAGCATCTGCCGGCCGGTCGTTACAACGGCGGGCAGAAAATCTGGTTCTTGGTCAACGTGCTGGCAGGCGTGATCGTTTGTGTGACCGGCGTGTTTCTCCTCCTGCCGGACATCTTTGAAAACCGGACATTGTTCCAAGTCAATCTGATTGTGCACGCGGTGGTTGCCATATTGTGGATCGGCGTCAGCTTCGCCCATATCTACATGGCAACGCTGGGGGCTCCCGGAGGGCTGGATATCACGACCAAGGGCCACGTCAGCAGCGAGTGGGTCAAGGTGCATCGTTCCGAATGGTATGAAGAAGCCAAGGACGAGGCGTTTTATGACGAGAGTGAAAAAACAACGGCGCCCTGAGTTATGTCGCCCTCAATTCTGCATGTCTGAACAGGTCATGCAGACCTTGTAGAGAGAATCGCCGGCAGCCTGCCGGCGATTTTTATTTCAGGGCAAAAAAATGATTGAGGGTGACGCGCGTTTCCCCACCATCCGTGTCCAGAACGAGCTGGCCCTGATCTCCAATTTCCTTGAGCGCCCCGGCGATGGTCGCGCCGTCGTCTAGCTCGATCAAAACCGACTCTCCCGGTTGACCCCAGCGACCGCGCAGGGCGGTCAGAATTGCTTCAAGCCCTTCCTCGTCCCAGCGGTTGATCCAGTGCAGGAACTCGCGTGCAAACGACTGTAGCAACTCGACCGGTTTCAGCTCCGGGTTGCCGCCTTCGATCTGCGCGCAGCCGGCGTCGATGACCTCTACGGGCTCCTTGCCGACGTTGGCCGAGACCGCCAGCACTATCCAGCCTTCCTCCAGGCTTCGGCGCAAAGCCACGCCTCCGACTTTAGAGCCACTTAGCAGTACATCATTCGGCCAACGGTAACGCAGGTCAGTAAGTGGCGCGACGGATTCAGCAAGAGCCATCCCCAGCGACAAGAGGCCAATCAGTGCGATTTCCCCAGCGTTCTCAGGCGCAAATTCAGGCTCGAGTATCAGACCCAGGTACAAACCATCATCTGGCGAGAACCACTTTTTTCCGGGCCGGAAATTTCCGGGCGACTGCCGGTTTGCCCAGACCAAAGTGCCTTCGCCGCTTCCCTCGGAGGCCATTCGCTGGGTGGTCTCAAGGATATTGGTCGTGCCGTCGAGCTTGATCGGCTCATAGGCCGCCGGAAGCTCGGGATGGTGGCCTTCTACGGTGCTCATATTCAATGCAGCTTTTGTGATTGTGGATCCAGGGAATCAAGCAGGCGCCGTAGTTTTTGTACCGGTGCCGAGATCATGGCAAGCGTGTTGTCGTGGGCAGCCAGGGCGTGATGAAGTAGCTGGCGTGCCTCGTCAAGCCGACTTGCGTTTCTCAGCAGCGCGCCGAGCACGCCCACCGCTTCCATATACAGTGGGTCCGTCTTGCCGACGACACGTTCGGCTGATTCGATGACGTGCAGCAGCAGCGGTTCACCAAGTTCTGGCTTGCCCCCATCCGCGTACAAGCGCGCCAGCCCGCTCAAGGCGCTTAAGGTATGCGGGTGCTCGGGGCCGACCAGTGAGCGCCAGATCTCGACGTCTGAACGATAAAGCGCTTCGGCATCGGCCCACTTTCCCCGGTCACGAAGTAAATCGGCGAGGCTGAGCAAGGTTGTTGCAAAAGCGGGGCTCTCTTGCCCGCTGACTTTATCCCAGGCGTCCAGCGCACGACGGAATAGCTGTTCTGCTTCCTCGGCTTTTCCGGCCGACTCCAGAACGGTTGCCAGGTTATGCAGACTGCTTGCCGTATCGGAATGATGCTCACCGTGCAGCGATTGCCGAATCGTTAGAGCGTGCCGATACAGTTTTTCGGCCTCTTTGAACTCCTGCCGGGCATCAAGCAGCGTTGCCAGATTATTCATGCAGGCTGCAGAGGCCGGATGCTCTGGGCCGAATGTGTCTTGGGTGATGTCCAGCGCTTCCCGGAATAGGGGTTCTGCTTCAGCGTAGTTTCCAGCCTGGTACTGAATGCCGGCCAGCTGGTCGCAGATCCCGGCTGTGGTTGGGTGTTGAGCCCCCAGCTTGCCGCGGGCAAGCTTCAGGGCGCGAGAAGTCAACCCGGCCGCCTCTTTGAGTTCCCCTGCTGCCTTGTGAACTGCTGCCAGGTTGTTTAGCCACGGAATCAGCCGACCAGACTCAGAACCTTCCGTTTGTTCGATTGCCTTGATGCCTCCCCGGTAGTTTGCGGCCGCGCTGGAAAGATCCCCTAGCTCTTCATGCCGGCAAGCCACGTTATGTCGGACACCCTCCGTCAGCGCTGCGCCGGCACCAGGTGAGGATTCACGGATCGAAAGGGCTTGCAGCAGCAGCTTGAGCCTGTCGTCGTCTGCTGATTCCGGGTGTGTTCCCAGCCGTTCAAACATTGCCGCTTGCACATCAAGGTTGCCGTTGCCCAAGGCTGCCGTCAGGCCAGCTTGCAGCCATTCGCGAGGCACGGCCTGACCGCTCGCCGATTCCACAAGTGAAATAACCCCCATCAGGACCTCAGCCTGAAACTCGTTTTTCTGGAACGCCTCAGCCAATCGATCAACCATGAACTGTATATCGCCAAGACGTTTCCAAAGCGCGATCGACTCAAAGCGCGCCAGTGGATCCTGTGAAGCCGCGAGCCAGGATGGTTCCAGGAGACCGGCAAGAACCCTCTCGGAATGGCCCGCCTGAGCGTTGTGCCAGATCTGGAGAAGGTGGCTGGCGTGCCCCGATTGTCGAGCAAAATGATCTGCGAGAAGCAAGTGCATCTTCTGACGCGCGCCGTGATCCGCCAGCGTGCCGGATACCGCCAGCTCTCGGGCCGTCGCACTACCCAAAATAACCTGGTCGTCCTGACGCAAAACGAATGGCTGGAGCTTTTCAATGGCGGGCTCAACGGGTTGCTCGCACAGGGCACTCAGATCATTCAGGGCCATTCCGTTTCGGGAGCACCACAACAGCTCGGCGACGCGTCTTGCTGCAGGTTCACCCAGGGTTTCTCGCCCGAGTTGTCTCAGGCTTTTGGCGTCACCTTCAGTCTGATGTTCCACGGCATTATTGATTCGTTCCCGCCATAACTCGGCGTCAGGGCCCGGTTTGACCGACACGATGATCCTGACGCCGGGTGGCAACCACTCGGGCAGCCATTCGAGATCAGGCTCCAGGCCGTTTTTTGTCAGCGACTGACCGTCGGCGATCGCGATGCACAGATTCCCGCCCGCAGCGGCCCGTGCCAGCCAGTTGGGTAAAGCCTCCCGCTGCACCTCAGGATCGGCGGGAATCGGGTCCGGAAAGTGACCTGTTTTCCGAAGCCAATGCATCAGGCGCCACAGAAAAAGATCCGGATTTCCGGTTTCTCCGCCCAGTCCGGCGTGATGAAAGAAGAATCGCTCTCCGAATGCTTTACCCGTTGATGCCAGCCGCTTGGCCTTGCCAGAATCTGCGGCGCCAACAAGCAGCGTCGCCCCATCATCCAGACTGAGCGCTTCGGTGCCAGCATCGGCGTGAGCGCTCAGGCAAATCGAGATCAAAGCTTCTTCAGGGCTGCGGAATGGGTCGGGGTCTGTCATTAAATGCCTGCGTGCTTAAGGTTGCTAACCGTGGGATTATGCAACATCAAGACGCATAAGCACCTCACGACTTTTGCGCAATCAGATTCTGGAACCCTGAGCCGGTGCGCACGCCTGATTTTCTCGCGGCGACCAGTTGACGCTGGCGGGGATTGGCCTTGACGCCTGCTAGTGCCTGTCGGATAATTATCGGCTATCTCCGTGGCTACGTAGCTCAGCTGGTTAGAGCACAGCACTCATAATGCTGGGGTCGGTGGTTCAAGTCCACCCGTAGCCACCATTAACCGACCCGCCAATCTGTCCTTAATGCCCAAATGACGGATACCCAAGATGCTGTACGTTCGGGCGTTAGTAGCGCGGTTGGCCATGTGCGCGAGCACAATGAAGACTACTTCGTGGCGGCTCCGGATCTCGGTTTCTGGGCGGTGGCTGATGGCATGGGCGGGCATTCTGCCGGAGAAATCGCCAGCCGAATCGCCTGTGAATCGCTGCTCTCGGCAGCGCGGTCGGGAAAAACCCTTCAAGACGGCATCAAAGACGCTGATCGGGCAATCGCCAAAGCCATTGAAGCTGGCGACGGGGCCGAAGGTATGGGCACCACCGTTGTCGCTGTTCAGCTTAACGGACGGCGTTATGACATCGCCTGGATCGGGGACTCTAGAGCCTATCTATGGCAGGACGACCAGCTTTGCCAACTGACTCATGATCACTCGTTTGTCCAGCAATTGTTGGACCATGACGCAATAGCCGTCGAAGAAGCTGAATGTCATCCTGCCAAACATATTTTGACTCGCTGTCTCGGGGGCGGCACGGGAGGCCCGGCTCACAGTGACCTAATCTCGAGTAGCTTCTTCGCCGGAGAGATCCTGATCCTTTGCACGGATGGCATTAGCGGAGAGGTATCCGCCGAAAGTTTGGAGCAAGAAATCCGGGCGCAGGTTGCGCAGTCCCATTCTCCGGAGATCATCAGCAAGGCGTTGGTGGAGCTCGCCTTGGATCATGGAGGAAAAGACAATGCCACCGCAGTTGTCATCATGGCGCCTGACAATGCGCCAGAACGTGTTCATCAGACCGTGCCGAGCCCGTCAACCAATTCGAAACCCAATGCTCCACAAGGCCTTGGTCTGGGGAAGCGTAACCTCCTGATTGCAGTTATTTTGTTTGTTTTCTTGATGATCGTCCTGCTGGCTTTTCTTTGGCCTGATCACGATTCAGAAAACGGAACTGTAAAAGTTTCCGCTGATAGGGTTGACGGCATTCAGAGCCGAACTTGACGCCCCCGGCTGGGGGCGAAACAACTACGCTGCCCCGGGCGAGATGGGACAAGAAACGGGACAATTGAATCTGAACGTAGGGTCCGGCCTCGCCGATTTCGAACTGAACAACTCATCCATGCTGTGTCGGGGCCCGGCCCGGGTGCCATAATTGCGCCCATGAAAATTCCTGCCCGTCTGCAACCACTGGCCGAAGACGGCCTGATCGACGAGGTGCTCCGACCGCTAAAAAGCGGCAAGGAGGCCGATGTATTCGTCGTTCGCGCCGGCGGCGAGCTTCGCTGTGCCAAGGTGTTCAAGGAAGCCAATGTGCGCGGTTTTCGCCAGGCCGCGCAATACCAGGAAGGCCGCAGCGTTCGAAACACACGGCGGGCGCGGGCAATGAACAAGCGCACCCGGTATGGACAGAAGGAAACGGAAAAGGCGTGGCTGAACGCCGAGGTTGATGCGCTCTACCGGCTGTCGCAGGCCGGGGTGCGCGTGCCTCAGCCGTATGGATTTACAGACGGCGTCCTGCTGATGGAACTGATCACCGACGGTGCGGGCAACGTCGCGCCGCGTCTCGACGGAATGGCGCTGGAACGTGCTGAAGCGCTGGCGTTCCACGACCGAATCATCGCGGAGATCGTTCGGATGCTGGCCGCTGGCCTGATTCACGGTGATCTGTCGGAGTTCAACGTGCTGATCGACGCCAACGGGCCGGTGATCATCGACCTGCCCCAGGCGGTCAACGCAGCGGCAAACAACAGTGCGGCGATGATGCTGGTGCGCGACGTCGATCGGATGAAACGCTTTTTCGGCCGCTTCGCCCCGGAGCTCCGGGCGACCGAATACGGCAAGGAAATGTGGTCCAGATTTGCGTCCGGCGCGCTCGACGCCAACACCGTGCTGACCGGGATTTACGAGCCCGTTCTGGCAGACATCAACCTCGGAGAACTGATGGCGATCATTGATGCCGCCCGAAAAGAAGAGGAGGAGCGCTTAGCTCGGATGCGCGAGCTTGAGTCCGACGAATCGGGGGGATTTTGAACAACCCCGATGAGCGCGCGTAAGGGCTTTTTGTCTCCCTTCACCCGGACGAGCCTGCCGCCGGCGCCGAAGCTCAGGGTTGGTTTTCGGGTGTTTCCCGACTGCAGAATGACCCGGATGGGACTCAATCAGGCTTTTGCCGCGGCGGTTCGGTCTCGTTCACGAGTCAGGCAACCAGAATAGATCCTCTACCGATTTATCAAAGACCTTGGCCAGTTTCAGGGCGACCTCCAGTGACGGCGAATAGCGACCCGACTCGATGGCGATGATAGTCTGGCGCGAAACGCCAACCTTTTCAGCAAGCGCTTGCTGGGTCATCCGGCCACATGCTTCACGATGCTCTCGGAGCCGGTTGCAGGGCTTGCTGCCCATTTCAGATACCGCGCCGGTAGTAAACCAGCTTCATGGACAGCTCGACAATCGTGGCGCAAAACACCACGGCCATCAATGCATTCGCGATCAGAACAGGTGAGCCCGCAACCGGGTCGCCGAATATCCCGCCAACCAGAATCTGCAGCACCACACCGATCACGCCTATGCCGAGGATGAGACCACCAATGTTGCCCGCCCGCCAAGCGATCAGACGATCCCGCTCGTCTTCATGCTCGGGTTGGGTTATCGCGGCGACCAGCGCGTGATAAACCACCAGCGCGATTACCAATAAAACGGTAAGCCCCGCGGCCAGGCCGGTCATGGAGGCCACGTGCAGCTGGTCAGCTTGCCAAAGCTGCCAGGCTGAACGGAGGTAGAGCAGCCCGATGACGCTGGTTGCCAGCAGGGTGCCAATCGTGCTTTTTTCCTGGAACGAAAGTTTACTCATGAAACGGGTCCCGTATTGATCCGCCATGAGTGTAAAGTAGACTTTACATATATGTCAAGCTAGCTTTACATTTCTCTGTCGTTCGGTTCAACCTAGCGGTTGGCCGGACAGGTTCATCCAGGCGGCCTCGCCCCATTCGACGAGAAGTCCATCGCGGAAGATCAGGGGCGTGGTTTCGTCGCGCGTCGTCATGCCGTCGGCCTCGCGGCGTTGCGTGCGGTAGAACAGCACCCGATAGCTTCCATCCTCGCGCTCCAGCGATTCGGAAAAATCCGGCGTGCCCAGACGAGTGCGAATGTAGTCAATAGGCATGCCTGGTTCGAGCTGCGAAATGGCCTCACGGTTTTCCCGCTCTGTTTCTTGGCGCGTCATCTCTTGTTCTGACTGGACATCGCCGACAGCGACAACGCAGCCACTCAGGGCAGGAATCGAAAGGGCCAGAACGACGGCCGAAAGAATCTTTTTCATGGCTTGTCTCCAGTCTTTTGAGATAGATCTGTAAGGAACAAGGATTGTTGGCCATATTGCGGGGCGCCCGACAGAGCCAGAAGTCACGGATTTCTGTCCTGAGGGTTCGGCAGTGGGTTTTTGGGTCAAGCGCTGGGTACAATCCAAAGCTCTGATTCCTGACCGATCTCTGATCATGTCCATATTCCTCCGCGCTTTTGTTCTGATGCTCGCCATCTCTACCCCGATGCTGGCCATCGCTGAACGGGCACCTCTCGCTTACGACGATGTTTTTCTTTTGGAGTGGGTCAGCGACCCGCAGCCCGATCCGACAGGAGAGCAGGTCGTGTTCGTCCGCCACTGGATGGACCGTCAGGAAGACCGCGCTCGTTCCAGTCTTTGGCAGATCAAGGCTGATGGTTCGGGCCTTGAACCGATGACGGATCGCGATAGCAATGCGTCGACGCCGCGCTGGTCTCCGGACGGTGAGCGCATTGTTTATCTTGCCGGTGGTGAGCTTCGCATGCACTGGCTGCAGACCGGCAGGGACACCCGGATTGCCGAGTTGCCCGATTCGCCGGGCGCCTTGTCCTGGTCGCCCGACGGGCAATGGCTGGCTTTCATCATGTTTACACCTGAAGCCACTGCTCCGCCGGTCACGCTGCCCGGCAAACCGGCTGAGGCAGAATGGGCCGAGCCGCCGATCTGGATTGAACAACCAAGGTATCGCGCCGATGGTCGCGGTTATCTGCGGCCCGGATACCAGCATGTTTATCTCTTGCCGTCGGAAGGCGGCTCGCCGATACAGCTGACCAGCGGGCCGTTCAACCACGGCGGCGTGGTGTGGCATCCGGATGGGGGATCGTTGTTCTTGCACGCCAACCGCGGCGAGGAAGCCTATCGTTTCCCGCGCAAGTCCAATATTTATCAGATCGATATCGAATCGCGCGAGATCGAGGCGATCACCCAAGGTGACAATCCCCGTTACCAGCCGCGTGTCTCGCCGGATGGCAAGCGCCTGGCCTGGCTTGGTTTTATCGACCGTGGGCTTTCCCACCAGGGCCCTGAGCTGTATGTGGCCAACCTTGACGGGAGCGACGTTCGTGAGCTAACCGGCGATCTTGATCGCGCTATCAGTCAAGTTGAATGGGACGGCAGTGACAGCCTGCTGATTCAATATGAGCACCACGGACGCACGCGACTGGCGCGTCAGCCATTGAATGGTCAGCGCGAGGTAATCTCGGATGAGTTGGGCGGAGAGTATTTCAGTCGGCCTTATGCCGCCGGGCAGTTTGCGGTTGCTGGCGGATTAATCGCCCACACCCACGCCAGCACTCAGCGCCCCTCGGAGCTCGCCGTGGTGCGCGACAACGGAAGCATTCCCTTGACCGCTTTCAACCGTGATGTGCTCGCCCAGCGCGAAATCGGCGAGGTTGAATCTTTCTGGTATGAATCCAGCGTGGATGGGCGCGACCTGCAGGGTTGGGTCATGTATCCGCCCGGGTTTGACCCTGCCAGGCAGTGGCCGATGATTTTAGAAATCCACGGCGGTCCGTTCGCGACCTACGGTGATTTCTTTGCCATGGAGTTGCAGCTGATGGCGGCCCAGGGGTACGTCGTCATTTATCTTAATCCGCGCGGCAGCACCAGTTATGGAGAAGACTTTGCCAACCTGATTCATCATGACTACCCGGGTCATGACTACGACGATTTGATGGACGGGATTGATGCGGTGATCGACCGCGGCTACATCGACGAGGACGCGCTGTTTATTACGGGCGGTTCTGGTGGCGGCGTGCTGACCACCTGGTCGATCAGCCAGACGGATCGCTTCGCGGCAGCGGCAGCGGTCAATCCCGTCATCAACTGGTACAGTTTCGTGCTGAGTTCGGATGGCTATTTCACGTATTCGCAGTACTGGTTCCCGGGCCCGCCCTGGGAACACGCCGAACACTACCTGGCTCGATCGCCCATTCATCGGGTTGGCGCGGTCAATACGCCGACGCTGCTGCTGACCGGAGAAGAGGATTGGCGTACTCCGATCTCTGAAACCGAGCAGTACTTTCAGGCGCTGCAGCTGCGGGGTGTGGATACCGCCATGGTGCGCGTGCCCGGTGCCTCGCACGCCCTCCACCGACGGCCCAGCCAGTTCATGGCCAAGCCGGCCTACGTGATCCACTGGTTCGAGCGCTACCGAAACCAGAGCCAGGACGAGGACTAATCAGGGGGCCTTGACGCCGGCGTAGCGAACGCCGGACAACAAGGCCATGTCGCGGTGCCAGGTCGTCAAATCGTTCGAATTGAAGCCTGCCAGCGAATCATGGCCGCATGCACGCGCCATGACCTGCATCAGCGAAACAGACGCCTCGAAGAAATTCTTCAGCCGTTCAGCCGACTGATCCACCTTCAGTCGCTTGCGAAGGTCTTCGCGTTGGGTGGCAACACCGGTTGGACAGTTGTTGGTATGGCAGATACGAGCACCAACACAGCCGACCGCCTGAATGGCGCTGTTGCCGAGGGCAATGCCGTCGGCACCCAGCGCCAGGGCCTTGATGAAGTCGGTGGGTGTGCGCAGCCCGCCGGTGACGATCAGGGTCACTTTGCCGCTGGCTTTTTGATCATCCAGATAGCGCCGCGCTCTGGCCAGGGCGGGAATCGTTGGCACGCTGATGTGATTACGAAACATTGCAGGTGAAGCGCCGGTGCCGCCGCCGCGGCCGTCCAGAATGATGTAGTCCGCACCCGCATCAAGCGCAAACTGGATGTCGCGTTCGACGTGATTTGCGCTCATCTTGAAGCCGACCGGAATACCGCCACTGACTTCTCTGACCCGATCGGCAAAGCGACGAAAATCATCGGGGCTCTGGAGCTCTTCAAAGATGGCTGGTGAATGAGCGTCCTCGCCTTCCGAGATACCGCGGACCTCGGCGATTTGCGCGGTCACCTTGCTACCCGGCAGTCGGCCGCCGACACCGGTCTTGGCGGCTTGGCCGGCCTTGAAGTGAAAGGCCTGTACTTTCTCAAGTACCGACTCCGAGTAGCCGAACCCCGCGCTGGCGAGTTCGAAGAAATACCGGCTGTTTTCGGCCTGCTCTTCGGGCAACATTCCGCCTTCGCCAGAGCAGATGCCGGTGCCGGCCATTTCCGCACCCTTGGCCAGCGCAATCTTTGCTTCCGGTGATAGAGCGCCGAAGCTCATGTCGGTGACAAACAGCGGAATTTTGAGGTCCAGCGGTTTTTTTGCTTCGGGTCCGATGACCAGCTCCGTATGGACGTCCTCGTCATCCATCAGTGGCTGGGTGGCTAGCTGTGCCGCCAGGATCTGCAGTTGATCCCAGTGCGGCAGCTCACTTCGAGGGACGCCCATTGCCACGGTCGGGCCATGCTTGCCGACCTTGTCGAGCCCGCCGCGCGCCAGGTCGTGAATGAACTCAACGGTAGGTTCTTCCGGCGTGGCTTCGGGTTTGGGCGAAGCGTTGTCATCGCTCGATGAACCTTGCTCTTCTTTTTCCGGCGCCTGCTTGCCGACCTGGTCGTCGGAAAACTGCTTATGGCTGCCATCGCAAAAGGGTTCATCACCGGTCTGTTTGCACCGGCATAAATAAGCGTCTTCGTCCTTGTCGGCCGTAAAAACTTTTGGCGTTATGCCGGTGCCCTTGTGTGAGCCGTCGCAGAAGGGTTGGTCACTGGAGCGACCGCAGCGGCAAAACGCATACTCCTTGCCTTTCTCTAGCGACACCTTGATGGGCTTGTTATCGGCGATGACGGGCTGGCTCATTGGGTATCCATGGGCGGGTAGGCGATCAAAGGTAGCAAATCAAGCTGCCGCGTTCGTGAATCACGGGGTAGTGACGGGGTTCTACCGCATCAGTTCGGGCAGAAACAGCGCGATCTGGGGGAAGGCGATCAGCAGCCCTGTCGCAAAAAGCAGGATGAGCACGAAAGGCGGTGTGCCGCGGATGACTTCGAGGTAAGGTCGTCGAAAAATTGCCACCGCCGTAAAAATGTCGCATCCAAAAGGCGGCGTGGCCGAACCAATGGCTGCCTGTAGCACGACGATGGTGCCAACATGAATCGGATCCAGCCCGGCGGCCGACACGGCCGGGGCAAAGATGGGTGTCAGCACCAGGATCACGACAATCGGGTCGACAAACATGCAGCCGACGAAATAGGAGATGGCGATCAGCGCGAGAACCCGATACGGGTGGTCGGCCGCCATCGCGACAACATCGCCCAACAACATATCCGGAATCTGGGCGTAGGAAATGATCCAGGAAAACGCCATGCCGGCGGCCACAAGAATGAACACAACCGCGGTAATCAGCCCGGTTGAAAAGGCGATCTCCGGCAGATCGCGCAGCTTGACTTCGCGGTAAACCAGCATCTCCAGAATCAGCGCGTAGGCGACCGCGATCGAAGCCGCCTCGGTGGGGCTGAAAATGCCTGAGTAAATACCGCCGATCACGATGACGGGAAAGCCCAGCGCGGGCAGGGCGCCGCGAATAGCACCCAGGCGCTGATTCAAACCGGCTCGCGGCATGACCGGAATATTTTTCCAAGCGGATATGGCAAAGCAGTAGAGCGCAAACAAAATCAGGATCATGACCCCGGGTCCAATGCCCGCGATGAAAAGGTCGCCGACAGACGTGCCGGAGACAACGCCATAAATGATCATGCCGATCGAAGGCGGGATCAGCAGGGCGATGTCACTGGCGTTGATAATCAGCGCGATCGAAAAGCGCTCGGAATAGCCCGCCTCCTGCAGGCGCGGTTTCAGGGGCCGCCCCATTGCGACAACGGTGGCCTGGGTCGAGCCTGAAACCGCGCCGAACAGGGTGCAGGAAACCGCGGTTGTAATCGGCACCCCGCCGCGCAGATGGCCGACGAATTTGCTGACCAGATCGAGCAGTCGATCGGCGGTGTGACCCTTGATCATGATGTCGGCGGCAAAGATGAACATGGGCACGGCCACAAGCACGCTTTGCTCTACGCCGCCGATCATTTGCTGGACCAGAATCGCCGGCTCCAAATTCGAAAACCCGGCGAGCAGCAGGAACAACGCCCCGACCAGCAGCGGCACCAGCATCGGAAAGCCCATCAATAGCAGCACGATCATCAAGAGTGCCGCCATGAGTGCAAGCTGTGG
Organism: uncultured Wenzhouxiangella sp.; assembly: GCA_964540315.1. Classification (GTDB taxonomy): domain Bacteria; phylum Pseudomonadota; class Gammaproteobacteria; order Xanthomonadales; family Wenzhouxiangellaceae; genus Wenzhouxiangella. The sequence goes on from CAZIMY010000013.1 coordinate 20,094, forward strand.
GACGGGCAGCCCGGCAAGTCCGACCCACTCCAGCCAGTCAGCCATCGGACTCACCGCCTTCCGCGTCAAGATACTCATCGCGCTGATGCCAGGACAGGTAGTTATCGCTGCTGATCAGGTTCCGCAGCCCGGCAAGACCGAATTGGACGGCCCCGAGCGTCAGGCCCAGCGGAACGATCAAGTACACCAGATACACCGGCAGGCCGGTGGAGGGCATGATTCGACAGCGGCCGCTGCGGTCTGCGATCAGATCGGTTGCAAACTCCCACAGCCCCCACGCGGCTAATCCGAGACCGACGGCTGAAATAATCAAGACCAGCCATCTGGTCCACCCCTTGAACCGATCCCGGATCTGCCGGCCGGTGCCAGGCGCGGTCGCGATGGCGTGGCCGACCAGCGTCATGATGACAAGTACCAGCAACATGCCCAATGGCTGTGGCATGGCTCCCAGCGGAACGCTTAACCCGCCGACCTCGATCGCCTCGGGCAGGATGCGGCAGCTGCGCTGCGCCGAGCGCGCGTAGTCGAGCGCCCATCCGGTCAGCGCGAACAGCAGGCCCGCGGTCAGGAAACTGGTCAGGATGAGGAGGACTTTTCTGGCCGCCGGAGGCAACAGATCGTGAATGGCCGAGACCCGTATGTGCCGGGCCCTGCGTGCCCCAAGGCCCAGACCCATGAAAGTAATGATGACCAACAGGGCCTGCGTGAGGTCATTGGCAAACAGCAGGCTGCTGCCGGTCAGGTTGCGCAGCCCGACGTTGACGATCGAGACGGTTGCCATGGTCAAAACGGCAATGACCAGGACGGCCCGCTCGCTGCTATCGAGACCGCGATCTATCCAGAGAAAGCAGTTTACAAGACGCTGACGCCAGGACGCGTTCGCGGTGACGGCACACATTCAACCAGACATCCGGAAATGGGCAGATTGTCTACCTTAGCACTGGATTTCGCGCTTGCCGCCCAGTCTGGATCAGCCTTCATGTTAGTGTTTTTGCCGATTTTCGTTCTGGTGACCCCAAGGAAAGTTCTGTGATGCGTTTATCGACATGCCGTCTTGGCCTTCTGGCTTGTGTTTTGTTTTTTCTGATTGCGTGCTCGCCCCCGGCTGAAGAGCCTGCGAGCGAGTCTGCAGGTGCCGCCGAGCCGGAAGTGGTGACCTGGCGGTTCGCGCTTGAGGAAATCGAGGGCAGCGTGCAGGATGCTTACGCTCAAGAATTCAAGCGCCGGATCGAAACCCAGAGCGACGGCTCGATTCAGATTGAAATCTATCCTTACGGCAGTCTCGGCACGTCCTCGCAGATTACTGAGATGCTGCAAAGCGGCGCGCTGGAACTGGCGTTTGCCTCGCCTGGCCATTTGGCGGATGCCATTCCCGAAGTGGGTGTCTTTACCCTGCACTTCGTATTATCTGACGAAGACGCTGTTAACCGTCAGGTGCTGTCAGATCCAGACCTGCACGAGCTGCTCCAGACTCCGTACCGCAATCAGGACCTGCATCTATTGGCGGTTGTTCAGGAAGGCTGGATGGTGTGGAGCGGAGACCGCGTACTCCGCAGCCCGGCAGACTTCGAGGGCTTCAAGATTCGCACGATGACCTCGCCGATTCTGGTCGAGTCGTATCAGGCTTACGGAGCCAATCCAACGCCAATGCCCTACAGCGAGGTCTACAGCGGCCTGCAACTCGGCCAGATCGACGGGCAGGTCAACCCGATCTTCGCCATTGAAGAGATGAGTTTCTACGAAGAACAGGACTTTCTCACCTCGGGCCGGCACGCCCAGTTCGTTACCACGCTGGCGGCCTCCAGGCCTTGGTTTGATGGGCTGGATGAACAAACCCGGGGCATGGTTGAAGAGATTCGCAGCGAGATGGTGGAGTGGATTGACCAGGAGCAGCAAGACTTCAACGCGCGTCGCCTGGATACCATTCTGGACGCTGGTGGCACCGAGCTGGTGGAGCTGACAGAAGCTGAGCGCGAGGCGTTTCGAGAGGCAAGCCTGGGTGTGCGCGAGGTGTATCTCGAACAAAGCGGCGACGCCGGCCAGGACATTCTGGATACCCTACTGTCGCTGGTCCAGGAATACGAAAACTGACAGCGAAACTGGCAGTTCAGGAAGAACAGAAAGACTCGTCTGAACCGAATCGCCACAAATTAGTTTTGCGCAAAACTAATTTGTGGCATATAATTAGCCACCATTATGGTTCAGCAAATGACAAATACGGCTGTCGAGGACAACGAAGCTGATCGGCGCTCGCGACGGCCCAAGGCCCGTCGTGAGCGCGAAACCGAGGTCATTCGGCATTTCCGAACCGTAGTCCGGGCCATTCAGGCGCACTCGTCGGGCATAGAGCGCCTCTGCGGGGTCAGTGCGGCCCAGCTTTGGGCGCTCTGGGAAATCCATGCCGAGCCGGGCCTGCGTGTGAAAGACATTTCCGAGCGCTTGTCCATCAAGCCGGCCACGGCCAGCAATCTGCTCGACAAGATCGAGTCCAAGGGCCTGATCCGCAGGGACCGATGTGGTCCCGACCAGCGAGTCGTGCAATTGTTTCCCACCGAGCAAGGTGATCAGCTGCTGGCGACCGCTCCGGGCCCGGCTGAGGGTGCCTTGCTGAACGCGCTGGTAAAGCTGGACGATCCAATGCTTGGCGAATTGGCGCATAGCCTTGACGCCCTGGTCCAAGCGTTCGGAATCCACAACTCGGATTACGCCATGGCGCCGATGCCGCCTCCAGGCGATAAAGCCGGTTGAAGCAAACCCCAACCCAAACCTAACTTAAGTAGTTCCGGAACAATGATGAAAACGATCGTCCAGAAGTTTGGCGGGTCTTCGCTCGCTCAAGACTCGCAACTGTGTGCAGTGGCTGAGCGCGTGGCGCGCACGTCGCGCGAGGGCAACCGCGTCGTCGTGGTTGTGTCGGCCCGCGGTGACACAACCAGCAAGCTGCTGGCCAGCGCCGGGCGCTTTAATACTCAGCCCGACCATCGCGAATTGGACATGCTGCTGGCCGCAGGCGAGCAAACATCGGCCTCGCTGCTCTCGCTGGCGCTGCAGGATATTGGCATTCCGGCCTGCTCGATGACTGGGCCTCAAGCCGGCGTCAGAACTTGCAATTCTCACCTGAACGCCAGGATCAAGTCGGTCGAAGCGACCAGAATTCTCGCGGCCCTCGACGAGGGCAAGGTGGTGGTTGTTGCTGGATTCCAGGGTGCCAGTCCGGAGGGTGATATCACCACGCTGGGTCGGGGCGGCTCTGATACAACTGCAGTTGCTATCGCGGCGGCCGTGAAGGCAGCACGCTGTGAAATCTATTCCGATGTTGATGGAGTCTACACCGCCGATCCGCGCCTCGTGCCCGAAGCAATACGCCTGGGCATGCTAAGCCTGGCCGAGATGAAAACGCTCGCGCATCACGGTGCTGGGGTGTTGAACGAGCGCGCCGTGGACTATGCCTTGTCCGAGGGTGTGTCCATCCACGCGCGCAAGTCCCATGGCGACGGCGGTCAGACGATTGTGCGCCAGGAAGCTGATGCGGGCCGGTCCCGCGTTGTTGGCGTCGCAACTCACAAGAACTTGCTGAGTGTTCGCTTCGGGCAACAGGCGGATCGAGCGCGTCTGGCCGAGCTTCTGTCCGACTACGACGGATTTGCCCCCGAGTTGGCTGACCAGGAAGACGGCTGTTATTTACTGCCGATCGACCAGATGGCCGACGTTGACAGTCTTGCTGCGTCTGTGGGCGCTGAGTTCGGCCAAGACGTGGAGGTGCGTTACCCGCTGGCCAGCGTTTCTGCAGTCGGCTACCAGGCGGGTAAGGATGACAGCATCGAGCGGTTTGCCGTCAATGCCCTGACCAACGCCGGCATCGAAGTGCATCAATCCTATCGCTTTGAACATGCAGTCACCTGCCTGATCGACGCTGAGCGCATCGGCGATGCCGCGCGGACGGTCCACGCCGGCTTTGGGATTTGCGATATCGAGGTTGCTGATGTCGCCTGAATCAGCCGCCGCGGCCATGGAAGCTGCCACGGTGCATTTTCGGCGACCGCGTGCCGAAGATGGCGCGGCCATGTGGCAATTGGTCAGCGATATGGAAATGCTCGAACTCAACAGCGCATATTTCTACGTGCTTTTCGCCAAGGATTTTGCCGACAGCGGGATTGTGGCGGAAACCGAAGACGGCCAACTGGCCGGGTTCATCGTGGGTCACTATCCGCCGAGTCGACCCGATGCAGTGTTTGTCTGGCAGATCGGTGTTGCGCCATGGATGCGTCGCCAGGGTCTGGGTCGCCGCATGCTCGATGCGCTCCTGGCCGGTCAGCCGCCACAAGTTCATTGGCTGGAGGCCACGGTCAGCCCCGATAACCAGCCGTCAATGGCTCTATTTCGTGCCATAGCCAGAGATCGAGGTGTGGACTGCGAAGAAGTCGATTATCTGGCTGCAGAACTGTTTCCCAACGCCCATGAGCCCGAGCGACTGTTCCGGATTGGTCCGCTTGGCTCGTCGGTTTGAACGAATTTATAAATTGATAACGAGAGAGGCAAGATTGTCATGACGATTGAAACCATCAATAGACTGGAGTCGGAAGTTCGCGGCTACGTCCGTAATTTCCCCTGCGTGTTCACCCATGCCTCAGGCGCACGGATGATCGACGAAGACGGTCGCGAATATATTGATTTTTTTGCCGGCGCTGGCGTAATGAACTACGGTCACAACCACCCTGACCTCAAGCGCGCGCTGCTGGACTATCTGGCCGAAGACCGCATCGTTCATAGCCTCGATATGGCGACGGCCGCCAAGGCTCGGTTTCTTGAGCGCTTCGAAGAAGTCATCCTGAAGCCGCGCGGGCTGGACTATCGCGTGCAGTTCCCAGGACCAACCGGCACCAACGCGGTCGAAGCTGCCCTCAAGCTGGCCCGCAAGGTGACGGGACGGGAGCGGGTGATTTCGTTCACCAACGCCTTCCACGGCATGACGCTGGGTTCTCTGGCCGTGACCGGCAACTCATTCAAGCGCGCCGGGGCCGGCGTGCCGTTGTCAAATGTCAGCATGGTGCCTTTCGACAGCTATCTGGATGAGGGCAAGGATCAGAGCCTAGCCTTTCTGGAAGCCATGCTGGCCGATGAGGGCTCGGGCATGGACAAGCCGGCGGCAGCCATCATCGAGACAGTCCAGGCGGAAGGCGGGGTCAACGTTGCCCGGACAGAGTGGCTGAAAGAACTGGCCGCCGTGCTCAAGCGTCACGATGTTTTATTGATCGTTGACGATATCCAGGTCGGCTGCGGCCGCACCGGTCCGTTCTTCAGCTTCGAACCCGCTGGTATCAAGCCAGATATTGTGTGCCTGTCCAAGTCCCTGAGCGGCTTCGGCTTGCCGCTGGCGGTCACTTTGATGCGCCCTGAACTTGACGTTTGGTCTCCGGGGGAGCATAACGGCACTTTCCGTGGTCACAACCCGGCATTCGTAACCGCGACCGCGGCTTTGGAGTTCTGGGTCGACGATCACATGAAGACCGAGACCGAGCGCAAGGCCGCGAAAATTACCGAGCGTTTGCAGGCATTGATTCGTAAGATTCCGGTCAGAGCGGAGCTGCGGGGCCGCGGTCTGATTCAGGGTATCGAGTTTGCCGACAGCGAGCTGGCCGGCGAGTGCTCGGCCGAAGCCTTCAAGCATGGTTTGATCATCGAAACGGCCGGGGTTGACGATCAGGTTCTGAAACTGCTGCCACCATTGATGATCCCGGATGCCGACCTGGATGCCGGGCTGGAGATTATCGAAAAAGTCGTCCAGACTGTGGCTGCCAGCAAGACGTCAGATCGCAAAGTCGCCTGATCCAGCAAACGCCTAACGCGCCGCTTGCTCGCCGGCAATATTCTGGCCTGTGATCAGCGCAGGCCGGGGTTTGGCCAGTTGTTCGGACCAAAAACCGGTCGTGATTTCGCTGAGTGCTCTGGATTCGCCGTTAAGCAGCACGACCAGGCCAATTTTTCGATCCAGCGAATAGCTGATGTCGGCAACAAAGCCCTGGACCCAGCCTGAATGCAGGTAGAGGTCTTCGTCGTCTACGGTGTAGATGCGCCAGCCCAGGCCGTAATGGGCATCCGACAGTAATCCCTTCCACGATCCGCGTCTGAGATCGCGCAGAGTGCGCACCCGTTTTTCAGTCAGTGGTCGGATGGTTGTCGGGGCGAGCACGTCCGGGCGGTATCCCTGCTGGGCGATCAGCCAGCGAGCAAGGTCAAGCACGTTGGCGTTGACCCCAGCCGCTGGCGGGACGAGATAGTAGGACTCGGCAACCGAGACCGGATGCCAGACTCGACCTCTGGATAGCCGGACGTGAGGCGATGCACGGTTATCCTCGGCCATGAAGGCCTCGAAACCAACCGTGGATCGGCGCATGCCCAGCGGCTCAAAAAGTCGTTCGTCAAGCAAATCCTCGTACTGTTGGCCTGTGGTCTGTTCAATGGCAGGTCCGACCAGAGAGAACAAGACGTTCTGGTAGGTGTAGCAATCACCAGGCTCGCACAGCGGCTCAAGCTCGGCAAACTTCGGGAGGATGCGCGTCAGCGGCTGGTTGGCATTGAGCAGGTTGTCGTAAGCGTTGGACACGATGCCGGTGGACTGCCCGACCAAATGGTGAAGCTGCAGTTGTTTCGTTGCTTCGGAATCCTTGAGTCGAAAATCGGGCAGGTACCGGGTGACCGGATCGTCCCACCGAAGCCGGTTCTCCGCGACCAGCAGGCTGGTCAACTGCGCTGCAAAGGTCTTTGAAACCGAGGCGGTGCGGAACACGGTGTCAGCCGTGATCGGTACGGATTGCCCGACCCGGCGAACGCCGTAGGTGCCGACACGCTCAATTCTGCCCTCTTGCACGACCGCATACGCCCCGCCTGGCACGCCATGCTCAACAAGAGTGTCCTTAAAGTGCTGCTCAAACTCGTCCAGAGCCACCGCCCCGACAATGTTGGACGGAGCTGCAAGAAACAGGGCAATCAGAAGCCCGGCCACAAGCGTCGAAAAAAGACGCGTCATTAAAGTCTCTGCGATTGGAGCGGCCCGGAATTATAGGTCATTGGTTTCCTGGATCCTGATCTGGTCTCGACCACTGTCCTTGCCGGCGTACAGAGCTTCGTCGGCTGCTTTGACCCACTTCTCCAACGGCCAGTCGCAGCCTTGGCGGGCGACAACTCCAAAAGTTGCGGTGACTTTCAGATCTTCTGAAGCAGTAGCAGCAAGGCTGATTCCGGCCAGGCTTTGCCGGATTTTCTCGCAAACCTTGCGGGCTCCCTCGGCATCGGTATCCGGCAGGGCCAGCAAAAACTCTTCGCCACCCCAGCGGGCTGCCAGATCGGGGCTTCGAAGATGGTCGTGCAGGATCTTGCCGATGCCCTGGAGAATTTCGTCACCGCTGTCGTGGCCGAAGCTGTCGTTGATCTGTTTGAAAAAATCGAGATCAAAAATGATCACCGACAGATTCCGATTGGATCGAAGCGCCAACTCCCGAAGCTGGGCGAACCGCTGCGTGAATCCACGCCGGTTGAATAGTCGGGTCAGAAAGTCCCGCTCGGAACTGGCGCGAAGGCGTTCATTGGCGGTGGCCAGTTCCTCGGTCCGCTCAGCGACCAGGCTTTGAAGGCGTTTATTGGAAACGTTCAGAGCCTGGAGTCGCAACTGAATGGTCATCCACACCATGGCGCCCAGCAGAATCAGGGCCACTACCCAGGCCAGCGGTGAGTGCCACCAGGGCGCTGCAACATGGATCGGGATTTCAAGCGGTTCAGCACCGGGCATGCCTCGACTGCTCCAGCCTTCAACTTCCAGGGTGTATTCGCCGGGCGGCAAGTTCATGAAACGTGCTGTGCGATCGCTGCTAAGTTCGCTAAAAGATGATTCATACCCTCTGAGTCTGTGCCGAATCAGGTTGCGCTCAGGCTCGTGAAAATCGAGGACCGCAAACTGAAAGGTTAGCTCCCGGTGCTGGTAGGGAAGCTCTAGCGATAAGGCTGCCGGGTTGACGCTTCGGGTCAGGTCCTGGCCGTCAAGCCAGAGACGGCTGAGCACCGTGCTTGGTGCCCGCAGACCACGACCGGCTGATGAGGATTCAACAATCACCGCGCCCTCACTGGTTCCCATCACCACACGCCCATCCGAGAGCACACCAATCGAGTTTCTTTGCATGGCCAGTCCTGGCAACCCGTCTGCCAGCCCGTAGCTGACAAAACGATTCTCTTCGGACAGCTTCCGGGCCACGCCCCGGGTGGTGAGAACCCACAGATCAGAGTTTGGAGCAGTGATCAGACCGGTGATGCGGTTGGTCGGCAGCCCTTGGGTCGTGTCGTAGGTATGAGGCGCCCCCGCCTTGATCGGATAGCGCACAAGACCATCTTCAGTGCACAGCCAGAGTACTTCGATGGGTTGATGATGAACGCAATAAATCGTTGGAGCGTACTCTTGCTCGTTGTATTCGAGAGGGACCCGCTCCCAGTGCTCCCCTTCGAACTTGAATATGCCCGAGTAACGCGTGCTCGCCCAAAATGCGCCTTGCGGGTCCCGCGTGATCTGGTAGACAAGGTCAGCGCGAATGTCCCGCAGTGTTTCCAGCCCGATATCGATTACCTGATTGGCCTGCGGGTCCCAGCGCACAATGCCGAAGCTCCACAAGCCAACCCAGAGAGTGCCGTCTGGGCCTTCAAGAATCGCGTTGACTGGAACCTTGGCGATGTCCAGCTTATCGAAAATCCGGGCGTCCTCCTCAAGCTCGCCGCCAGCAGCCACCTTGAACAGGCCGCCATCGCTTGCAACCCAGACCGTGCCGCTCGGGTCCTCGGTGAGGGCATCGACCCGTCGAACATTGCTTTCGGTGGGAAACTCCCAGGAGGTCCATTGGCCCTGGTTATCGCGCCGCAGCAGGCCGCCGGGCACGCCTATCCAAAGCCTATTTGACCGATCGGTTAACACCGCCGAGGCGAGCCGCGATGCATCGTCCATCAGGACGTCAGGCGTCTCCTCGGCCAGCGGTTTGAAGACCTGGTCAACTCGTCTGCCCTGAATGATTCCGCGGTCACGGCTGCCGATCCAGAGATTGCCCTCATTGTTCTCGTAGAGTGCACGGATGTCGACATCCGGCAGTAATCGGTAGTCGTCATCGAGAAAAACGTACCGGCGCTCAACCTCGTCGATTTGGTAGAGACCGTCATGAGCACCCACCCAGAGGCCGCCTTGTTTGCTTTCCAGAATCGTGTTGATGCGTGGCGTGGGCCGGTCAGGCGCATCCTCGAAGGCAACCGGGATCAATTCATCGCTGTTTGGATTCCAGCGAAAAACGCCCAGTTGGGACCCTGCCCAGATCTGGCCATGGGCCAGCGCTACGGTGCGAACCTCCGCGCCTCGCTCAAAGCGTTGGGCTGCATCTTGATCAGGCAGCAAGTGAGTCCAGGTCGTGAGATCCGGAGACAGCCGATAAAGACCGCTGGAGGTGGCAAACCAGTACCCGCTGGCATGCTCGACCATGCCCCAAATGCGTTCGTCGTAAAGCGGGTGATCGGGTTGATCATGCCCAAAACGCCGAATGATGTCAGGCTGTTCCGGATCAATGAAATTGACACCGGCTGTTGTGCCGACCCAGAGGCGATCTTGGCTATCGATCATCAGTCGCTGGACGCGGTTGGCGGCGAGCGCGTGCGGATCCGATGAATCTGGCAGAAATTGAACGAAGGTCTCTCGACCCGGATCCCAGTATTGCAGTCCGTTGCCCCAGCTTCCTACCCATAGACGACCGTTATCGGTTACTTGCACGGTGGAGATGTTGCGGCGTCTGTTGTTCTCAATCAGACCATCTGACCATGGCAGCCAGTCCTGGCTGTCGAAGCGCAGCAGGCCATCGGTATCCCCGGCAAACCAGATGAAGCCGAACGGATCTTCTATGATTTCGTAGACGGTTGCCTGGCGTCCGCCCAAATGATCGGAAAGCCTTTCAAACTCGAAATCGGCCGCGCGGTCGCCGCCCCGGGCGATGGCCGAACCCGACAGCAGCGCTAACGCCACTAGCCAAACCACTGACCCTGAGTGTTGCAGGTAAAACGCGCAGCGGAGGAATAACGAACTCATTGCCCCAGTCTAGCAGCGAGGCCTGGCAAGTGACATCGTGTGTTCCAGCGTTTATGATCATTGCAGGGAAATGGTCTTTTTCTGCTTCTGCAGGCCGTGTGGGGCAGAATTGAGAGCAAACAATTGGGCTTGCGGCATGACTTTTGGGAGTTCACATGTCGATCAATTTCCATACTCGAATGGGTATCACGCAACTCGTTCTCTGGGGCTTACTCACAGTGCAGGGCCCAGTCTTGGCCCAGCAGACCGTGGCGACGGTAGGCCCTGATGGTTCAGGCTGCGATTTTCGACCGGAGAACAGCCTGGGTGACCCTATCGGCACCGCGCTCTTGGATGCGGCTTCATTTGACGAGATCCGCATTGTGCGGCTCGACGAAAACGACGTGCTTTGGGATCATAGTGAAGATCTCAACATAGCCCGTTCTGTCACCCTCAGGGGCGGATTTGACAGCTGTGCGGATGCCGAGCTTGGAATCGAGAATACATCTGCCGTTACTAGCGTAGATGCAAAAAACGGTCGTTTTCTGAGCATCTCTGGAAACTCTTCTGTTGACGTGCGAATCCGAAGAATTTCAAGCAGGGCCATCTGCAATGCTTTTGATGAGTCTCCCGTTGAACAGGGTGGGGTTATTCATGTGGATGGCGCTGTTCGCGTAACGCTGGAAAAATCAACGATTA
>CAZIMY010000014.1:0-29748 GCA_964540315.1 uncultured Wenzhouxiangella sp.
CCGTAGCCCGTCAGGTGACCACGCCACTGCTCGCCGTTGCTGTCGTACCCCGCACCAAGGCGCAGGCCGACCCCGTCCTCACCGTCGGTGCGGTCTCGCCCGTTGCTGGTCTCGATGACGAAAACGCCCCCAAGAGCGCCGCTACCGTAAAGTGCAGAGCCTGCACCCCGGAGAACCTCGATTGACTCGATCAGGTCCGGGTCGAGCAGAAAGCGACCCCCGTGGGCCTTGTTGAAGTTCAGGCGCGCTCCGTCCACGCGGATGACCACCTGCTCATCGGCAAAGCCTCGAATCGAAGGTTCCTCCGCAATCCTTCTCGGGCCGCCGAAAATATTGATACCGGGTACGGATTCAAACACGTCCTGAAAGCCGTAAGGCTGAATGCGAGCCAACGTTTCCCGATCGATGGAAGTGGTTGCCGCCGGCGTCGAGAACGCGACCCGCGGCGTTCGCGTGGCAGTCACCACGATACGCTCGAGCGCAAAAAGCCCGGTGCTCGGATACGGTGTTTCGCTGGATTCAGCCTCGGTCGAAGCCTGCACCGTAACAGTCATCATGAGACCCAGCGAAAGAGCAGGAAAAATTCTTTTCACACGCAAACTCCAGTCCGAAAATTTGACGCCAGCGCAGAACGCGCTGGGGTTTTACGGCCTGGCTAGGTATCGCGATGGATACTGGCTGAGCGTTCGATGATGAGCACTATAATGCAATCGGGAATGATTTGCAAGTGCGTTACGGATGCCAGAGCTGCTTAGAGAGTCCGCTACACAAAACCGGGCTATCGGGGTCCTGGCGGCACGTGTCGATGCATAAAGTCGGCCAGACGCCCGAATGTGTAGCGGGCGTAGTGATCGCTGGCCGCCCACCAGTGACCAGAGTCATGGACCAGGTCCAGTTCGAAGGATTTGCCTAGCAGCTTGAGCTTCTCAGCCATCATCAGGGTGGTTTTCAGCGGAACGATATCGTCGTGGACGCCGTGGATGATCAGCAGCGGGTCGGACAGCCCCTCGCCGAGACTTAGCAAGCTGCCGCCTTCGAAAATACCGGGATGGGTGTCAGGCCGTCGGGTGAGATGCTGATCGTATCCGGTGAAGTGCCAGACGTCGACCGCCGGCGCGCCGGCCACCCCGGCAGCAAACAGGCCCGGCTTCTTGAACAAGGCGGTCAGGACCAGCAGCCCGCCGTAGCTATTGCCCCAGATGCCGATGCGGTCCGGATCGACGGCAGGATTGCGGCTGAGATATTCCACCGCGCTGTGCAAGTCCTCCAGATCATCTCCACCCCAGTCGCCCTGGAAAGCCTCGCGAAAGTCCACGCCGTAGCCCACGCTGCCGCGCACATCGACCAGCACGGTGATGTAATCGCCCTTCAAGGCCATTTGCTGCTGGAGAAAAGACGTCGGCCGATCCGGATTCCAATGGTTGATCACCGTGTTGGAATAAACGCTGCCAAACATCACCGGATATCGCCTGCCCGGCTCCATGTTGCGCGGCCAGATGATCCGGGCGTGAATCTCGTAATCGTCGATCCGGCTCGGAAAGCTAACGTACTCGGGTTTTATCCAATCAATATCCCGGAACTCGGGCAGAGGTGAGTAGGTGAGACGCTTCTCGGCAGACTGTCCGTCCAGCTCCAGCCAATACAGTTCCGAGGGCGAGGTATCGCTGGACCGGATCAACGCCAGGCGGCGACCATCGGAAGACAGCGTCGGCTCATGCAGACCCGGCAGTGTCGTCAGTTTCTGAGTCGCACCGCCAGCGGCCGGCAGACGATATACGTGGCGCTCGTAGGGGCTGTGTTCGGCCGAGACAAATAACAGGTCTCCGGAAACAGGCTCGACCTCAATCCAGGGCCGGCCCCGATCGCCTGCTACGTCAAAGTCACCGGTCAGCCGCCGAGCATCGCCGCCGTTGGCCGGCAACGCGTACAAACGGTAGTAGGTTTCGTGATCACCGATGAAGTAAATCTCTTCCCCGTCGGCACTCCACAAAGCCCGAAAGAGCGGGTAAACCCGACGATCTCGACGATCGGTCCAGACCTCACTGATCTCCAGGGTGTCAGGATCGGCGAGGAAGATCCAGCGCCGCTCGGCCACGTCAGCACCCAGCATGATCAGGATACGATCACCTTTCGGCGACCACTCCAGATCAAGCAGAACTCTGCGATTGGGCGCATCCAGCGCAAACCATTCAATTGAACCTGCGCCCACGTTGACCATCCCAACCCGGCGACTCAGATCAGTATCACCCGGATAGGGACGTCGAACCTCGTGCAGCAGGGGTTCTTCATGCAGGTAGCTGGGGAACGGGACGCGGCGAACCTTGCGCTGGTCGATGAATTCGAACACCAGCCGGCTGGCGTCCGGTGACCAGCGGTAGCGCCCAACATAGGCATCAGGCCGCAGGTAGGCACCGATCGGCACCGTGCCAATGCCCGGCGCGCCGAGCTCCGTCAAACGCTGAAATGCCCCGGAATTAAGGGAATACAGCCAAAGATCGCCCTTTCGAATCAGACCAAGGTAACGCTGGTCGGGCGAAATTGACAGCTGGCTGCCGCCCTCGCCGATGGCCCGGGTCTGGCGGGACTCGATGTCGACCAGAAACAGCTGCCCGTCAAAGACATAGAACACATGCCTGCCGTCCGGATGCCAGACCAGCGTCGACACACCCCGGCGCTCGCGGGCCCGAGCCCGCTCACGCAGCCGGTCAAGCGATAAATCATCGCCGACACCCAGCACGCTCTCCGGATCAGGCGCGAGCGCTGTGAGCCGATGCACGCCATCTTCATCAGCCAGCCAGACATCACGAAACGGCATACCGTGATCGTTCCACAGGAACGCGATGCGCGAACTGTCCGGCGACCATTGCGGGCTGGCCGGTGCGGTGCCATCAAGCTTGGGCAGTCGAACGACCCGATCAATATCGGGAATTTCTGCTGAGACCGGTAGACCGACCAGCACCATCAGTGCGACCAGCCACGCCCGCAACCCGTGGTTCATAGCGATTTTTCTTGCGCTGTCTGCTGCATGAGCATTTCACACTCCGCCCGGCGCTGAAGCGCGTCAGGACGATTGTCCGCCTCGCGCTCGCACTGGTACCCTGCAAGAACATCTTCAGCGACCGACGCGCAGCCTGACAGGGCTGTAACCGCTAGGAACATGACCCATAACAGGACCAACAACTTGCAGAATCCGATCATTAATGGACGGCCTTAGCGACAGTGAACGCCAACGATAGCATGGGCTGCCCAGCCTCGGGACTGCCCCTCCCAGGCCTGACTGGCCGCGACACATGAAGACGATGTACGACGCCATTATCGTTGGCGGCGGTCACAACGGACTGGTCGCGGCCTGCTACCTGGCACGGGCCGGCAAGGATGTGATGATTCTGGAAAAAAACCCGCATCTGGGTGGAGCCAGTGTCTCCCAGCGGCCGTTCTCCGGGTTCGACGCGCGCATCTCACGCTACGCTTATCTGGTCAGCCTCTTCCCCCGCCGCATCATGGACGAGCTAGGCCTTGATCTTCGGCTGCTTCAGCGCCCCGTGTCCTCATATACGCCGGATCCGGCAACCGGCGAGGGGCTGCTTATACGCAACGGCGACAGGGCGTGGAACAAACGCGAGATCAGCCGCCTGGGACCGCGCGAATGGGTCGGCTATGAAAGCCTGATGGACAAACAGCAAATCTTCGCCGACCTGATCTGGGACAGCCTGATGGAGCCCCTCAAACCGCGCGCCGAATGGGAAAACATCTTTCGGGCGGCAGGGCAGGCCCGGCTTTGGGAGGCGTTCGTTGAACGCCCCTTGGGCGAACTGATCGAAACGCACTTTGCCAGCGACCTGCTGCGCGGCGCCGTTTTTACCGACGGCAAGATCGGCTCCTACCCGGGCGCCCACGATGCTTCGCTGCTGCAAAACCGGACTTATCTGTACCACGTCATTGGCAATGGCAACGGCCAGTGGCTGGTTCCGGAGGGCGGCATGGGCAATCTCGTTGACCAACTGGCTGCGCGAGCGCGCGAGGCTGGCGCGAACTGGACGCTGGGCGCGAAGGTTACCGACACCAGCGCCGAGCAGAACTCGGTCAGCGTCGCTGTTGAACGGGCCGGCAAAGAGATGCATTTCCAGGCAAGACACCTGATCTGGAATACGGCCCCACCGTCCCAGCGGCCTGCAGAGCCATCGGACCTGGACGAAGGGACGTCGTTCAAGATCAACATGCTGCTGAAGCGACTGCCCCGGCCGGCCGAGGCCCGCATCTCGGCCGAAGAAGCATTCTCAGGCACTTTTCATATCGATGAGGGCTATCAGCAGCTTGAAGATGCCAGGAGAGCAGCCCAAAACGGCCGGGTGCCGGAGAGACCGCCCGGCGAGGTCTATTGCCATACCCTGACCGACCCGAGCATCCTGTCCCAGGACCTCCAGCAAAAGGGTTATCACACGCTGACCTGGTTTGGTCTTGATTTGCCTTACGCCCTGTTTGAAAAAAACAATGAAGATCAAAAAAATACCGTCGTGCGCAACGTCCTCAATGGACTCAACCGTTACCTGGCAACACCGTTGGAGGCGTGCCTGGCCAGGGACGATAACGGCCAACCTTGCCTGGAAGCGAAAAGCCCGGTGGACCTGGCGGCCGAGCTTGGTTTGCCCCGCGGCAACATCTTTCACAACGGCCTGTCGTGGTTTTTCGCAGAAACGAGCGAAGAAGCGGGCACTTACGGGGTGGAAACCGATCGCGCCAACGAGTGGATCTGCGGTGCCTCGGCCAAGCGCGGCGGTGCGGTCAGCGGCATCACCGGGCGTAATGCCGCCATGGCCATTCTCCGGGCCGATCGACCCTCGTCCTGACATGCTGCGGCAATTCTGATTCAGTCGCGCTGCGCCGCAATCGCATCCACCAGTCGCCTTGCGATCTCGGTACAACTGGACTCCGAGGGGTGATAACCATCCGGCGCGAACTCTTCCGGGCTGAGCCCCTGATAAAACGGTACATAGATCCCATGGGGCAACGTACCAAACAGCTGGGCGGCCGCCCGATCAAAGCCTCGCGCGCGCAGTCCAAACAAGGCCCGTAGTGGCTGTGGCAGACGCGGAAAACAGCCCATGGGCGGGATGCCCAGCATCACGATTTGTGCCTGGGGAGAATGGCGATGCAGCGCGGCGACCAGCGCCTCGAGGTCTGTGCGCCACTCGGGTATTTTTTTCAGTGCCGTGATGTCGTTGACTCCGGCTGAGACAAGAAAAACATCCGCGGCATCTTCTGGCAGCTTGGGTACCAGCCGGTGCAGAATGCCGGTGGTGGTGGCGCCCGTCTTCCCCAAAGCGGACCAGTTCACACCGCGACCAAGATCGGCAGCCAGCTGCTCGGCGGTCTGCCCCGCGCAGGCGCGCTCCAGCGTTCGACAGCCCACGCCGGCGATGATGGAGTCACCGATCGCCAGCAAGCGAGCCGGCTCGGGCCCGGGAACCAGGCCGTCTGGTTCTCCCTGTGCATCGGCAAAACGGGTCGACCGGCGGCGGACCCATAGCGCCTGCGGCAGCAGCAGTGCAAAACCCAGCCAAAAAAATATCTGCACGGTTCTGTCCCGGTTCGGCAACGCACCGATTATGCATTCTCGACCGCGAGATGCACGCGTGCAGGTATAGTGCCGGCTTCGTTTTCTCTCAAATCCCGGCTGGAGAAAGGCTGATGACTGAAATGACGCGCATTTTGCGCACCGCCGGCATGGCGATCACGCTCCTGGTGCTGACCGGCTGCCAGGCTACGAATCTTGTAACTGCTGACTCAACGAATAGCGAAATGGCCCAAACCAGAACATCCCAATCGACCCTGATGGATCAGGCGCTGGGGCTCACCCCGCCCGGCATCGAGACACGCCCGGTGGACATCATCCAGCTCGGCCGGACTCGAACCGACTCCTACGCCTGGCTGCGCGACGATAACTGGCAGGAAGTCATGCGCGACCCGTCGGTGCTACAAACCGATATCCGCACCATGCTGGAGGCCGAAAACGAGCACTATGAAGCAGTCATGGCGCCGCTTGCCGAACTCGAAGAGCGCATCTTCCAGGAAATGCGCGGGCGCATCAAGGAAGACGACAGTTCTGTCCCCAGCCGGGACGGTCAATGGTTCTACTATTCGCGTTTCCGGGAAGGTGGCCAATATCCGATCATCGCCCGGCGCCCTGCCGACAGCAATGGCGAGATTTCCGGCGAAGAAGTCATCCTGTTCGACGGCGATGCCGAGGCCGAGCCCTTTGATTATTTCAGTCTGGGTGGTTTCGAGCACAGCCCGGACCAGCGCTACGCGGCCTGGGCGGTCGATACCAAGGGATCGGAGTACTACACGATCTTCATTCGCGATCTTGAAACCGGTGAAGATATCGCCACCCTGACCGACGAGGGCTACGGCTCGCTGGTCTGGGCCAACGATTCGCGCACCGTCTACTGGGTCTGGCGCGACGACAACGCTCGACCCAAGCGCGTTTACCGCCAGGCCATTAACGCCTCGGAGCCGGAATTGGTTTACGAGGAGGCAGATGACGCTTTTTTCATCAACGTCGAGCGCAGCGACGGCGATACCTGGGTCATGGTTGAAACCAGCGGTCATACCACAAGCGAGGTCCGCCTCTACGACGCCAACGATGCGAGCGCCGATCCCCTGCTGGTTGCCGAACGCCGAGAGGGGATCGAGTATTCGCTGACCGAGACCGGCAACGCCATGTTCATCCTGACCAACCGGGATGACGCGATCGATTTTAAGGTCATGCGCGCGCCCGTCGAAAACCCGCATGAGGAAAACTGGGAAGCGTTCATCGACCATCGCCCGGGTGTCTACCTCACCGGCCTGATGGGCTTTGAGCAATGGCTGGTGCGCTCGGAACGCGAAAGCGCCCTGCCCCGCGTCATGGTCCACAACATCAAAAGCGGTGAGGAATACACCATCGACTTCGATGAAGAAGCCTACTCGCTGGGGATGAGCGGTGGCTATGAGTTCGCCACCGACGAAATGCGTTTCACCTACCAGAGCCCGTCCACGCCCCGCCAGACCTGGGATTTTGACATGGCAGCGCGCGAGCGCACGCTGCGAAAAGAGCAAGAAATCCCGTCGGGCCATGATCCGGGACGCTATACGGTTCGCCGTCTACAGGTCGAGGCCCGCGACGGCGAAAGCGTGCCAGTGACGCTACTGTATAGAAACGATACGCCGATTGATGGCTCGGCGCCGCTGCTGCTTTACGGCTACGGCTCCTATGGCATCTCGATTCCGGCGACCTTCTCAATCAGCAACCTATCTTTGGTTGACCGGGGCATGATCTATGCGATCGCCCACGTGCGCGGCGGCACCGACAAGGGTTACGGCTGGTACCTCGACGGCAAACTCGACAAGAAGACCAATACCTTCAATGACTTTGTCGATGCTGGCAGAGCGCTGGTCGACGCAGGCTACACCGAACAGGGCAAGATCGTCGCATTTGGTGGATCAGCCGGCGGGTTGCTGGTTGGCGCAGCCATGAATCAGGCGCCGGAACTGTTCGCTGGGGTGATTGGGGCGGTTCCCTTTGTTGATGTCGTCAACACCATTTCCGATCCGACGCTCCCGCTGACGCCGCCGGAGTGGAACGAATGGGGTAATCCGATCACTGATGAAGACGCCTATGACTACATCCTGTCGTACAGCCCTTACGATCAAGTTGGCGCGAAAGACTATCCGCATTTGCTGGCTACGGCCGGGCTGACGGACCCGCGCGTGACCTACTGGGAGCCGGCCAAGTGGGTTGCCCGGGTTCGCGAGATGCGAACAGACGAAGGCCTGACGCTTCTGAGA
Source organism: uncultured Wenzhouxiangella sp. (assembly GCA_964540315.1). Classification (GTDB taxonomy): domain Bacteria; phylum Pseudomonadota; class Gammaproteobacteria; order Xanthomonadales; family Wenzhouxiangellaceae; genus Wenzhouxiangella. The sequence goes on from CAZIMY010000014.1 coordinate 7,828, forward strand.
ACCAACATGGGTGCCGGTCACGGCGGCGCTTCCGGGCGCTTTGATTCGCTGCGCGAACGCGCGCAAGACTACAGTTTTGCGTTATTGGTTACCGGCCTCGCAGACGGTGAAGCAGCCAACGGCGAGTAACGGCTCACGCCACTTCGCCATCGATCAGGGCAGCGGCGCGGTGGCGTAGTAATGCCAGATAAAGATGGCGACCGCACCCCGGTGCGGTCGCCATGCTTCGGCGACAGAGTCAGTCTGGCGTCGATTCGGACGCTCAGACAATCCCTTCAAACGTTGGACACCAGCCTGGATCGCCAGGTCGTCTGCCGGCCAGACATCCGGCCTTCCCAAAGAAAAAAGCAGAAACATTTCCGCGCTCCAGCGGCCAAAACCCTTGAGCGCGGTGATCTTTTCGACCACCAAGTCATCCGGTAGAGCCGCCAGGCCTGTCGGATCCAGACGCCGCTCGATCACCGCCTGGGACAAACCACGCGCGTAAGCGATCTTTTGGCGTGACAATCCTGCGGCCCGCAATTCCGAATCACTAAGAGAGAGGAAATGCTCAGGCTGGAAATTACCTTTCAGAGCGGCCTCGACCCGGCCGAAGATGGTCGCCGCCGCTTTGACCGAGAGTTGCTGACCGGCAATAATCCTGACAAAATTCTCAAAGCTGGGGGCACCGCGTCTGCGTTCCTCGGGATAACCCACCGCTTCCAGCGCTTGCGCAATATCGCGGTCTTTTTCTGCAACCTGGTCAAGCGCCAGCTTCAGGTGGCGGCGCGTGAGCTCGAACTCATGAGGCTTGGGCACGTTGATCAGTTCTGCATCGGTATGCCGTCATCCCAGCGAAAGCCGATACCCCCGGCTTGCCAAACGCCATCGCCAAAGGGGCTTGGGCCCCGGATGTCAAGGTACTGCGGCAATCCGTAACCGGGCTTTAGGTCTTCCACGCCCTTGACCGTGCTGCGATGCATGATCCTCAAGCCCTGCTCGCTGGCTGGCCGATGGGCATCCGGAGAGGCCCGGTGGGCGACCGACAGATTATCGATAAACAGGCAGTCGTTTTCCTCGTATTCGTAGGCGATCGCATAACCCTGTTCGAGCCCGGCATTAAGCACATCGTTATACTCGACGCACAGGCGCTGCAGTTCTTCGGCGCTCAGCAGACGAAAGCCATCGCGGTCGGGGCATTTTTCAATAACCGCACCGGTCATCCCCAGGTGCAACCAGAGGCTGCTTCGGCCTGAGATGGGGTGTACGTGAACCGCGGGGTGCACGACTCCTGAAGCCGAATTGACCGACGCCAAACGGCGCCAGAAAGATTGGCGCTCCATCGGCAGCGCATCAAAGGCCGCGCCCTGATGGGCAAAGTAGGTCCCACCGCCCTTTTCAGCCGGACGGACAATGTGGTATCCGGCATGCGAGAAGGTGTCGCTGTTGAAGCTGCCATCATTGTGCCACTGCGGCCCAACGCCTTGAATTCCATAGCGCCGGTCGTTCGATAACCGAAAGATATGCCGATTGCCGTTGGGCGTTGCGGGATGGACGCCGTGCGTGCTGTGCAAGGCCTTACCACCCCACCAACTGCTGGCCCTCAGGAAATCTTCGGGATCAAGCGGTCGATCGCTTTTGAACACAAGAAACCCCCTCGAGGCCATCTCATGCTCCAAGGCTGCCAGCACATTGGCCGGAGGATCACCAGCGGCAAGATCAATGCCGTACACCTGAACCCCGATTGGCTCAAGCGACGTCAAGCGGCCGCCATGGGACTCGATGATTCTCAGACGTTCTGGGTCTGGCTCGGGAATGGCCGCTGCGGATTCATTGGCTAGTTGTCTATTGATTAAGCTCATAAGCTCACCCTAACGCACCGGAAATGAAAACGAAAGAATAGAAACAGCGGGCTATCTGCTCGGATGTGCGCAGAACCGGCGCTCTTGCTGTGGTTTAAAGAGGTTGGGCGAGCTGTCCGTAATCAATGACGCGGTTTCGCCCGCCCTGTTTGGCCGCGTATAAAGCTTTATCCGCGTCATTTACAAGGGCGTCAATCGACGCGATGCTGTCGCTGAGCGTCGCCACACCCACACTCACAGTTACCTGAATGATCTTTTTCGAGGGACTCATGTTTTCCGAGAGCAGCTCGGTGCCTGCGATCTGCTCGCGCAGGCGTTCGGCCAGAACCACAGCGCAGTCACCGTTTGTCTGCGGCAGGATCACGGAAAATTCTTCACCTCCATAGCGACAAACAATGTCTCCTTCTCGGACGCACGAGGTCATAATTTCGGCCAGCCTGCGAAGAACCATATCCCCGCCCTGATGGCCCAGCTGGTCATTGACCTCCTTGAAAAAATCGATATCGATCATGAGCAACGATAGCGGCTGCTTATTGCGCTTGGCCACCGAAAACTCCTCGCGCAGCCGTCGATCAAACTGGCGGCGATTGTAGATTTTGGTCAAGGAGTCCGTCGTCGACTCATACTCCAGAATATAGATCCGCTTCAGTTCCTTGCTGGTGCGAAATGAAAGGTGACAGACCAGGACAACAAAACACGCGCCAAAAAAGAAGACGGCGGGAACGATAAGATCTATCGCGACCTCGGCAGTGCCCCAGAAAAAAATTGCATACCCTGCATAACCGCCCAGAAAAAGACAAATCAGCGCCAACAACAGCTTCCAAAGCGACCGGCTCTTGCCGTGCGGAAGATCACCGATCAGCCGCCGAACCGGTTGAATCGCTGCGATCAATAACGCGACCCCCAAAAACAGGAGCAGATTTTTGCTTAACTCCATCAGTGCTGGGGAGCTGCGGACAGCCCCTGTCCCATGTCAATCAGCAGACGTTCTATCTCTTCAATGTGTTTGTGCAGACGATCGAGCAGCTGCTCGTTTTCGTCATCCATCAACCCGTCTCCCGGCCCGTCAATTTCTGCTCGGCTGAGATCCTGCAACTGTGTCAAACGTTCCCACTGCGGCAAATGACTGTAATGAGCCGAACCCACCCCACTCAACCATTCATCAAAAGCTACTGACCGCAAGCTGTCTCGCAAGCCTTCAATCCCGGCGGCGTTCGGCTCGGTCCGGCTCACTCGAGACGCCCACAACCGTAAGCTGAACAAGGCGGCATTCAGGTCGTTTGGGCCAGTCGGAACATCCAGGTAATCTGCCAGGGAACGCCACTGATTGTCGGAATGGTCCCAGGCGTCAAGCCACTCGAGCACGGCCTCTTCAGGCATCGGTCTAGCAATTCCATAGCCCTGCGCATACATGCAGCCGCTCAGAGCCAGCAGGAACCCCAGCTCTAACGACTCAACTCCTTCAGCCACAACCGGGCGGTTTATCGCGCTGGCCAGTCGTAAAACACCCTCCACAATCCCATGATCTTTGAGATCCAGAAACATGTTTCTGACAAACCCTTGGTCGATTTTTACGATCTCGATGGGCAGCCTGTGGAAATAGGAAAGCGATGAAAAGCCCGTGCCAAAGTCATCCAATGAGAACCTGACACCGAGACTCACACAGTCAAGCATGACGCTGGCAACCCGATCCATGTCTTCGATTGACGCCTGCTCCAGAACCTCAAACTCGAAATACGGGGCGATTTCACCCATCTTCTCCCCGAATAGTGCCGCCATACGCTGCGGAAGGTCGGGCATCTGCAGGGTCGATGAAGTCAAGTTCACGCTCAAGGCTAACCGATGGCCAGCCTTCGCCCATTTCTTGTGAACAGCGATGGCAGACGAGAGCACAAATCGGTCGACTTGCCATTCCAGGTGTGTTCCCTGAATAAGCGACAGGAACTGATCGGGGAGAATCAGCCCCCGCTCAGGATGCTGCCAACGAATCAATACCTCAAACCCCGATACTTCTCCCGTCTTCAGGGTCAATCTGGGCTGGAAGTGGAGCACTAGTTGCCCGGTCTCAATGGCAAACTCGAGCTCCTCGACCATATCCCTTTGCTGCTGCAAAAGCCGTTTCTCTTCGGGGTCGTAAAACTCGTATGTATTCCTGCCACGGCTCTTGGCTCTGAACATCGCGTGGTCTGCATTCCGAATCAAGCCATCGGAATCGATATCATCGTTGGGGAAAAAAGTGATTCCGATACTGACCGACAGGTCGACCTTCCTCCGACCGATCCGGAATGGCAGTGCGCTGACTTTAAGGACTCTGCTGAGGAATCTATCGATGGACTGAGGACTATCAAGATTGGTGAGCACCACGACAAATTCGTCTCCGCCGATCCTGGCCAGAATGTCATGCTCACGGACTTCCGGTTTAAGACGAGTTGTGAAGGCCTTGAGCAATTCGTCTCCGAATTCATGCCCCCACTTGTCATTGACCGGCTTGAAATTATCAATGTCGAGATAGCAGACAGCCAGGATGGTACCGCCGAGTCTGGCCTGGGCGATGGACTGTTCGAGCCTCTCGGTCAGCAGACGCCGATTCGGCAAGTCAGTGAGAGGATCGAAAAATGCCATGCGTCTAACCTGTTGCTCCGCAATACTTCGCTCAACATAGTCAAAAACCACTTCAGCGGTCTGACTTGCTAATGAAATATCCTGATCGTCGTACTTCCTGTATTTATTGCCCAGCCCTAGAAGCGCGACGACCTGGCCGTTGCGAATGACTGGAACAAATAACCCTCGATGCAGTGGTGCATGCCCGAATGGCAAATCGGGCTTCTTGGACCCTTCCTCTGAAAAATCGCAAATAACCGGCTGCTGCTGTCTGACAGCGTCTGCCCAGACTCCCGCCTTATTCAGCGGATAATGGCTGGGAACCGCCTTCAGGCCACAAGCACCTTGCACAGTGTTCGTAGACCATGTCGAAAGAGAAATGATTTGCTCATTCTTATCAAAAAAATGGAAAAAGCCGCTTTGACTGTGCGTGAGTCTTTCCGCTCTATCAACTGCAGCCCGAAGCAGCGTATCTTCTGTGCCCTCCATTACTTCTCGCGCGAGATCAGATCTGAGCAGGGTCAATTCATGATCAAGCCGTCGAACACGTATATCGCGCACAAACGCAAATATTTCTGTCGGGGTCGAGCCTGAATAGCCAAGCGAAAGCTCCACCGGTACCAGCGAGCCATCTTTGCACTGATACTCAGCTTCGAACTGAGCACCACCCTCGGACCGGACACTTTCAACCCGACGTTTGATGTCCTGCTCGGACTCTCCATAATGCAGCGACATGACACTTAGGCCGACGAGATCCTCTTTGGTGTAGCCAAGAAGATCGGCAATCGCATCGTTGACTTGTCGAATAATGCCGTGGACATCGACAAGCATAAAACCATCTTTACTGCTTTTTACGACAGACTCATAGCGGGCGCTGGACTGTTTGAGTTCTTGCTCAGCATTTCTGCTACCGGTGATATCACGGATGTAGCCATGCCATATGGTGCTTCCGTCAGCCATTCTTTCCGGCGAAGCCTCCCCCTCCACCCAAAGTATATGACCATCCGGATGACATACTCGATACCTGGCGCGCCAAATGTCCAGATCTCTCGCAGACCGCTGAATTGATTCAGAGACAGCGCCTAGATCATCCGGATGCAATCGTGCGAACACTGCACTGGCGTCATCGCGAACCGATTCCGGACTGACACCATAAATTGAACTGATACCCGGGCTCGCGTACGGAAATGCCGATTGCCCGTCAGGCCATAGCTGATACTGGTAGACCACACCGGGAATATGCGCTGCAATTTTTTTTAATTGTTCCATAGATTTCTCAGCACCAAAGCGGGGTTGGCACACCACATACTACCTCTACCCGCGCCATTCCGCTCAAGCTTCCGAAATCCTCCATTCTTGGCGCCAGCACGGCGAGGATCGTCTCCGGTGTGGCTGAGTCTCCTTAGGATGTCTACCGACCTGGCGAACTTCGAAGCTCTGCCTTCAGCGTCCAAACCATCCGGGACAGGCTTGACTGGCCGAACCAGCCGTCCCAGGCCGTTATAATGCGGCCTCTGGCACCCTTTGCTATGTTGAGGCCTTTCAATGTCCACCTTGCGCAACCTGTCCCTCCCGACTTTTTTCCTTGTGGCAATGCTCACCCAAATCCCTACCGCGCTTGCCGACGGCGGTTGGTACGTCGGCGCTAGCACTGGCCGTGCCCTGATCGATGTTGAGATACAGGGCAGCCCTTCGACGCTTTTCGATCTTGATGAAAGAGCCACCGCCTGGAAGGGTTTTGGTGGCTACGTCATTGATTTGCCTTTACTCGACTTCGGCTTGGAAGGCGGCTACGTGGATTTCGGGAGTGTGGACGGTCAATTTCAGGGGCTTCAGGCATCCGCAGATGCCTCGGGACTCAATCTCTGGGGCATTGCCGGAGCCGACCTGGGGCCCCTGGGCGTCTACGGAAAGCTCGGCGCGGTTGCGTGGTCTTTGGAAACCCGCACGACTGGCATCATCGATCAACGACATGATAAATCTGGCACCGATATGGCTTACGGTATAGGCGCAAAATTCATGCTTTGGTCGCTGGAAATTCGAGCCGAATACGAGCGCTACGATGTTTCCGAGGCAGATAACTTAAGCCTGCTATCTGTTGGCGCGTCCTGGGTCTTCTAGAACAGTCAGCTTGAAGATTCAATCTCCGTCAAAGCTCGCTCAAGCGCCTGTTGAGGCGGCACTTCAATATCCGGGGTGACACCTCGGCCATCCAGCCGCTGAAGATCGGGCGTGACGTAATCCGCTACCGGCAGGAATATTCGAAAGCTTTCATCCATCGGAAAATATTCACCGCTCAGCATGGCGCCGGCGGTCGTCTCACCAATCACCACGGCGCCAAGTTGCTGCGTCAGATGGACAAAGGGCTCGCAGGTACTGGCGGTACCGCCGTCGACCAGAATGATGACAGGTCCCTCGTAGACGGGTTTTTTGTGCCCGGGTAACACCAGGCGGGCCGCACCGTCGCGTCGGAGCTGCTCGACGAAGCCGCTGAGTTCAGCCACCTCCAACGGTTTGATCTTGGAGTACTGCTCTTCGTTCGGGAGAGTTCCGTAGCGGGCGTACCAAGCGCGGGTCAGGAATGCACCAGCGTCAATAGGCTCACTTCGAATCCCCTGCGAGAGCGCCACCGCGGTCGGAAATGAACCACCCGGTGTGCCTCGAAGATCAATGATCAACGCTCGCGGCTGCGCGGCAACCACTTCCCGCATTGTTTGCGTCACGATCGCCGGATCCCCTTCAAACGCGCGCATTCTGACCAAGGCTATATCCTCGCCGGGCCAAGTCAGGACAATAGAGGTTTCGGCCGCCTCCGGACCTCCGCTTTCTGGCTGCCAGTGCAATCGGAAATGACTGAAGGGCAGCGCTCCAGCAGCGCTGTTAAAGGCCGAGACAAACTCGTCAGTTTCTAGGGCCTGGAGGTCCGGGTCACGAATCCTGTTTTTGAAAGCCTCCCACTGTGAACCCGACACCCAGCGCGGATCTGCTACTGCAGCTTCTGCTGTGGCGATTACCCTTTCAACGAGCGCAATGCGCGAAGGTGGGGCAACAGACTCGGCAGTGGCCGGTTGCACGAAAGCCAAGAACAAAGCGATGAAAAGACTTGACAGAACCCCTTTTAAGCAACGAGACATCGTGTCGCCTTCCTGATTGTCTGCAGAAACCCTATTTTCAAGGATGGCTGACAGCATGTCCAATGCACGCTGAAGCGGTGGCGGCCGGTTTTCAGATATCGGCAGAAACCTTGGATTCGCCCACATGCCCGAGTTATATTCTCAAGCTCAATGCCCTTTAAGGAAATCCGCGATGAATCGCCTCCACAGTTTGTCAGTTGTTCTGGTTTTAATCGTTTCGTTCGCGATGCCTGCATCCAGCGTCGCCGAATCAAACGGCCAAAAGTCGATTCTCGTCACGGGCGCAAGCACAGGAATCGGTAGAAACCTGGCCGAAACGCTGGCGCAAGCCGGACACCATGTGTATGCAGGCGCCCGCAAAGCGGATGATCTGGCCGCCTTGAACGCCCTCGACAACATTACAGCCATACGACTTGACGTCACCAAGCAAGACGAAATTGATGCAGCCGTTGACCTCATTCGCGAAAGCGGCACCGGCCTTTACGCACTAGTGAACAACGCCGGGATTGGTGGCGGCGGTCCGGTTACCGAGACCCCGGTAGAACTGCAGACATTGGTCTATGAGGTCAATGTCGAAGGCGTCTACCGCACCACCAAGGCTTTTGCGCCTTTGGTGATCGAATCAAAGGGGCGCATCGCCACTACCGGATCGATCGCAGGCACCCTGTCTTGGCCCGGAGGCAGCGCTTACAGCGGCAGCAAGCACTGGGTTGAGGCGTTCACCGACGCCCTGGCAGGAGAAATGGCGCCTTTCGATGTGCAGGTGAGCGTCATTGAACCAGGCAACTATCAGTCCTGGATTCGCCGCAGCAGCGTGCTGCGCGAGCACGCCAGAGTCGTCGCACAGGGCGATGTCATCACGCCCGAGATGGAAGAACAATACAAACAAACGGAGGCGCGCGAGCTTTCCTACAAACAGCCCGATGAAGTTTCTGAAGCCTTCATGCACGCCCTGTTTGCCGACGAGCCTTTACGACGTTATGTGGTTGTCCCGAACGCAAACGAAAAAGCCATGACGATTTCGGCAAAAATTGAGCAACTGGTCCAGTTGAATCAGTGGGGTCCTTACAGCTACAGCGTCGAAGAACTGACCGAAATGCTTCAACAAACCATGGGGTCTGACAGCCAGTAAGCGGCGTTTTAGACAACGGCCTTGATTGCCTGGCTAACCCATCAAAGCGGCTATAGCAGAGCCTAATACGCGACCAAACGCCTGCGCCTCCGCGCGCTCCCAAGTAGGTACATGGATAAATAGCACGCTGGTGCGCGGTGCGTTTTTTAGCGACCAGTAGTAAATTGCGTTACAGACATAGGTTCCGGCATCGCGCGAATGGCGAACGTCCCAGCCCGCGGATAATCGCCGGCGCAGTTCGCCGATCGGGAACCTGGTCTCTAGCGCCAGCGGTCCATCAGGAGACAGCCTGGCGACCGAGTCAGGGTCATTTTCCTGCCCCGGGTGGTCGCCCACCATGCGCAGGTTGTGCGCAAAACGCTCAAGGCGGACCCACGAGGTCGCAGCTGCAAGGCCCACGTGAACAACCAAGTCAAATCCTGCGGAGCCTTCGCCGGCCCTGCAGGCCGTATGGAAGTCAACGGGTAGGATGTTGAAGGCGGCTCCGATCCGTGCCGCCGCCTCTTCAGCAACAACCGAGCTTGGATTGAATGCGTGCTGCCCAAAGGGTTCAAAGCCCGTAAACAGGGCTTTCAAAGTGGAGCCTTGGCCCCGCTTGCACGGGGCCAAGTCGGCCATCTCGATTCAGCCGTTTTCGTCGGTAAGCTCATTCCAACGGTTCTGAACATCCTGCATGGCGTTATTGGTGCGCTCGCGCAGGTCAGACCATGCTTCCCCGCCAAACTCCTGTGCATCGGCAAGCGCGGCCTCGGCTTGTTCGCGCGCGTTCGCCGCTTCTTGGCGCAAGTCTTCCCAGGCTTCGCTACCGCGCTCCAATCCAGAGTTCATCAAGGCCTCGCTCTTAGTCCGGGCGGTTGCGGCCGCACTGGCTGCTTCCTGCCACGCCTCTCGTGCGCCCTGTTGTACGTTTTCCGCCATCGCGCTAGCCGAATCGGCAATGTTGTCAGCGGATTCTTCGGCACTCTCTGCTGCATCTTGCGCCGCTCGCTGCATATCTTCGCCAGCGTTTTCGGCTGCTTCCATGGATTCATCGTAAACAGATTCCGCAGCATCGCCGGTCTCTTCTGCCGCCTCTTCAATCGCCTCTCCGGCCTCCTCCATTGAATCTTCCGGTTCTTGCGGCTGGCACCCTGACAGAGCGAACACAGCCAATAAAGCGATAATTAGAAACTTCATGTAGAACTCCAAATTTAAGAACGACAGTCAAGAATAACCAAGATTAGCAACCCGTGCCACAAAAACGCTAAAACCCAGCCAGAGCGTCTAGCCACTAGCCGCCTGCGCCTGTGCCAGCGGTTTGAGAAATCGCAGGGTCAAGAATGTCGCGATGCTGATCAGCAACGCGATCTCGATTCGGTGGGTTGCCACCGCCAGGCCAATAGCGCCCGTCGACCAGATACTCGCCGCGGTGGCTGTACCCTGCACCCTGGTATTTTCCTTCAGAATTGCACCGCCACCGATAAATCCAATCCCGGTAATCAGACCTTCCATCAAGCGCGCTTGAGCAGCATCGGAATCCAGTACCGCGGTACCAATCAGCGCATAACCACACGCTGCTATCGCCACAAGCGGAAAGGTCCTCAATCCCGCAGTACGCTCGCGCTTCTCGCGATCCCAACCGATGGGAACTGCAAGGGCGTAGGCCAGGAAGAGGTCCCTCAGATGACCCAAAACCGTATACCAGTCAAATTCGGGTAGCAGCCAGTCAAGCATCAGCAATCCTCAGCACTCAATCAAAAATCTCATTGAGCTTCTTGGCAATGGCTTCGCGCCCCTCGCCATATTTCTCCTGGATTTTGGCGATCAGTTCGTCTCGATTGCCCTCCGCTTTTGCGACCTCATCATCCGTCAGCTCGCCCCACTGGCGCTTCAGACGTGCGTTGAGTTGATCGAGTTTTCCTTCGGCTTGATTCTTTTCCATTTCGTTCTCCTTTTACTTGCATTGAGTACAGGCCAGATAAGTCTTCTGGCTCTTCCAATTGCCCACGGTTGGGCGATTGTCTTCGAGTTCAGCGATGATGTGCTCATCGCAACCTTAACTTCAGTCAATCACGGCCGTTGTACTGACCTTCAAACTGAAGACGATCGACCGGCCACCATTCCGGGTGATAGCGACGTATCCAGTCGGCCATCCCTTCCCTGAGATGCAGCTGCATCAACCAGGCATCCGACGGGTTGGCCGCTGTCGCAAAAAAAGTCAGTTCCTGAAAATGTTCGCTGTGATCGGTCACTGCCGTCATCAGCAGTTCATGGGCCAGGGCTCGCTTGTCTTTTTTCACCAGCTTCTCGAATGCTTTTCGCAATTTTCCGGGATCAGCCGCATGGTCAAGTTTTAATGTAATGGTTTGGGTAATGCTGGCATCGACCATTGACCAGTTTTCGAATGGATAAGAAATAAAATACTGAACCGGAACAATTTGCCGACGGCCGTCCCAGGTTCGCAACACAAGAAAGCTGTAGTAAATCGACTCGACGTACCCCCACTGACCTTCGTAATGAACCGCATCACCGATTCGCACCGGCTTAGAGATCGCGATCTGCAGACTGGCCAGAATATTGCCCAGCACAGTGCGGCCGGCGATACCGAGAACAACGGTAATCACGCCAGCTGACGCCAGAAGCGACAGGCCCACATTGTCGAAAACCCTGAGCTGTGACATGAACAACGCGGCACTGATCAATACGGCAGCCAGCAAGACAAATCGCCGCAGCGCGTAAATTGAGGTATAAAGCTTGCGCCGGTCTTTATCGCTGCTGTCGTCGATGTCGTTGACAAATCGTTCGGTCACCCGCTCCAGCGTGGCATCAATACTGCGCAACGCAGCGATCGTGAAACCGACAATACTCAAACCTAGAAGAATCGGCACAAAAATCGTATAGAAAAAACCGGAAAAACTGATGACCCAACCCGTAAGAAGCTGGGCAAGTATCGCCATAAGCGCAATGGCCAAAGGCCCGCGCACCCGGTCAGTAGCCCGGTTGATCCAAGCGATGTGGACGTGTCGCCCGAGCCATCCCAAGACCTTGTAAGTCATCCGTCCCAGTCCGACAAGAAGGACAATCAGCAATGGCAGAGCAAGCCACTCCCAGAGTCGGGTTCCCAACACTGCCGGCTTCTGTAACGAAGCTGGCAAGCGCTCTTCAAGCCAACCGGGGCCATAACGTGCATACATGGCATCAATGTCCTGCACGGTCTGCGCGGAGAACACCCAGACCGGACCCGCGTCGGGCGGCTTGATTCGGTTAAGACGTATTTCGGCAGGCCTGTCCTGGAGCTCCAGCACGCTAAGCCCAAGACTGCGTCGAACCTCGCCGGCCAGGGGCATTTCTGTCGTCGACTGTTCCAGCAGAGCGTCCGGCCGGTCCGGCAACGCACTCCAGTCAACCACCATGGTTCGACTGATCACCTCATCCAGTTTGCGGGCGAGATCAGGACCCCGCTCTGACTGTTCACTTGAGGGCAAGCTCTGGAGGTCCAACAGGTGTGCCGCATCGGAGCCAGCCTGGGCCTGCGTCAAGCGACGCAGATCAACAACGGTTTGTCGCGGCGTGCTCCTGTCGAGATGAGGCGGCACGGCGCCCAGACCGGGATTAAGCGCGTCAACTTCAAACCAGTGCTCGCTGGGGCTTTCCTGCGCCAAAGCGGTAGAGCCTGGCAGAAGCGACAAGCACAGGCAAAGAACTGCTGCTGACTCTCTCACTCGTTTCAGCATGCGAACGACTCTACCGCAAGATGCTTGCGTGCCGCTCTGGAAAGCGCGGTATCCGCGAGTAAGCTGGGTCTTTGTCTGGCAAAACAGGGCATATGCACAACTCTGAACCGATTGGTGTGCTAGGTTTCGCGGTCATGAAAGCGCCTTGAGACGCGCTGCTACCAAATAAATTCTAAGGAGTTCGCGTGGCGGAACAATCAGATGCAGACTTGGATATCCCTTCGCCGGATGGCGATATTAATTCGATAGACACGTCTTACAAAGTCGGGCAGGACAACGTTCAGAAGTCGATCGGCCCACTGTGCTTCGACATTCATAATCCGGTCTTCCTGATCTCCTCACTGACCATCATGGCTTTTATTTTGGTGACATTAATGTTTCAGGATCAGGCATCCTCGGCCTTCAACTGGGTATTTACATTTGTCACCACGACCTTTGACTGGCTGTTTTTGTCGGCGGCCAATATCTTTGTACTTTTTTGCCTTTTCCTGATCCTCAGCCCATTCGGCAAAGTGCGCCTTGGCGGAACGAAGGCAACGCCAGACTTCAGTTACTTGTCCTGGTTTGCAATGCTTTTTGCCGCCGGTATGGGCATTGGATTGATGTTTTTTAGCGTACTCGAGCCCGTCTATCACATGCAGGTATCCAGCCCGCTGGGACTGGAAGGTCCAATCAACACCGATACCGGAGCGATCGACCCGGCAAAACTTGCCGAAGCACGAGGACACGGTTTAGCTGCCACTATTTTCCACTTCGGCCTGCACCCCTGGGCTGTTTATGCGGTGGTTGCGCTCAGCCTGTCGCTTTTCACCTACAACAAACAGTTGCCGCTCTCTATACGCTCAGCTTTTTATCCCCTGATGGGAGACCGGGTCTGGGGCTGGCCCGGGCATCTCATCGACATCATCGCGGTGTTTGCAACCCTTTTTGGCCTTACGACTTCGCTAGGCCTAGGAGCTCAGCAAGCATCGTCGGGCATGCATTACGTTTTCGGCGTGCCGGATGGGCTGAACACGCAGATCATTGTGATTGCCTGCGTAACGTCTGTGGCCCTGATCTCTGTCGTAAGAGGCATTCACGGCGGTGTTAAAGTGCTGTCCAACTTCAATATGTGCCTGGCCGTCTTACTACTTTTCTTCGTGTTCTTTGCAGGACCCACTTTGCAGATCATGAAAGATGTCGGGGACAGTCTGGTCACCTACATCGCAGATCTGGTTCCCCTGTCCAACCCTATCGGACGCGAGGACGATAACTTTCGCGAAAGCTGGACATCCTTCTACTGGGCCTGGTGGATATCCTGGTCTCCTTTCGTCGGGATGTTTATTGCTCGGGTCAGCCGAGGCCGCACCGTGCGCGAGTTCCTGACTTGCGCAATTCTCATTCCTACCGCGGTTTCACTTTTCTGGATGGCAACGTTCGGCGGTACCGCAATTCATCATGTCGCGACTTTAGGCACAGAGAGCGGCGTCTACCAGAACGTCATTGCGAACTACAACGACTCTCTGGCCATGTTCGCCATGTTCGGTGATATGCCTCTAACCTATGTCACTTCAACGATTGCGATCATTCTCGTGCTGGTATTTTTCATTACCTCATCGGATTCGGGCTCGTTGGTCATCGACACCATCACTGCAGGCGGCAAAACTGAAGCACCGAAAGGTCAGCGCGTTTTCTGGGCCACCATCGAGGGTCTTGTGGCGATTGTTCTCTTGGTCGGCGGCGGGCTGACAGCGCTACAGGCCATGGTCAACGCAACAGGCATCATTTTCACGCTGATCCTGCTGTTTTTATGTTGGGCAATTTTCACTGGCCTGCGGACGGAGCCACGCTAGGGAAAAACACGACGACGGCCAGCGTTAAGGCAGAAATCAGTAACCACAGGACCGTTGCGAACCCGAACAGTCGCCAGCCAATCTGGCGAAGAAGCTCGAGAGTCAAGCCCGAGCCGATCATGAACAACACCAGCACCAGCCCCCGCTGTGCCAACGAGAACACGATGTCAAACGCCGGTTGCCAAGCTGGAATCGTACTGCGAGCCGCTGACGCAACGACAAATAGCACCACAAAAAGGGGCCAGGCGACTGGCCCTGAGATAAGCTTTTCACGCCGAGCCACCATCAAGAATCCAACGACCAGCGGCACGATCCACATCGCGCGAGCCAGCTTTAGCACGGTGGCTTCAGCCAGTGCCTGATCGCCATAGCTTGCGGCGGCACCGAGCACGGAACTGGTGTCATGAATCGCAAGCGCCGCCCAAAAGGCAAACTGCCGCTGGGACAGGTCCAGAATATGAGCAACGAAAGGGAACAGATACAAAGCCGCCGCGTTTAGCACAAATACGCTAGCCAAGGACATTGACAGCACAGATTGCCTTGCCCCGATGACCGGACCGACGGCTGCAATGGCGCTGCCACCGCAAATAGCCGTACCTGCCGATATCAGATGAACTGGTTGCCAATTCAGTCGAAACAGCCGTCCGAGAGAAAGACCCAGCAGCAACACCGTAACCACGCCTATACCGCTGACCCATAATCCGTGTGCACCGTTTTTCATAACGACATCGAACGGCAAGCCGAAACCCAAACCGACGATGCATGCTTTGAGCAACAGCGTAGAAATCCTCTGCGAATATTCTGGCGCCGGATTACCAACTGTCAGAGAAAACAAGACGCCCAGTGCCAGTGCGATCGGTGCAGTAACCACCGGCAACAGCATGACTCCAGCAATCAGCGCATAGCAAAGGCTCTTAAAAAGCATGGTCTGTGAGAGACCTCGCTCTTATGCCCGTCAATCCCCCACCCTGATCACTATCTCTGTTGGGAACGCGGAATGTCGCTAAACCCGCCACAGTCAATGGCTCGGCTGGTGGAAAAGCGCGGTTAATCGTGAGCATTTCCATGGGTAAACGTGTCAGGCAATTCACGTCACGTAGTCATTTTTGGCCAGTACGCCTGATGGACGGCTAGTCCCTCTTCGGGCAGGATGGGCCCGATGATTTCCGGAGGTCGAGTGCTCCGGGCAAGCAGTTCTCGGCTCGGGACCACGAAACGCCCGCTGGCGACAGAGGCCAGCCACTGCGTCGGGCAGCCAAAGACCAGCCGCTTAATGCCTGCCCAGTAAATCGCTCCGGTGCACATGGCGCAGGGCTCAGTGCTTGCAATCAAAGTCGCGCTCTGCAAGGCGGGCTGACCAAACTGATTGGCACCGAGCCGGAGAATGTCCAGTTCCGGATGTCGGGTCGCATCGGCGCCGCTGTGTGTGGTATTGAGGCACTCAAGAACCACCTCACCGTTAATCATCAACAAGGCGCTGAATGGATGGTCCCCGTTGTCACCCGCCTGCCGGGCTAACGCATAGGCGTGGCGCATCCATTTTCGAAGAACCTCCTTGTGGTCGAATTCATCCATTCGCGATTCTCAATGATTGAAGAACACTTAATATCTGGACCAAGTCTAATCAGGTTGAGCTTACTGCGGGTCGGCAACGCACATTTATCAGCTTCCACGCGTGCCGTTAGCAGCCGGATGAGCGAGACTCGGAGTCCATACCTACGGTAATTCATTTGACCGGATATGGACTTATTGAAACAGGAGGCTAGAGCCATCTGTTACGGTTGGTCAGTCACACTAACCAGGATTTTATAGTTCATGAAATCACTTCGCTTCCGCAATGGTGACTCGATGCCCGCGATCGGCCTGGGAACTTGGAAATCTGGCCCTGGTCAAGTCGGCCAAGCGGTCGAAACGGCTTTGGAGTCAGGCTATCGACACATCGACTGCGCGGCAATCTACGGCAACGAGGCAGAGGTCGGTGAAGCGCTCCAAGGCGTCTTTTCCCGCGGCACTGTTCGAAGAGAAGACGTTCATATCACCTCCAAACTCTGGAACAATGCGCATGGCCCGCAAGACGTTTCACCCGCGCTTGAAAAGACCCTCGCCGACCTGAAACTGGACTATCTGGATCTTTATTTGATCCACTGGCCCGTGGCGTTTCGCTCAGGGCTGGACGGCTTCCCGAAAGATGCATCGGACTTCCTCACGCCAGAGCAGGCCCCGGTGGCAGAAACTTGGTCAGCAATGCTTGAAGCGCGCGACCGGGGGATGACCCGACACGCAGGCGTTTCCAACTTCAGCGCACATAAGCTTGATCGGCTAGCCGAGGAAATTGACGAGCGACCAGAAATGAACCAGGTGGAGTTGCATCCTTATCTTCAGCAGAACGATCTGCTTGACTATTGCCGTCAAAACGACATTCTGGTAACAGCCTATTCGCCGCTCGGCAGCAGAGATCGAAGCGCGCAGATGAAGGCCGATGACGAACCGTCGCTGTTTGACGACTCCATTATTGAGGAAGTGGCAAACGCGCACGAGGTGCATCCGGCTCAGCTCCTGATTGCGTGGGCTCTGGCAAGAGGCACCGCAGCAATTCCGAAATCAACGAGCCCCGAGCATATTCGAAGCAACCTCGAAAGCAAGAACATCGAGCTCAAAGCGACCGAGCTTGAAAGGTTGAAATCGCTGGATCAACACTATCGCTTCATCAGCGGAAAAAACTTTGAAACCAAGGGTGGACTGTACGCCAATATCTTTGACGACTGATCTGACCTTCCGGTATAGCCCACGCTGGGATCACAGGCCGACATCTCGGCACAGAAAGGGCTGACGATAAACACCGCCGCCCGTCTCCGCTCACCACCTGCTTGGCTGGGAGCCCTTCCGCCAGCCGGAGCGTCTTAGGGAGCCTCTGAATTATTCTGCGCGGGCGCGACGGTGTCTTTGCGGGAGCACTCGTCGTGGCTTCGGCGAGCGAAGTTTGGTCAATCCAAATGAGGGAGCCGAAACGCGCTCCACGCAGGATTATTCAGAGGCTCCTTAGATCAAGCCTTGGGCGTATATCCGCTGCACCAGCCGTTAGCGTTGACGGTGTTGCCGGGGAAGAGCGCGCAACCTCCCCATTCATCACCGTTGGCGCCTTGGTACAGGGTGCAGTTGGCGCAGATTTGACCAGGCTGATACTGTGCATACTGCTGAGTGTCGATATTGGCAGCGTCATGTTTGTAGCCAAGAGCTTGCGCAGTCGGATTGTCAAGGCTCACAGGCTGCATCTCGCCTGCAGACGATTCGGAGGCCACTTCCATGGGTTCCTGCACGGCAGCCTCTGGTTCTGGAACGGATTCCGGTTCGATCTGAGCAGCCGGTTCCGACATCTGAGACTGCGCCTGATTCACCTCAGAGCCAGCTTCCGCAGCGCGAGATGACGTCGCAGGAGGCGGGGGTGCGTCATCTGAGCATCCAACGATAGCCGTAACCGGCAATAGGGCAGCAGCTGCCCCGCACAGACGCAGGAAACGGCGTCGCTGATCGAGGCTTTCACTAACGGCTGTCTTGATCTCTTTGTCCATAACGGCTCCTTTTCCGATAACCGGTTAAAAACGACCAGATTCCTGGTCCGAGTATTGTTATTGGCTAATTGGTTTATAACCGCCTCACGAGCGGATGTCCAGCAGCCTCCCGAGCAAAACCCAATTTGATGAAACAAGCTCCGGGGTCAGTCCGCACCGAGCAAAGCTCCTAGAAGTGAAATTACTATAAGCAAAGATAACCGCTGCAAATACCTCCGGCTATTATTCTCTCGGCAGGGTTGCCTGGGAAAGCGAATCTTCGATCAATTCACGGTGAACACGAACAGCCGTATTGCGCGGTCGTATTGTTCGCCCCCGGCCCTCGAGATTCGCCCGACAAATTGAGGCGCCGATCAGCAAGATCAATGACGAATAATTGACCCACAACAGCAACAGCACCAGAGAACCGGCAGCTCCGTAAGCCGACCCCGCCGCGGTACTCGCAAGATACCAGGCGATCAGGGTGCGACCAATCGTAAACAATAGTGCGGTAATCAATGCACCGGCAATCACGTCTTTCCAGCCAAGAATGACGTCCGGCAAGATGCGAAAAATCGCAGCGAACAATAATGTAACCACCGTTAGTGAAAGAATGGGTTCGGTTCCAAGCAGTAGCCAACCAGGCACTGGCAGCCACTGTTCAGCATGCGCGATGACTGCTCGCACCACGACGCCCAGCAATAGTGAAACAAGCAGGATAAAACCGATCGACAGCACCATCGTCAACGAGAGCAGGCGGGCCTTGAGGTACAACCAGATACCACTGCGCGAAGGTCGCGGCGCCACGTCCCAAATCTGGTTCAGTGATTTCTGCATCTGGGCAAACACCGTTGTGGCCCCGATCACGGTTGCGCCTAACCCGGCCAGTGTCGGCCAGATCCCGCTACTCTCGATGCGGGAGTTCACAATGGCCGTCTCCACCACACCGACCGCCTGGGCACCCATCACTGCTTCGAGTTGAGCCATCAGTTCGGCCCGCGCGGTGTCTTCGCCCAAAACAAGACCGAGCACCGCGACGATTAAAATGACGATTGGCGCGATGGAAAACACCGTGAAAAACGCCAGCGCGGCGGCATAAATAAAGGCCTGACTGTCGATCCAATTCTTGCCGGCCGCCTTGAACACCCTGGCCCAGTGCCGACCGAAGTCGGCGATCCATACGGTCGTTGCAGAACTCATGACGACCATCGGTTATTAGGCTGAATCATAAAACGCCCTGAAAACCGACCGATCACCAATGGCCCGTGTTCTCCATGCTGGCCCAAGGCTCGCTTTTGGGCAGTGCGTCGCCCATCTGCAGCAACTCGACCGATATATTGTCCGGTGAACGTACAAAGGCCATATGCCCATCATGCGGTGGTCGGTTGATAGTCACCCCGGCGTCCATCAGCTCCTGACACTTATCGTAGATATTCTCCACCCGGTAGGCGAGATGACCAAAATGTCGGCCATCGTCCGGTAGCGCGCTATCCCCATCCCAGTTGTACGTCAGTTCGATATCGTTGTGGCCGTCTTCCTGGCCTGGCGGGCACATAAAAACAAGCGTGAAACGACCCTTGTCATTATCCATTCGGCGTCGTTCTTTCAGTCCGAGAAGCTTGTAGAACGCCAGCGATTTGTCGAGATCTTTGACCCGAACCATGGTGTGCAAATATTCAATTTTCATCATATCCTCCTTGTCACCCAGAAGCTTGACATATCAACAGGCAAGAGAAAGCAAAACCCTGCATCAGGGTCAATTGAGCCCGCATGCTCACCACCAGCCAAACGTCGCTCTGCCTAAAATTGACGATCAGGGCCGGCAGCGATAACCTCAAGGCGATCACCCCGCTCCACGTAACCCAGACACTTGGGTACGAGGTTTTCCCCGAAATAGATTTTGCCGTTGAATCGTCGAAAGGTAGCAAGGGTTTTCAGCGGCTCTTTTTGAGGATTACGGTCGCCGCTGGTTTGGTTGGTGGTGGTAACAATGCAGCGATCGCAGGGCTTGACACAATCAAACGTGACGTCACCCATCTGCAGCAACTGCCAATAATCCTCTTCAAAAGGGCGATCCAAGTCGAGGTCAATCACCACGTTCGGGCGAAACTGCCCCATCAAGACCGGAGAAGCTGCCGGATCAGTGGCTTGAATTCGGCGATTCAGATCAGCCAGCGATGCCGTTGTCGTCATAAGCAGCGGATATCCGTCGGCAAAACTCACCACGCCCCCGGGTGCGTAGCTCGGATTGGTGGGGCGTGGATGCTCTGATGATTGACGGACCAGACGGCAGGGGGTGTTCAGGACGGCCGTCAACCAGTCCGCGCTAGCGTCGCCTTCATCCACCGCCAGAGTCTGGGTCTTCCAAACCTGCACCGCGCGCTTGGAGCCCGTGCCGAATCTCGGTACGCTAATCGGGTCAAGCTCTCCTTGACAGTCCGCCAGCGTCAAATACTCGGCCTCCAGGGTCACAGCGATCTGGGTCATCTTCGGGTGCGTGCGCTGCGTGAGAAACTGTCCGTTCTCATCAACAATCATCCACTGGCGATCCCCCGACAAACCTTTGGGCGTCACTTCGCTGCGCTCCACGGCAATCCCACGACAGGACTTCACCGGATAGATCCACAGCTCATTGACTCGCATTGATTTCCCCTGATTTCGCGAATTTTTGACCTTAAGTATAGGCCCACCGGACTGCATCACGCCCTGCCCGCCTGCCGGTGGGAAGGTGTCCAGCGGGCTGAAACAAACCTCTATTCCGGGTCAGCGCAGCTGACTGTCCTTGCTGCCACGTCGGTTGTAGCTGAGCTTATGACGGTCCTGCGCGTCCTGATCTTCCTGGCAGCTGACACAAAGGCGCACGCCAGGAATCGCTTTGCGTCGGGCTTCTGGAATGGCTTCACCACAGTCCTCGCAACATCCAGGACCGGGGCCCTTTGGCAATCGGGCGCGAGCGCGCTCTACGGCAGCATCGACCGTGCTGTCGATCTGATCCTGAACCGCACCGTCTTTCGCCCATCCTCCGGCCATGGTTAACTCCAGATCATCAGGCTGTATCTGCCTGATCTTAAGGCTGTATCTGCCTGATCTTACGATTTGTTGGCCCGAGCCAGTTTCAGGCCCGGGCCAGATTGCGTGCTAACAAGGTAATCGCACCAAGGATGACCAATGGCAGCACCAGGATCTTGATGAAAAGGACGGAAAGAATCGCAACAAAGCTCGCCACGAGTTCATCAGCCCGATCATAAATCGTTGTCGCCAGGTTTCCATATCGCTCGACATTTTTCAACAAAGCCTGCCAACCGTCCAAGCCTTGGGCCTGAATCTGGGGCGCGACCGTTGCGCTGATATCCGCCAGAATGGCATCGTGTTGCGCCCAGACTGAAGCCGTCATCCAGTCTGCCAACACTGAGGCCAGCAAAAAGGACAATGGCAGCGCAATCGCAAGAACAAAACCATACAGCCCGACAAGCCGCACCGCGGCGATACGCCGACCATCAGGCGCCCTCGGCAGCAAGGTCAACAAGGCGGTCAATCCCAGCAGTGCAAAGCCGATCGCGCTCACCGGCCCCATCGCCAAGGCGACGACACCCGTTACCAAAAGGATCAAAAACACCACATCGGCAATCCGCTCGATGGTGTCGTCAACCGGTTCGAGCACTTTCAACGGCTGCGCCGAGCCTCCAACAATCACGCCGCCACTAACCTCGAGTTCCTGGGCGGTCGACAAAAACGCATTCAAAGAGCGCAGGGTCAGGTAAAGCCCCCCGCTGGCCGCCGCCACGCCGCGCGCATAATCCTGCGCGCTTTGAGTCATCGGGTTGGACGCGTAACCTACTGCGGCAGCCAAAGCGCCCAGCGCCAGAAGCATGGCGGCAATTTGCGATCGTCGGGCAAGATCCATCATTCGCGTCTCCAAGGCTCTCAAGTATGGACTGTGTCTAATCACAATAGTGCCACTCAAGTCTTGAGTCGTCCTATCGACTCGTTTCCGAGCGGCGCTGAAGCAATAAAGGAGTTGATGCTGAAAGCGCAACGATCTTGGGGACCATGGATATTGCCAGACCCCGGGGCTTTGGTAAGCTGCCCGATTATTCATTCAGAGTGGAGGTCCGCTCGA
>CAZIMY010000015.1:0-28746 GCA_964540315.1 uncultured Wenzhouxiangella sp.
GCAGTCAGGCATCCCAGGGCTTGCTGTGCGCGACCGGCGTGCTTTGGCCTGCGTTCAGCAGCAGCCGTGTTAGCAGTCGGTTCGGGTGCGGGGGTAATCCGAAGTGGCGGCACTGAACCAGAACGCTGCCGGAGTTTTCGGCAGGGCCGGCTTTGCGTCCGCTCAGAATCAGGCGGAGACCGGGTTTGCGTCGCTGAAGCTGACGTGCCAAACGGCAGGGCAACCACCCGCCTGCAACGACTATGGCAGCATCGGCACCCACAGGCGGCAGGGCCGGACGTCCGATCAGTGATCCAAGGATGTATCCGGATTCACTGGCGCTGATAACCACCTCCCTGAGGGACCGGCCTGTCTTGTCGGCGAGCATCTTGCCCAGAGCGCGGCTTTGGTTGGCGTGGCCCGGCTTTTCGTGAGTCAGCACAACAATGGCGCCTTCCGGCGCGGGTCCGCCTTCTAGGCGTTCTGTTTTTCCCCAGGGGTGGCAGTAGTCCAGAGACCACGCTTTTGTCGGGTGCAGCCTTGAGGCAGCGGCAAACTGCTGTTGCCAGAACCATAGATTTCTCCGGGTTCGCGCCCCGCTGTGACGCAGTGGCTCGCTGATTTTTACCCGCAAGCAATCGGTCAGACTCAACAGCCGGTCAAGCATCCACGGGATATCGGCGTCCGGAGCACGCTCAAAGAGGTCCTCGATGTCCAGCTGCAGAAAATGGTTTTCAGGTGGCTTGGGTTCAAGTAATGCTCTAACCCGGGCATCCGGCAGTTGTTCAAAAATGCCCGGCCATGCAGGTGAGGGATTGGTTGAACTGACCGGCAGAAAATGATGGTTGTCGGCTTCTTGTTCCAGATCGGGCCAAAGAGGCCCGGTTGGATTATCAAAGTAGACGAATTCAGCGGGGAAAGGACGCCATGGTTGGGTATGCAGGGTTGTGAAATGGACCAGATGCGAGCGATCGGGATCGTATTCGCTGTCGCGGGCGTTCCATCCGCCATCCAGCGGACCCCATAAATCAGCTTGTCGGGCCCTTTGCTCCAGTGCCTTGCGACCGAGGCGTCGAACGTCATGCGGGTTCCAGGCTTCGCTCATGCGCTCGCAGTCAATCAGCATGACCGATGTGTCGCGGTCATTGATCGACAAGAACCCGGCGCCGTCCATGGGCGTATCGAACAGATCGGCAGGATCCTTGAGATAGATCTGATCGGTGTCGTTATAGATCGCCCGACCGCTGAATTCGGCGAACTCCGGAATGGCGAACCGATAGTTGGTAAAGCCGGTCAACCAGAAGCGGCGCCTGAAACCAGCTAGATCTCTCATCAGGTATATTTCGTAAATCCTTGACGGATCTCTGTATTTTTCAACAGACCAGATGAATATCCGCTCGGCTCGAAACTGGCCGCGCTCGGTTCCCAGAAAAATTCGAACGGGTGGCAGACTCGAGGGCCTGCTGCCATTCCTGACACCCAGTACGATCCGCTCGGGCTTTTGGCGCTGGTCTGGCGGCCGGTCAGGATGGAAGGCCGCAGGACGCAGGCCTCGTGCGATTCTTTGTAGCAAAAGAGGCATGATTGACTTCGTTTCAGTTGTCGGTCGTCGAGCCGAATGGGTAGCGGTGCCAGCGTCGCTGATGCCACGTCCACCATTGTGGATGGGACAGGATATGTTCCTCCATCCGGCCGGTGAGCATTTTAACCTGCTCATCCAGCGGCTGACTGCGATCGAGTTTGATGGGTTCGCCGAGTCGAAATTGCCAGCCATCGTGCGTGCCGCAGAGCAACACCGGTATGACGGGGGCGCCTGTCCGGCGAGCCAGTTCCGCGGGGCCCGGCGGCATTTGCAGGTTTTTGCCCAGGAAATGCGCCGGTATGCCCCCTTTTTTGCTGGCCTGATCCATCAGGATAAAGATGATGCCCCCGCTTCGAAGCGCGCGCAGCATGCGACGAAACCCCGCTGATGCCGGGGTGGCGCCGATTGCATGAACACCGTTCCGTTCGATGCCGCGCGCGAAGAAGCTTGGACTGATCTTGTTCGATTCCCGATAAACCACGCTGACCGGGTAGCCGCGATGGGCGAGATGAATGGCCAGGGCAACACCGTTTCCCATATGCATGCCCAGCAGCACCACGCCTTTGCCTTCATCCAGTGATTGGTCAAGCACGCTTGTGTTTTCAAGCCGGCATGCGCGCGCTAATTCGTCACCGTCCAGCGCACCGCTGTACGCGGCCAGAATCTCGAGGATGGCACGATCGTTGACACGATACGCCTCCTGGAGCCGGGCTGGCAGGGTGCCTGACGCGGCCCGCTCAGGCATCAGAATCGACATCTGGGTCAGCAACCTCTTGCGCTTGGCAGTACCCAATCGAAAGTGGGCTGAACCCAGTGCCTCACCCAGTTTGCGCAGGCGAGCAGGCCCAGCCCAAGCGCCCACCCGGGCCAGAAGCTTGAGCAGGTGAAAACCGCTGCGCCTGAGCCAGCGCCGGGACTTCAGCATGCTGCGACTCTGCCGTCTTTGAGCTGAATAACGATATCAGCCGCGTCTACCAGCGCATCATCGTGGCTGACGGCCAACATCGTGAGTTGGCCCTTCAACTGGTTGACGGTTGCAATGACGGCGCCTTCGGATTCGTGATCGAGGTTGCTGGTTGCCTCGTCAAGAATCAAGAGAGAAGGACGGTGAATAAGGGCCCGTGCGATAGCGAGTCGCTGACGCTGTCCGCCAGATAGCCGTCCGCCGCGTTCGCCCAGGACCGTTTCCATACCCTCGGGTAGCGTACTGATGAACGCCCAGGCATCGGCCATTCTCAGCGCGCGCTCGGCGTCGGCGGCTGAGAGTTCGGGGTCACCCAGAGTGAGATTTCTGATGACCGTATCGTTGACGAGTAAAGGATCCTGCGGCACGTAGCCGATCATTCTGCGCCAGCGTCGGTGGTCAATTTCCACCAGATCAAGGTCATCGATCAGGATGCGACCGGTATCGGGGTGGAGCAAGCCGGCAACCAGATCGATCAGCGTGGTCTTGCCGGAGCCTGACGGCCCGGTCAGAACGGTCAGCAAGCCAGAGCGGATGGTCAGGTCGATACCTCGCAGAACGTCCTTGTGATCGTAGCGAAACCCTACGTTACTGAACACGATTCCCGTTTTTAGCGAGGGTTTTCGAAATCCGTGCCGTGGCTCCATCTGTTCAAGCGCTTCGTCGATCGTGGCTGCCAGGGACCAGTAAGCACTTTCGCTGACGGCCATATGCTGCCAGGCGCGCTGAGCCTTGGCGAGGTGATTGACCGAGCGGGCGATCAAGAAAATCATGATCATGACGGTCGCCATCGCCATGTTCATCTGTACCAGGAAAAAGAAGAAGCCCAGACCGATAAGAATGGCCAGCATGGGTTCCTGCAGCGCGAGCAGGGCGGCCTTCGCGAAAACCTGATTTTTAAGCGCCCGCTTCAGATCGCGGGTCTGGTTCGAGAGCATGCCGTCGACATGGTCCTCGCGTCCCATGGCTTTCAGTGGTTTGACCGCGCCAAGTTGGTCTGTCATCGCCGAGAGAAGAGATTTGAGCAGTCCGGTCTGATGGCGGCCGGCGCCGCCGGCCATGCGCACCAGAAAGTGCAGCAGCCCCAGCAGGAAACCACCGACCAGCAGGGCGATCAGGCTGGCCTGCCAAGAAATCAGCAGGGCCAGACTGGCGTAGATCAGGGCGTTAATGAACTGCGTGGCCATGATCGCGCCTTGAAAAAAGCCTTCTGATGCGCGGTGGGCCTCGGTGGCCATGGCATTGGAAAGTTTGCCGACAGGCTGGGCAAGGTAGTAGCGCCAGCGGCTTCCCATGACGGCTCGGATCAGGTTCAAGCGCAAATCTGTCGCAACGTGGGCCACCGTATAACCCACCTGCCGATTGGCTAGCAGCACAATCGCGGCCTTGATGGCGATCATTCCTATGCCCAGTGTCAGAAGCGTAACCAGCGACGGTTCAAGCCCCAGTTGCTCAACCACGCCCAGCGCGACTTGCTCAGGAAGAGAAGGGTCGGCCTCCTCGCCGGTTGCGAGATTAAGCATTGAAAGCAGCAGCGACAGGCCCAGCCCATCGAGCAAACCGGCAACGACCAGGGCCAACAAGGCCAGACTCGTTCTGCCAGGGTACGCCCGGGCAAAGGTCCAAAGCATCCTGAGAGCGCCCTGGTCTTGACCCCTCACCGGAATCCCCCTTGGCGCCATAGCCGCCAGGCAAGTCCCCAGGCTGCCAGTCGAGGGTGGCGGCGCATGCGCTCGGTAGGCTCAACGCGGACACCGCTGTGGCGTTCAACTTTCCAGGTGATGTAGTCAATGCCGTTGCTGAAGGTTCCCGCAGCTTTGAAAAGCCTCGCAAGGTTGAACAGCTTTCCGGTGACCCGTCGCAGCTGCCATTCAAGGCGGAACCGTCGTTTACCGAAACTGCTTGAAGCCGGTTGCGCAAAATGGTCCTGGCCAGCCGGTTCCAGAAGACCCTCGCCGGCCAATGCCCGGGTGAGGCTTTGCCAATATTCGGGATCCGCCGCAATCAGGCGGCGGGCGTTATCGGGCGATTCTGGGCGCAATTCGCAGCGATAGGTGGTTGACAACGCTAACTCCCAGAAATCCTCGCAGGACAAAGGTGATGGCAGTATGGGCGCAATTCGGGATGCGTATTGCCGCGCTGCCGCCGCTCGCGCCGCGGCGATTCGAGGCCCGGATGCAGCGTTGTCTTTGGCAAACAACAGGCGGGCGGGTTGGCTGAATCGCGCCCAGAAATAGTGATCGCCGAAACTCTCGCAGCGACTGGCGAACTGATCAAGGGTGACCACGGCATATTTGCAGCGCAACGGGCGCTGACCGTTCCGGACCTGCAGGAAGTAAACGTTTGGCGGCAGAAGCCAGTTGAAGATGCGGGCAGGATGGGCGCCGTGGACGGCACGGTAGCTGCTGACCAATACGAGCAAATCGACCAGCCCATCATGAATTTCCTTGTCCCGTCGGCAGGAGCCGTAAAGAACGATGGCCTGCAATGCTTCGCCATAGCGCGATTGAAGCGCCGCCAGCAAAGGCGCTAGGCCCGTTGGCGGCGGTCGCGCCAGGTCCGCTGCCATAACGTCTGTCAGGGATGTCATGGCACCATAAAGCTGAAGGTGGGTCCGGCTTTGACCAACACATCCTCATGGGGCAAGAATTCGCATTCCTGTCCATCAATACACACCGACTGCAAGCCTTGGATGACAACCCGTTCGGTGCGCCCGCTGAGATAGCCCGCGTCGGGTGTTTGCCGGCTGCCTAGCCGTCCCCGGAGCAGGAACGGCAAACGGCGCCAGAATCCCTCCGCGCTCTGAGTAACAGCGGTCAGACGCAAGCTGCCTGAACCCCGGCTGTCGTAAGGATTGATCAGGCCCCTTTGATGCTCCAGCGAGCTCATGATCAGGATTCGAACCGTCTGGTCGAGGGAGCCGAGACGGCCGGCGTCGATCCGCATATGCGGCGGCAGGAAATTCGATCGTCCGAAAAGACCGGTAACCGCCAGCTGTATGACTCGCCAAGCTGAAGATGGGTGTCCGGTTCGCAGCCAACCCTGATGTCTGGTGCGGTAATCATGACAATCTCGTATCACGTGATCGACGAGCGCGCCAGCGATAAAAAAACCGTGCAGTCTCTTCCGTGTGGACTGCTGTTGCAGGCTCAGTATCATGCGGTGCTCTGTCCTGAAGTCTTCTGGCGAATTCAGCGCGCGCTGCAGCCAGTAGTTCGGAGTGGCATGCGTTCCCAGATCGCGAGCGGTAAAGTTGGTTCGGCCGCCGCCCAGTACCAGAATGAACGGAAGTCTGGCCGGTGGTGTTTCAACCAACTCTGCCAAGGCCGCCTGGACAGTGCCGTCTCCGCCAATAATGATCAGCCGTCTGGGTGGATCCTGCCGGTGGCTAGTCAGAGCCGCTGAAATTTCTTCCGGGTGGTGGACAACGTGCAGCGAAACGCCGGCCGCCTTCGCCGTGCTGCAGATTTGCTGGAGCTTGGCACCAGCGTGAATGCGAAAGCTCTTTGGATTGACCAGGATACAGGTCTCGCTCGAGGCCGTTCCGGATGAGCTTTTCGGCGCCTTGATGCTTGGATCAGTGGCTGATGATAAGGAGCGCATGGCGGCAGCGAAATCAGGCCGCTTGCCCCTTGCGCCATGTCGTTACTGCGGACTCGCTTTCAGGCACTGAGGCTGCCTTTTTGAGCAGAGTGCCGACAACCGTAAAGTAGTTGTCATGGTTGGCCGCCGCATAAGGAGATTCTTCGCCGAAGCGCTTCATCAAGCGGCGGTGTGCTCGACCCAGGTTGTGATAGGGCAGCCCTGGGAACAAGTGGTGGAGGGCGTGGTAGCGAAGCCCGACGGGAAACAGCCAGACCGTCAGCCAGGTCTGTCCGGTCAGATTGACCGAGTCTTCAAGTTGCTCAAGATGAGACATGGTCTCGCCGCGCCGGGAATAGGAGTGGGCAGCGAGGTTTCGAACCCAGTTCAGGCCCAGTGTCCAGGCATGGAGCAGCCACGCCATCGCCCAGTGGATGAGCTCCACCGGTCCGAATGCTGTCATCCCCACCCAGCACATGATCCATCCCAGCGCAAGCCACTCCGCAGTCTCTAGCTTGGGTCTTTCTTTTTCGGGAAAAGGTTTGCTGTAATAGGGGTTTGAAGCATAGGCGCTTCCGCGCCTGAGCACCCAGGCTCTCAAGGTCGGAGAGAGCCGCGAAAGTGGTCCGGCAATCGCAAAACGTGCAAACGCCATCAGCGGCAGTAAGGGCAACCTCAGCAGATAAAACAGCGTCTCACGCAGCGGGGCTGCGGCGAGCGGCAGGTATTCACCGTCGCGCGGTGTGCCGAAGTGGGCTCGTGAGTGATGCTCGACGTGATTCCGATACAAAATCCACGGCATGAGTAGAGGGATCCCGACCAGCAGGTTCCAGGCGTGCTTGAAGCCGCGCATTTCCGAACGCGGCATATGGATGATTTCGTGCATGAAAGTGCCGGCCCGGTAAAAGCAGACCCCGGCTATGACGAAGGCGATTATTTGTCCGATCGAACCGGGCGGCAGCGTGAAGTAGGCCGTTGCCGCGATCCACGCCGCGCCCGAACTGACCAAGAGGTCGCTCCAGTAAATGCCGGCATGTCGATCAAAAAGGTCGTGGATCTGGGCGTGCGCCTCTTGGATCCACTTTTTCTGTTCGCTCTCGTTCATGCGGTCTGATTATAGGCTGCCACTGGTGCGAGCTCCTGGAGCGCATTAATCATCGTATCCACGTCGTCGTCGGTGTGGGCAGCGCTCAGGGAGATGCGCAAGAGATTCAGGCCAGATGGCGTGGCTGGAGGAATCATCAGGTTAGCGTAGACACCGGATTCCAACAGGCTGTGCCAGTGGGCGAGTGCGGTGCCTCTATCGGGCATCAGAATGGCGGCCACCGGTCCTGGGGTCTCGCTGCCGAGTTCGTATCCCATGGCCTTGGTGGCAGCATAAAAGCGCTCAAAGTTGCGATGGAGCTGCTTCCTCAGTGCCTGACCCTCCAGTAATTGCTGCAGAGCGGCTCTGGTGCCAGCAATCGTGGCCGGTGAAGGCGAGGCGGTGAAGATGTAGGGTCGGCTGGCAAGCCGCATCGCGTCAAGCTGCGGGTGCGGTGATACGCAGAACCCGCCCAATCCGGCCAGGCTCTTGGAAAAGGTTCCGACGATGAAATCAACTTCGTCAAGCAATCCGCAGGCCTCTGTAAGCCCCAGACCGCGGTCGCCGAAAACGCCAAAGGAATGGGCTTCGTCCACTAACAGCCAGGCCCCGTGTCGGTTTTTGATTTCGACAAAGGCTTCGAGTGGAGGTTGATCGCCGAGCATGGAATAGAGGCCTTCCACGACGATCAGCGCACTCTTCGCTTGATCACCCAAGCGGGTCAGTCGACGATCCAGATTCTCTGGGTCGTTGTGGCGAAAGCGAATGGTTTCAGCCTGGCTGAGACGGGCCGCATCGTAGATGCTGGCATGGCTGTCGGAGTCCAATACCAGATACTCGCCCCGTCCCGCCAGCGTAGAAAGCGCACCGAGATTGGCCTGATATCCGGTTGAAAACACGATGGCCGCGGGCCAGCCGAAAGCGTTGGCCAATTCTTGTTCAAGAGACCGATGGAGGTCGTAACTGCCGTTAGCCATGCGTGAGCCGGTCGTGCCGGCGCCCAGCGAGTAAAGCGCTGCTTGAGCAGCGTCCAGGACCGGCTCGCTGAATGTGAGGCCGAGATAGTTGTTGGTGCCGGCCAGCAGTACCTCTCGCCCATTGATGTAGCCGCGCGTGGCGGATTGCACGGATTCAATAGGCGTGGCGATGGCTGCGGTTCCGCCGCCGGCCAGCGCATTTCTGGCTTCGACAACGGCCTGAAATTTATCGAACAAGCTCATGGATTTGGCTTCTGTAGTTGGCACAGTCTTTCGGACAACTGGTTGAGGGTTTGTACCTCGGCCAGTGTTTCGATGGGTACCGACATATCGAGCTCGTCCTCTATTTCCATGACCAGGTTCATGATCTGTACCGAGTCGAGCCCGATATCTCCGGTCAAACGCGCGCTCCAATCCATTGGCTGTTGATCCGGCAGTGCGCGTTCCAGCGCGACCTTGATCGCGTCTTCAACCTGCTTGAGAGAATCCATATCAAACGCCGATGTTCCATCCAGGGAGTTCGGTAAGTGCCTCCCCAAGCGCACGCGTGGGCCGCCACTCGGGAAGAATGTCGGAGATATTATCGCTACAAACCCAGTCATGGTGTGTGAGTTCGCGGACCTTGCCTAAGCTGAGCATCGGCAAGTGCCCGCTAATGTGACTGGCTTTTTCATTGAGGAAAGCCAGCAAAGACAGGGGTTTGCTGGGCAGCTTGAGGGTGCGGACCCGGCGCTGCCCGGTCCTGGCGGCGATTTCTCTGACGTCTTGCCAGGCGTAGCCGTTCGGCCGCCCATCGTCCAGGCAACGCGTTTGGGCGCACGGCCACGTGCTTCCGATCAGCTGGCAGAGCGCCGCACATAGGTCGTCGACGTGCAGCAGCGAAAAACGCGCCTGATCTGAACCCGTCTGGATCAGCCAACCCCGGGCCAGTGTTTTCCATAGGGGGGCGAGTGCAGGGTCGGTGGGGCCGTAAATCGCCGGCGGCCGCAAAATCAGCCACTCGAGGTGGCTGCTCTCAACAATTTTTTCCGCCAGGTGCTTACTGTATGCGTAGTTGGAGAGCATCGGGGCTCGGGCGGCCAGACTGGAGACGTACAGAATTCGGCAGCCCGGATTGGTGCGCTCCATGGCGTCGGTAAGATTTCTGGTGCCGACGGCGTTTGTTCGAACGAATTCTTGTTCGCTGCGTCCGGCAATTGCGCCGGCTAAATGCACGAGGCAGTCGCATTGGCTGCAAAGTTCGTCGAGTGCCCTGGGGCTTTCGAGACTGCCCTCAATCTGGATCATCGCTTGGTGGTCAAGCGACTGATCAGGTCGCCGGGTCAATGCCCGGACGTGATACCCCTCGGCCAATAGTCGACGAGTGAAAACCCGGCCTACAAAGCCTGTGGCGCCGGTCAAGGCGACCGTCTGGCGGGCTTGCTCGGTGATGCCTGAAACCGGCCGCGTCAGGTGCCCGATGACTCGGTGGCCGCCGTGTGCGGGGTGCGGTCGACGAGTGCTCGCGGCAGGATAGGATGATCTTCAAGGTTGTTGCGTTTGAGAAAGTCCTGCCTTGCGCCGCTGCGCGACAGTTTGCCTGACGACGTCCTGGGGAGGGTGTGCAAGGGGACAAGCTCTATCAGACAGGCGATACCGAATTCCGACTGGATGCGTTGCTTGAGCCTTTCGACCAGATCAGCCTGGCGAAAAGCGTCCTGTTCGCGGCATTGGACGACCAGGACTGCGATCTCGCTGCCGTCTTCGATGGGGATCGAGAACGCTGATGCATCCTCCGGCCGGACTTCGGATTGTTGCTCTGCGACCCACTCAAGATCCTGTGGCCAGATATTGCGACCGTTGATGATCAACAAATCCTTGGCCCGCCCGGTGATGATGAGCGAATCACCGGCGCGGTAGCCCACGTCCCCGGTATTCAGCCAACCGTCGGGTCCCAGCGCGGCCGCGGTCGCCTCGGGATTGTTGGCATATCCGGTCATGATGCTCTTGCCGCGGAGATAAATGACGCCGCATTCCCGCTCGGCCGCAAGTTGCCCATCTTCGCTGCGAATTTCGACTTCGTAACCCGGCAGGGGCCGGCCGCAGTTGACAAATTCCGTTGTCCGCGAGCCAGACTCCCCGCTCTGCGATGCGGGCACCGCCACCCGCCCGGTTGCCAGGCGATCGGCATCCAGGAGATCCGTTTCGAGCCCCTGACCAAGAGGCGCGAAGCTTACGGCCAAAGAGCACTCGGCCATGCCGTAGCACGGCAGGAAGGCGGTTTGGTTAAACCCGGCCGGCGCCAACACCCGAGCAAACGCCTTCAGCCACGCTGCGCGAATCATTTCTGCGCCAACGCCTGCTACGCGCCATGCTCGCAGGTCAAACTCCTCGGCCTTGCCCCGGTGTAGTCGTCTTGCGCAGAGCGCGAAGCCGAACGGAGGGCTGAACGAGATCGTTGAGCGATTGCGCGACATGAGATTAAGCCAGAGCCTGGGCCGCATGGCGAATTCCCGGGTTCCCAGGTAGTCAACCGAAAGCTGCGAGACAACAGGGCCCAGGATCAGCCCGACCAGCCCCATATCGTGATAGAAGGGCAGCCAGGACATGAAACGATCACCGCGCCGGATCTGGACGCCGAACTGCAGAATGCCGGCCAGGTTGTCGAGCACCGCAGCCTGCGTGATCATGGTGCCGCGGGGAAACCGCGTGCTGCCCGAGGTGTACTGCAAGTACGCCAACTCGTCAGCTTGTGGCTGTGGCGGCAATTCGCTGGCAGGGGACAGTTCAGAAAAGTCTTTCAAAGACCCTGAGAGCGCCAGATCCAGGCCCGCACTGGCCTCCTCGAGGAAGCCGGCGAAATTCTCGGGCGCAAACGCGGCCCTGGCGTCACAATCGAGAAGCATTGCGCGCAGGTGCTTTACAAAGGCCTCCCGACCGCCCAGATGGACCGCTGCTGGCAACGGGACGGGCACCAGCCCAGCGTACTGGCAGGCGAAGAAAAAGATCAGGAATTCAGGATGGGTTTCGGCAACCAGCGCGACTCGGCTGCCCCGGTCCAATCCAAGGCCGTGCAACCGTTTGGCAAGTGCCACCGATTGCTCGCGCAGCTCAGCGTAGCTCAGGCTCCGCTGCAGATCACCGCGGCCATTGTAAAAATTGCATCCGGTTTCGCCCCTGGACGCATAATCCAGAGCCTCTGCCAGGCTGCGGTAACCAGATGTTTTTAGCGGAAGGGAATTGTCTGTTGGCGTAGGCTGCAGCATCAAAGCGTGGGTTTTCCTTCTTTTTGGTCATGACCCGCACGGCGCATGCTGGAGGCCGAGCGAATCCATCATTATAGAACGCGGGTAAGATAAAGAAAACATACCGCTCAAATCCGTTACATTGCCTGTCCATGAGCTGCATCACGATTTCTCCGGTTGACCGGCCGAGCGACTGGCGGGCGCTTTGGCGGCTGTCCCGGCAGATATATGCGCGAGACCCTTGCTGGATCGAGCCGCTCAGGATGGAGAGAAAGCAGTTATGGTCGCAGCGTCACCCCTGGTTTGGGCATGCTTGCGGCCAATTATTCCTGGCGTATCGAGACGGCCAGCCGGTGGGCTCCATCAGCGCGCAGGTTGATCAGCTGCAGGCTTCGGAGAACGGCCAGTCAGTCGGCTACTTCGGTCAGTTTGAGTCGGTCAACGATGAGGAAGTCGCCGGACAACTGCTGGATCATGCGGCAGCATGGCTGAAAAAACAGGGGTGTCAGCGGATGCGGGGACCGTACGACTTGAGCATCAACCAGTCCTGCGGACTGCTGGTGGAGGGCCGAGAAACACCGCCAATGATTCTCATGGGGCACGCGCCGGCCTACTACCAGTCACTTTTTGAGGGGTCTGGTTTGGGCGGAGAAAAAGACCTTCTGGCGTATCTGGTGGCGCCGGACTTTTCGGCGCCGCCTGCGATGACGCGCATGGTAAACCGCCGCAGGGGAAGCCTTGAGTTTCGGCCGCTTGACATGAGTCACTATGCTCAGGAGGTCGAACTGCTGCGCGACTTGTTCAACGACGCTTGGGCTGAGAACTGGGGGTTCGTCCCGCTGACCCGGGAGGAATTTGCCCATACGGGTCGCGAAATCCGGCGGATTCTTAATCCCCGCCACGCCTGTATCGCAGAAGTTGACGGCGAGCCAGCGGGTTTCATTATCGCCTTGCCCAATCTCAACGAATGGATCAGCGATTTAAAAGGCCGACTGATGCCCACCGGTTGGGCGCGTCTTTTATGGCGCTTGAAGCGGGCGCGGGCAACCACGGCCAGAGTGCCGCTGATGGGTGTGAAACG
Organism: uncultured Wenzhouxiangella sp.; assembly: GCA_964540315.1. Lineage (GTDB taxonomy): Bacteria > Pseudomonadota > Gammaproteobacteria > Xanthomonadales > Wenzhouxiangellaceae > Wenzhouxiangella. The sequence goes on from CAZIMY010000015.1 coordinate 12,474, forward strand.
GCGCTTCCAGGGCGGGTCCCTGGGCGCGGCAATCAGCTTTGGAATGATTGATAGCATCCGCCATGCGCTGTATGAGAGCGGCGTTCGTCAAGTTGAAATGTCGTGGATTCTGGAAGACAACAAAGGCATGAATTCCCTGATTCACGCCATGGGCGGCAGGCTTTCGAAGCGCTACCGGATGTATGGCAGGCCAATTGACTGACTGTCCGGCCAAGGTCGACTGCATCGTGCTCGCCGGCGACCGTCGTCAAGGCGACCCGATGGCTGTTTCAGCGGGTGTCCCCGGCAAGGCGCTGGTCCCCGTTTGTGGTTCTGCCATGCTTGCCCACGTCCTGACAACGCTTTGCGACTGGGGCCCGGCAGGCCGGATCATGGTGGTCGCGCCCCGGACGGATGACTACGCCAGTGTGGTCGAAGGCTGCGGGATTGGACAAAAAAAGCCGATGGTAATGCTGGAGCCGGGAGCCAGGCTGGTGGACAGCATTCTGTCGGCCATAGATCGCTGTCAAACCAGCCGTTGCCTGCTGCTTACGGCTGACCACGTGCTTCTTGATCGCGCCTGGTTGGAGACTCTGATGAAAGCGGGTGATCAGGGTGCCGCTAGCCTTTTTCTGGGGCTGGCAGACTGGCACAAGGTGACGGCGCGTTTTCCCGGATCCCGACGAACTCGCTATCGCTTCAGCGATTTCTCGGCCTGCGGCACCAACCTGTTTCTTCTGAACGATACGGACGGCGTGCGCCGGATTCTGGCGCTATGGCAAAAAGTCGAGCAAGAGCGCAAGAAACCATGGCGTATCGTGTCACTCTTAGGGCTGGCGAACCTGACGCGATATCTTGCGGGTCGTCTTAGCCTGCAGGCGGCATTTTCAGGCCTGTCAGAGCGCGTTGGTGCAAACATACAGCCAGTTTTGATCGATGATCCGCTGGCCGCCGTTGATGTGGACAACGCAGACGACCTTGCCATGGTCGAGCGAGTCTTGTCCGAAAGGGTCGCTTGACCATGCTGATTGAGCGATACCTGGCCCGTGAAATACTCCGGCCAATCCTGGCCATTCTCCTGTTTCTGACGATCGTTGTTCTGGTTTTCTACGCCAGCCGACTGCTGGGCCGCGCAGCCCTCGAGGGGCTGCCGATGGATATCGTGTTCCAGATGTCCATGCTGAGGCTGGGGTTGTTTGCCGACGTTCTGGTGCCTATTGCCGTGCTGCTGGGGACCGTCATTGGCCTCGGGCGCTTGCAGGCCGCCCACGAAATCATTGCCCTTGCTTCGGTCGGGGCGGGTCGCCGCCGGGTGGCCAAAGCCCTGGTGGTAACGATCAGCGTCTTTGCGCTGGGCGTCGCGGCTGCTTCCATGCTGTTCAGGCCATGGGCCTATGAAAAGCTCTACGCCCTCGAGAAGCAGCTGGCGGCTGAGTTGGACTTGACCCGAGTTGAGCCCGGACGTTTTCAGGTTGGTGATGAGCACTGGTTGATTTACGCACAGGGGCGTTCCGAACAAGGCCTGGAAGATGTCATGGTGCGCCAAAAGGCCGACGAGGTTAGCGGACTGATTCGTGCCCAGCGCCTGATGCAGGAGTCTGCTGGCAACGGTCAGGTTCGTCTGGTGTTCGAGGGCGATGTCCACAGCTACACGATGGCGTCGCAAGGCCAGCCGGACATTGTTGGTCGCTTTGACCGATTTGCAATGGTTCTTCGCCTGGACGAACCGCCGGGGCGAGAACGCCTCAGGCGAGCCATGTCGACCTCGCAGCTGCTTGGCGCGCCCACTGCAGTGGAAATGGCTGAGCTGCAATGGCGGCTCACCGGACCTTTGACGGTGCTGGTTTTGGGCCTTGCGGGTCTGGCCTTGAGTCGGATCAACCCGCGCAGTGGCAAGTCGGCGCGTGTTCTTAGCGCAACCGTGGTCGGAACCCTCTACTTCAGCCTGCTGGGCGTGATGATCAATTGGTTGGAGCAGGGCGAATTTCCGGTGGTGCCCGGCGCTTTTGTCGTGCCGCTGGCTGTTCTTGCGCTGCTGGCGGCGCGGTATTGGGTGGTCCAGCGTGGCCCGGGACCGCCGCTGTGAAGATTTTGCGCGAATATCTGTTCAACCGCTTGCTGGTGTCCTACCTGGTGACCGCATCCGCGATTGGCGCACTGCTTTGGCTGCTGGAGCTGTTAGAAGGTCTTGAAGACGGCGTCGCCAGTTCTCTAGACCTTGTGAGGCTTGGGCTCGCTGCCGCCCAGGTGCTTCCAGAAGGCTTGATCGACCTGTTGCCGGTCATCACGATTCTTGCAACGGCCTCCGCTATGGGCGCGCTTCAGGTGCGCAATGAACTGACCGTGATGCGTGCAGCCGGCGTGTCACTCTGGCGGCTCACCGGCATTGCCCTGCTGCCCGGCATTCTGATTGCGGGTTTGGCACTCGCCAGCCTGCAGTGGCTGACACCGCTGATGCAGCAGGCACCTGAGAAACTGGTCGGTGCATCGCTGGGCGAGAGCGGTCTATGGGATCCTTCTCACGGGCTCTGGGTGCGGAGTAACAACGAGTTCCTGAATGTTCAGAATCTGTATCTTGGTCGCATTCCGACGGAAATCAATCTCTATCGTTTTGCTGCCGATGGCGGGCTTATCGACCATACCCAAGCCGATAGCGCAGTGATTGATTCTGATGGCACATGGCTGCTGGAGTCGGTGACCGTTCGCAGCTATGAGGTGGACGGTGTGAAGGACATTCGCAGGCTCGACCAGTGGCGATGGAGTTCGTTTCTGACGGCCCGGCAACTTGAGCTCCTTTTGAGCCCCCCGGCAAGTCTGTCGCTGACTGACCTTTGGCAGTACGTTGCTTCTCTCAACGAACGAAATCAGGAGGTTGCTGAATTCGAGATGGTTCTCTGGCGTCGGCTGGCTTTGCCGCTGAGCTGTTTGGGGATGGTCTTGGCGGCTATGGCGACGGCGGCGGTGCCGCTGAAAAGCCGGGCGGTCAGCGTTCGTATTGTTGCAGCGCTGACGCTCGGCCTGAGTTTCCAGCTTCTGGCGGAACTGATGGCTTACCTGGGCTTGGTGCTGTCCTGGCCCGTTACCGCAGTCGCTGTTGGGCCGGCGTTAGCGCTTGCAGGGTTTTCCTGGTGGCTTCTGGCAAAAGCCCGCTGAGCTGGACACTGGCCCAGCCCAGCGAGACACTGTGACTAGCCTTGGCGCTGAACCCAGGCGGTGCACCAGCCGTCGTGGGCGACTTGCTTACCCGGGAAAATGCTGCATCCAAACCAGTCGGCGGAAAGATCGCCCTGCGCGAGCTGGCAGCCAGCGCAAATCTGCCCTTCCTGGTAGCGCGGATGACTGGCTTGATCTACCTCGCTGTAGTGGTGGACGTAACCCAGGGCCTTGGCCTGGGCACCTTCGGGGTCCAAACGGTTCTCCTCTGCCCAGGCCAACCCGTCAGACATACGTGTCATCGCAGGCAACAGCAGTGCAAGAGAACCAGCTCCGGCCAGGCGGAACAAATTGCGCCGTGAACAAGATTTCATGAATTCCTCTCCTCATTAGTTTCATGTTTAGTCCAGCGTTGCCGCCGGATGGCAAGATCATAAGCCCAAGAGGGTCAAAGATGTGACACGCCCAGTATTTGGACACGAAAAAACCAGGCTTGATCTGGCGCCCCACGGGCAGGTGGAGTACTGGCCTCTCGCCGCTCCACATAGCGAGATTGTCGATGCAGAGCAAGAGCTCAGTGGCCGACTGGAGTGGCGCCAACTGCCTGTTCGTATGTTTGGTCGATCGATTCCACAGCCCCGATTGACCGCCTTTTACGGGAATCGCGGAGTGAACTACCGTTATTCAGGGCTGACGCTGCAAGCTCGGCCCTGGACGGGTGAGCTTGAGAAACTGAGGCGTATCGCCGAGGAGCTGAGTGGTCGAAAATACAACAGCGTGTTGTGCAATCTCTACAGGGATGGCCGCGATTACATGGGGTGGCATGCTGACGACGAGCGAGAGCTGGGATCAAATCCGGTCATCGCCTCCATGAGCTTCGGCGCGGAACGTCGTTTCCTGCTCAAGCCGAGAAACGGAGAAGAGGAGCGGATCGAGTTTCTGTTGAAATCCGGAAGCCTGCTGGTCATGAGGGGCGATCTGCAGCGCCACTGGCTGCACCAATTACCGCGCGCTCTGCGGATCAGCCGGAAACGGATCAACCTGACTTTTCGTCAGATTGGCGCTGCCGCTTAGGCCGGTTCATCTCCGCGCGTTGATGGCTCTCCGGCAAAAGGACCTTCGGAGGCGGGGTTGTCCACATCAGTCAATACGGTAACCGTCTGTCTGGCTTTTTCGAGCATGCTGTGGCAGTGCCGGCTGAGGCTGACTCCTCGCTCGAATTGCTCGAGAGATTCCTGTAGAGAAAGCTCACCATCTTCAATCTTTTCAACCAGTTGTTCGAGTTCTTTTAGAGAGGACTCGAAGTCTGGAAGTTCCTCGATTTCAAGGTCTTTTTTTACTTTTGCCATGTCTTCGATTCTAAACTGTCTTCGGGTCAGGTACTAGGGAGCCTCTGAATAATCCTGCGTGGAGCGCGTTTCGGCTCCCTCATTTGGATTGACCAAACTTCGCTCGCCGAAGCCACGACGAGTGCTCCCGCAAAGACACCGTCGCGCCCGCGCAGAATAATTCAGAGGCTCCCTAGCCGTTGCCGGGAAAGGTCGCTGTTCCACTGCAGGCGGCAACCCTGCTCGCGGAGCTGGTTGGCAAATTGCGGGTCCATCCAGCGATCGCCCAGGGCGACGAGCTGGCCATCGCTCCAGATTCGCGGCCATAGCGTTCTTAACCAGGGCGGAACACCAGCCTCGGCCAGCAGTTTCTTCACGGGGCGGCGCCCACTCGATCCGGCAGGCCTGAGCTTGTCGCCGGGCTGCCCGGAGCATACGCGCAGCTTCAGGCCTTTTGGTGACGACGAGAAAGACAGCGTTCCCGCCGGTTCGGGTAGCTCGAGAGATGCCTTGCCGTCCCAGCTGAACGTCCAGCCTGACTGGATTGGAGCGGCCGGCTGTAACCAAAGCGACCCCCCATAGCGCTGCAGACGGCCATCGTCCCAATCGAGCGCCGGTTGTCTGTCAGTCCCGGCGCGTTTGACCTGACGAACAAACTCGTCGAGTCTCGGGCCCGGCGGGGGAGATTTCGAATGGTGGATGCACCAGTGACGGACTGCTTCAGCGAGGCCAAAATCGCTTAGACCCGTGAGGCAATCCAGGTCCAGTCTGGGCCCGGCCTGTTCGGCCCGGGTGAAATCGGCCTTGGCGAGGTTTGCCAGGATAGTGGATGCTGAACGGTTGAGACGGGCGGAACGAGCGAACGCCTGCACGAAACCGGGAAAATGCTCTTGCAGCAGCGGCAGTACTTCATGCCTCAGAAAGTTTCGGTCCAGGCTGACCAGATCGTTGGCCGGATCACGGATGCTGGCAATGCCATGCTGCTCCAGATAGCCTTGGATTTGCTCTTTCCGGATGGCCAGCAAGGGTCGAACCAAGTGACCCTGGCCAAATGGTCTCTGCGCCGGAATACCCGCAAGTCCCGCTGGACCGGACCCTCTTAACAGGCGCAGCAACATGGTCTCAGCCACGTCATTGGCGTGGTGGGCTGTCACCAGGACGGAATCAACTTCGAGGTGCTGTTTTAAAGCCGCGTAGCGGGCATGACGCGCATTGGCCTCTATCGACCCGGCGCGTCGAACCTGCACGCGTTCGACGAAACAGCGAACGCCCATTTGTTTGGCGATCGACTGTGCCTGTTCAGAGCGCCGAGCGCTGCCTCGATCCAGGCCATGGTCGACATGAACGGCCTTCAGGTCTCGGCGGCGGCTGCTGTTGGCCAGCAGATGCAGCAGGCAGGCTGAGTCCGGGCCACCGCTGAACGCCACCACTATTTCACCCTGGCCAGGCCAGTTGACGAGGGCAGGATCGAGCACCGGCCCCCGACCGTCCTGCGCCTCAGCTGTCGCCGAAGACACCCGGGCTCATGAGGCGCTGGTAGCGCTCGTCCAGCAGGTCCTCGACCGGTTTGCGCATCAGAACCTCGGTTTGGGCAAAAATTGTCTCTTTGAGGCGTTGAGCGACCTCACGCGGGTTTCGATGGGCGCCACCGGCCGGCTCCTTGATGATCTTGTCGATCAAATTTAGCGACTTCAGGCGAGGCGCGGTCAGACCAAGCGCTTCTGCGGCTGTCGCCGCTCGCTCGGCGTCTTTCCACAGGATCGAGGCGCATCCCTCGGGTGAGATGACGCTGTATATGCTGTACTGCAGCATGTTTGTCCGGTCGCCGACACCGATGGCCAGGGCTCCACCGGAGCCTCCTTCCCCGATCACATTGCAGACGATGGGCACGGGCAAGCGCGCCATGCACGACAGGTTGCGGGCAATGGCCTCGGACTGGCCGCGCTCCTCGGCACCGACCCCGGGATAGGCTCCGGGCGTGTCGATAAAAGTGACGATTGGAAGCCTGAATCGATCTGCCATATTCATCAGGCGCAGCGCTTTCCGATAGCCTTCCGGTCGGGGCATGCCGAAATTCCGCCGGACTTTCTCACGGGTATCCCTGCCTTTTTGCTGACCGATCACGACGAATCGGCGGCCGTCGAGTTCGGCCAGGCCTGCCACGATTGCAGGATCGTCCCCGTAAGCCCGATCGCCATGAAGCTCCTCGAAGCGATCGAAGATCATGGGGATGTAGTCGAGCGTGTACGGACGTTCAGGATGCCTGGCCAGCTGGGCGATTTGCCAGTCACTGAGTTCGGCGAAGATAGAGTCGGTCAAATCGCGGCACTTGGCTTCCAGTCGCCGTATCTCTTCTTCGATGTTTAGTTCGTTGTCCGAACCGACATTGCGCAGCTCAGAGATCTTGGCTTCCAGTTCGGCAATGGGCTGCTCAAAATCGAGGTAGCTGGATGGCATTACTTGGCAGGCTGATTTTTTAAGGAACGTTTCGAGTATAGCCCTCGATCCTGCCCGTTTGCACGACTACCGGCCCGCGCGGAATTCGCGCGCGGTTCCAGTTTGCAAGTGCCCATGACCAAATCGAGTGTATGTCTTGTCTGTCGGTTGGGGGAGGGTGACCCAATACTGAGAGCGCCAGCGCCAGTGCTTGTCGAGGAACCATATTGGCCACCGGGTCATCGCTGTCGGACTTGCTGAGTTTTCTGCCGTTGGGATCCACGACCAAGGGCAAATGGACATAAGTGGGCATTGGCAGATCAAGCGCGCGCTGGAGCAGAATCTGTCGACCCGTCGAATCAAGCAGGTCAGCGCCTCGGACAATATCTGTGATGCCGGCAGCCGCATCGTCAACCACCACGGCCAGTTGGTAGGCAATCAGTCCATCACCTCGCCGGATGATGAAATCGCCTGTCTGTTCGGCCGGCACCTGCGTTTGTTCGGCAAACACTTGATCAACGAATTCAACGACCGAATCATTTGTTCTGAAACGAACCGACCGCGCGGCCAACCCCGCTGGAATACCGTTTCTGCAGGTGCCCGGGTAGATGCCGCTCTCCGGCAATTGCTTGCGAGAACAGGCACAAGGGAAAGCGAGGCCCCGGTCCAGAAGGTTTGCAATGGCCGCGTCATGCTGCTGCCGGGAGTGGCTTTGATAAACGGGTGACTCATCCGCAACCATGCCGTAGCGTTCAAGCACTGCCAGCTGGCGCTCAGCGGCACCTTCGACCTCGCGGGGTGGGTCAAGATCTTCAACCCGTATCAGCCAGCGCCCGTTTCTTGACCGAGCGTCGAGAAAGCTGGCCACGGCAGCCACCAGCGAACCAAAATGCAAGTCGCCGGTTGGCGAGGGTGCGAAACGCCCTGTTGGCAAACCATTCATGCATCAAGCTCCCGCGGCGCGCACCGGCGGCCTTGGATTCTGATTTGATCGTACGCATTGTATGATCCGCTGATCGCTCCTATTCGCAATTCATAAGGAAACTTAGAAATCATGCAGCGAATTATGCTTTTCGTCGCAACAAATCTGGCGGTCATGGTCGTTCTCGGGATCGTAATGACTTTGCTGGAGCCGTGGTTGGTCGCCCAAGGGATCAACGTCAACCATGCGGCAACGCTTCTATTTGCGCTCATCTTTGGCATGGGCGGCGCACTGATCTCTTTGTTGATGTCCAAGCGCATGGCCTTGATGGGCACAGGGGCAAAAATCATCAAAGAACCTACTGGCCGGGACGAACGCTGGCTGGTCGACACGGTTCGCCGGCAGGCCGCAGAGAGCGGTATCGGCATGCCTGATGTGGCCATTTATGACGCGCCCGAACCCAATGCCTTCGCGACTGGTGCTTCCCGTAACAACGCGCTGGTGGCTGTCAGCACCGGTCTGTTGAGGAACATGCGACCAAACGAAGTGGAGGCTGTCCTGGGCCACGAAGTCGCCCACGTGGCCAACGGCGACATGATCACGCTGACCTTGCTGCAGGGCGTCCTGAATACCTTCGTATTGCTGCTTTCGCGCGTTCTGGGGCAATTCATTGACCGGGTGGTTTTCCGTTCCGACCGTGGCTACGGCCCCGGATATTTTATTTCGGTCATCGTGCTGCAGATCGTTCTTGGCATATTGGCCAGCATGATTGTGATGGCTTTTTCGCGCTGGCGGGAGTTCCGGGCTGACGCTGGCGGCGCCAGACTGGCTGGCCGGACCAACATGATTGCGGCGCTCGAGCGGCTTAGATCAAGTCAACAGCCCTCTCAGCTGCCGGAATCGGTCGAAGCTTTCGGTATCCGGGGTCGGGTCGGAACAGGCCTGCGCCGTCTGCTGATGAGCCACCCGCCGCTGGAAGAGCGAATCAGGGCCTTGGCCGAGGGCGCTCGCTAGCCGTTCGGTCAAAGGGCCGCATTTTCACGCACGAATTCACCCTGAACCAGGGTGATGCCGAGTTGCCAGAGGGTTGCCAGGTCGCTGGTGTCTTCGACCCGCGGAGCGACAATTCGAACGTGGTTGCGAGAAGCTTCGCGAACCAGTTCGGCAAGCTTGTCCCGCAAAGCTTCGTTTTGCCCCAGGTTCTGGACCATTTCCGGGGCAATGCGGAGGAAGTCCAGCTCCAGGAACCGCAGGCTTGGTCCGGTTGAGCTGTCCGGTACTACGTCGCAGACGGCAAATCGACAACCCATCGGGCCAAAACGGTGGATGAATTCCTGCGTCTGACGAAGTTTGTCCTGCACCTCGAAGTCGCGAAACGCCCAGATCATCTGACGACCGGGCAGAGCCCCGCCTTTCATCTGCGTTTCCAGGTCATCACAGAAGCTGGCATCCATCGCTGATTGCAGAGAAAGGGTGGCCATCCACAGATCGTCTTTGGAGGCTTCCCGTTCCTGAAGGGCGAGAGAGAGCCGTCGAAGAAGATCACGGTCCATGCGTGGCGCCAGCCCGATACGGCTTGCGGCCGCGCTGAATACCGAGGGCATAACCACTTCTTCGCTGTCTTGCGAACGCAGGCGCGTGTCAATTTCATGGATGATGAAATCGTCCTCATCCATGCTGGTAACCGGCGACGACAGCAACTGGATTTCGTCGTGATCAAGAGCGTGGACAAGGCGCTCGCCCCAGGCCATATCGCCGTCTTCTGAGGACGCGGAAATTCTGGGTCGATAACGGACGTAAGCGTTGCCGCCCGAGCGCAGCGCTTCGGACAAGGCCATATCGGCTTGTGCGATCAGGTCCTCAGGGCTGGGATCCGCACTGCTGCCCTGGGTGAGTCCCAGACTGACCGTTACCGGCAGGCTGATATCGCCAATCTCTATCACGTTGCCCTGGCAGTGTTCGACGACCTTCTTGGAGATCGCGTCGGCCTGATCCTCGTCGTAATTTTCAAGCACTGCGGCGAAGATGTGATCGCGCAAGCGTGCCATCGGGACCTGCTCTCCCAGCGCCGCCGTAAACAATTCGCTCAAGCGGCAAATGAGCTTGTCGCTGGAGCCGATCCCGACCCTGGACTGCACCTTCTCGTGCTCATCGATCGACATCATCATGACGGCCAGATGGGTGCTGTCTGAAGTGGCTGCGAGCAGTTCTCCCAGATGGTCGACCAGTGCCCCCTGGTTGAGCAACCCGGTCAAGAGATCGGACTGTTTGATGAGGCGCAGTTCCTCGGCCAGCGCAGGGTCAGCACCAGGCATGTCTTCGTGGATCAGCATCTGGGCGCAGGATTCACCGCCATAGCGCGCCCGGGAAAACATCACTACGCCGTTGAAGCTGGTGCCGTCGTCTCGATTTGCCTTCACCAGCAGGGGCGCTTCCGGAATTTTATCCTGCGCCAAAGCCTTCAGGACCTGCTTCAAATCGGTATCGTCGTCGCTGCTCTCCATCAGGTCGAGCATGGAAAGGCCTTCAACATCTTCAAAATCTTGAAAACCGAACAACTCAAGGTAGGCGGGGTTGGCAAAAACGTGCAATCCCTCGTGCAGGTAGGCGATAGACTCATTGGAACTCTCGAGCAGCAGGGTGTAGCGCTCTTCAATTTCCTCGAGCCTTTGATTGGCGAGTCTGGCTTCCTGGCGGGCACTGATCAGTTTCAGGTGGCGAAGAACAACGGCTTTCAAGCGTCGCTCATTATCCGGGCTGACGAGTCCTTCGACGCCGAATCTGGCAACGGTCGCCATCGCGGTATGGTCTTCCGGTTCAACAACGGCGATGACGCTGATCGCATGTTCGCTCTCCCGAACCTCGCGATGGAGTGCCTCAGACAACTCGGGTATGGCACTGTCGGCGTAAGCCAGGACCAGGTCGACGCCGTGCTCATGAAATGCGCGACCTATGGCGTTGGCGGTATCGGCGAATACCAGGGTTGCGGCTCCTTCGCTTCCGAGCAGTTGTTCAAGTTGTCGGAGCAGGGAGGGGTCGTCACCAACCAGCAGTATCCTAAGCGGGCTTGAGGCGTTCATGCAGGTTTTCCGGCGGGCTCCACGAAATAGTATCAGCTTTGACGATGCTCAAAGAACGGGCAGCTTGTAGGGTTGATCACGCTCCTCTCGCACAAGGCGGGGAACCAGATAACCGGGAAGATTTTCCCTGAGTCCATTGATCAGTTCCCTGGCCCGGTCATCGGTCACCTCGAATCTTGCGCTGCCGGCAACGCGGTCGAGTTGATGGAGATAGTAGGGCAAGACACCGGCGCTGAAACCTCTTTCCATGAGTTGCTTCAGGTCATCAAGGTTGTCATTGATCCTGCGCATCAACACCGCCTGGTTGAGCAAGTGGGCGCCACAGGAGCGAAGCTGGTCCAGTGCCTGATCGACTGCGGCATCAAACTCCTGCGCGTGGTTGGCGTGGATCACGATGACCATGGGCAACCTCAGGTCCGTCAGCCAATCGAGCAGCCTCGGAGTGACGCGATCGGGCAGAACGACGGGCATTCTTGTATGAATACGCAGGCGTCGAATGGCCGGCAGCGTGGCCAGGTCATCGGTGAGCTGGCGCAGTTGATGGGTTGACAACATCAATGGGTCGCCACCGGAGAAGATGACCTCATCTATGTCGTCCTGCGCGCGGAGATAGTTCAGTGCTGTTGCCCAGCGGCGCGGGGTGACCGTTTGGCCGGAATAGGGGAAGTGCTGCCGAAAACAATAGCGGCAGTGCACCGCGCAAGCCCCGGTCGTCATGATCAGAGCGCGTCCGCGGTACTTGTGCAGGATGGCGGGCGCGGAGCGGCTTTCAAGGTCGCCAACCGGATCCAGGCTGAAGCCCGAATTTGACTCTGTTTCTCCCGGATCAGGCAGCACCTGGAGCAGCAGAGGGTCATCGGGGTCGTTGGCACGCATGCGCTCTACGAAAGCCTGTGGAATCCTGAGCGGGAAATGCCTGTTTTCGTCGGTGCGCGCCGAGCTCAGCCCCAGATGGCTCAGCAGGGCCGCGGGGTTGCGAAACCCACCACGAACTTGCGCCCGCCAGTGCTCCTTCGGCGGGCTCTGAGTTCGCGCTACACTATCGGGATCTTTATCCAATACTGCGTATTATCCTGTTTCTTTGCAGTGGTCGTTGCGCCCGTCGCGTCAAGCGGCTGCTTGCCCAAATTTTGGAGTACCCATGGCCAGTTATAGTACCAATGAGTTCAAGTCAGGCCTGAAGATCATGCTTGATGGCGATCCCTACAGCATCGTTGAAAACGAGTTCGTCAAGCCTGGAAAGGGCCAGGCTTTCAGCCGCGTGCGTGTCCGAAATCTCAAGACCGGGCGAACGATTGAAAAGACCTTTAAGTCAGGAGATTCCGTAGAAGCTGCTGATATCTTTGAAAAAGAAATCCAGTACCTCTATTCGGATGGTGAGTTCTGGCACTTCATGGACCCGGAGAGTTTCGAGCAGTTGGCGGCCGGGGACTCTGCCGTTGGCGACAGTACGCAGTGGATGAAAGAAGAGGATATGTGTCAGGTAACGCTGTGGAACGGCGAGCCCCTGACCGTATTGCCGCCCAATTTCGTCGAGCTCCAGATCGTTGAAACGGACCCCGGGCTGAAGGGCGATACATCGGGTAGCGGCGGTAAACCGGCCAGGCTGGAAACTGGCGCGACCGTCAGAGTGCCTCTTTTCGTACAGGAAGGTGAAATCATCCGGGTTGATACCCGCAAGGGTGAATACGTCTCCAGAGTCAAGGACTAGCTGATCGTGGCTGATCAGGTCACGGCTCTGCTGCCGGATTGGATTGTTCCGGTCCGTCCTGGTGGCGAGGTGCTCGAGCAACACGCGCTCGTCATGCGTGACGAGACCATTAGCGCCATCATTCCCCGCGAGAAACTTGCTGATGCCTTTCCCGATGCAGCGCGGGTGGAACTGCCCGGACGCGTCCTGCTGCCGGGGCTGATCAACGCCCATGCGCACAGCGCGATGACCCTTCTGCGCGGCCTGGCTGACGACCTTCCCCTGATGGTCTGGCTCGAAGATCACATCTGGCCGGCTGAACAGCAATGCGTCGGCCCGGATTACGTCCGGGTGGGAACCGAACTGGCGCTGGCCGAAATGTTGTTGGGAGGTACGACCTGCTTCAATGACAACTATTTTTTTCCCGATGTGGCAGCCCGCACAGCGATCCGGGCCGGCATGCGCGCAACCGTCGGGATTCCGGTCATCAGCGTGCCTACGGCGTGGGCGACCAGCGAAGACGAATACTTCAGTCGTGGTTTGACGGTCCATCAGGATCTGCTTGACGAGCCGTTGGTGCGCACGGCATTTGCTCCTCACGCGCCTTATACGGTCAGCGACTCCGCATTCCGGCGGATTCGCGAACTGGCTGAAGAGCTCGATATACCGGTCCACCTTCATCTACTTGAAGCCGCCGGCGAGATCGACAGCAGTCAGCAACAGTATCGATGCCATCCGATTGATCGTCTTGATCAACTGGGATTGTTCAACGACCGTCTTCTCGCGGTCCACATGACCCAGCTGACTGCCTCTGATATGGACAGGGTCGCCCGGGCAGGAGTACACGTGCTGCATTGTCCGGCCTCGAATCTTAAGCTGGCCAGCGGGATGTGCCCGGTCGCCGAACTGGTCGGGCGCGGCGTCAACGTTTGCATAGGTACCGATGGTGCCGCCAGCAATAATACGCTTGATATGTTTGCTGAAACCCGCCTTGCTGCGCTGTTGGCCAAGGGCTACAGCGGCAATCCGGAAGCGGTTCCGGCGCATGCGGCGCTGGAAATGGCCACCTTTAATGCGGCCCGAGCACTGGGGCTTGAAGACGAAATCGGCTCTCTGGAGGCTGGAAAACAGGCTGACCTGATCGCCGTGGATCTCGACCGCATGGAAACCCTGCCGGTCCATCACGTCATCTCTCAACTGGTCTACGCCACCGGTCGTCACCAGGTCACGGACGTTTGGGTTGCAGGACAAAGACTGGTCCGCGATTCCGCGTTGCAGACTCTGGATGAAAGCCGTATTCGCCAGGAAGCGGCCGTATGGCAACGGCGGCTGGCGCGCATCGATGAGCACAGCCAGGGATGACCGTTCAATGACAGATCCGGCCAACGAAATCAGTCAGAATCTTGATCCGGCAGAGGCTGAGAAATTCGACCAACTGGCTGCGCGCTGGTGGGATCCCGAAGGCGATTCCCGGCCTTTGCACGACTTGAACGGTCCGCGCACTGAGTTCATTGCTGAGCGTGCCCGCCTGCAGGATGCGCGGTTGCTTGACGTTGGCTGCGGTGGAGGCTTGTTGTGCGAGTCCGCCTGCCTGGCCGGCGCTGCGGTCACTGGTATCGACGCCGCTGAGAAAGCCCTCGGGGTGGCCCGTTTGCATGCTTCAGAGAGCGCGCTTGATATTGACTACCGCAAGATCACGGCTGAAGCGCTGGCAGAAGAGGAACCGGAATCTTTCGATATCGTCTGCTGTCTCGAGATGCTCGAGCACGTGCCGGATCCGGCCAGTACCGTTGACGCTTGCGCCAGACTGTGCCGACCTGGTGGGAACCTGTTCTTCAGCACTATCAATCGCTCGCCGGCCGCCTGGGCCCTGGCTATTGTCGGCGCTGAATATTTGCTGGGACTGCTACCCAGGGGCACGCATCGCTATGACCGCCTGATTCGACCCGGCGAATTGGCTCGGACGATCAGGTCCAGCGGCCTGGAAGTGCGCGAAATCAGCGGTCTGGATTACAACCCATTTTCGCGTACTGTTCGCATCGGCGGGCGCCCCCGAATCAACTATCTGGTACACGCCACCAAACCGGATTGAGCGGATGAGCAATCCGCGAGAACCACGCGCTGTTTTGTTCGATCTGGACGGGACTTTGGTGGACTCAGCGCCTGATTTACTGGGCGCACTGGCCTGGCTGCGAGACCAGCACGGCCTCAAGCCGCTGGAATATTCCGGGTTGCGCCATCACGCTTCCCGCGGCGCGCTCGGTATCATCAATGCCGGGTTCCAGGACCGGCCCGATCTGGATCGGGAGCGGTTGCGTAAAGATTTCCTGGAGCGATACGAACAAAACCTCTGGATCGACTCGCACCCGTTTGAAGGGATTGAGGACCTGCTGCGAGTACTGTGTGACCGCGGTCTCGGTTTGGGAGTGGTCACCAACAAGCTGGAATACCTGGCCAAACCTCTGGTTGCTGCGGCAGGATGGCAAGATGTTTTCCACTGCATTGTCGGTGGCGATACCGCGCCCAATCCCAAGCCGCATCCGGCGCCGGTTCTCGAAGCCTGTCGACGGCTGGGCATCCACCCG
This sequence comes from uncultured Wenzhouxiangella sp., assembly GCA_964540315.1. Taxonomy (GTDB): domain Bacteria; phylum Pseudomonadota; class Gammaproteobacteria; order Xanthomonadales; family Wenzhouxiangellaceae; genus Wenzhouxiangella. Next base: position 27,647 of record CAZIMY010000015.1, read on the forward strand.
TCGCAGGCCATGATGGTGGGGGACGATATCCGCGATATCGAGTCGGGCCAACGGTCCGGATGCATCACCGTAGCGGCCACCTGGGGTTATGTCGCGCCCGGCGAAGATCCATCTCAGTGGCACGCTGATCATCTCGTTGATGATCCCCAAAAAATGAATAATTTAATTATTAAAAACAAATATGTATAAAGACTATCTCCAAAGACTATTGTTTGAGGAAGTTGGCGCCCGCTGCGTTTTCGTCAGGCTGGAGGAAGTCATCAAAGAGGTGCTTGCGCGAGGTGCATACGAGGCCGAAGAAGCGAAATTGCTCGGAGAAGCGCTGCTTCTGGTTGCCTTGATTTCGAGCGGGCTGAAGTTTTCGGGGCGGGTTTCCCTGCAGCTCAGAGGTTCTGGTTTTCTTCAAATGATCCTGGCCGATTGTTCAGACCAGGGCGGCCTGCGCGGAATGCTGGCGTGGCGGGAGTCAGAAGAACAGAGGCCGCGGACTTCAAGACTGTCCGAATGCCTCGGCAAAGACACCGTGCTGACGCTGACTCTTGATCCGTCCGACGGGGGCCAGCGCTGGCAAGGGATCGTTGAATTGGAAGGCGATAGCCTGGTCGAGGCCGTTTCCGCCTATTTCGAGCGTTCGGAGCAGCTGCCCACACGATTTGTCCTGGCGATGAGCGGGCAAACGGGCGCGGCACTGATGCTCCAGCGCATGCCTGATGACAGTTCGGACAGTGAAGACTGGAACCGATTGGAGCATCTCTTCGCCAGCACGACGCAATCGGAGTTACTAGAACTTGATGGCGAAACGCTGATGCGGCGGTTGTTTCATGAAGAGCCGCGGCGGCTTTTCCCTGCGCGGGAGTTGGTTTTTCATTGCCCCTGCAGCCGTGATCGGGTCAGCGAGGTGTTGATCGGGCTGGGAGAGGATGAAATCAAGGACATGGTGGCTTCGCCGGAACCAACCGAGGTGCGCTGTCAGTTTTGCAATCAGCTGTATGTCTTCGATGACCTTGATTTAACCGCGCTACTGCACGGGGAAAGCTCACCCGCAGACCCGACGGTTCACTGATTTCATGGATGTTATGCAGTGGTGCCGGGACCGCATC
>CAZIMY010000016.1:0-27731 GCA_964540315.1 uncultured Wenzhouxiangella sp.
CATCATCGGCCACGATCATTACGGAAAAAACGGTCACCGCACACTTGGTGGCACACCACGCTTTTTCGGTCTTATGGCGCGGGCGCTATTCGATCCAAATTTACCCACCCCGTCGTTCGAGACAATGGAAAAGCGCGACGCCATGGATATCCTGTGCGGGATGCTCAGAACTGGACAACTCACTCCGACAGTGGCAAAGGCGTTCTCCTTGAGTGAGGTGCCTTCGGCAATCAGATCCTTAATATCAAGTCAGTTGTGCGGCCGGATAGTTATCGTGCCATAGTGCCTTATGACGCCTAACAAAATGCTCAAGCGGTCGCAGTGTAATGTCCGGGCCGGCAAAGCCGGGCTGGTTCCGAGACCGCGCCGTTTAGCAAACGTGTTGTGTTTATCAGGTGGGTATAGGTATGAAAAGTAAATCTCTTAGTGAACTGCAGGATATTGGAAAGACAGTAGCAACTCGATTGCATGAAATTGGCATCACCAATCAATCAGAACTTAAGAGGCTTGGGGCAGCGAAGGCATATAGGTGGATGTCAGAAAAAAGCTCAGGGAGGCAACTTCCTGTTTGCTCTTACCTTTATTCAATAGAGGGTGCAATCCAGGACACGCATTGGGATAATCTTACTGAACAGGAGAGAACTGATCTAAGGCTGGCAGCGGGATTGCCAAAATGAAGGCTCAAAAACATAACAAACCATTCAAGGCCGGCGCCGTAAACGGCACCGCTTAATTCTGACGTTAGTGTGCAAGAAAGTAATAATGGGGAAGAGGATGAAATTAGGTTGCTTTTCAATAAGTTTGGCCGTGAAAGATTTGAAAAAATCGAAAGCCTTCTACGAAAAAATTGGATTCGAAGTGTTTGCCGGTGAAGAGTCTCATGGTTTTTTGATAATGAAGCACGGGGACACAAACATTGGCTTATTCCAAGGCATGTTCGAAAAAAATATACTGACATTCAATCCTGGATGGAATCAAAATGCTGAAAATGTAGAGTCGTTTAATGATGTGCGCCAGTTGCTTGAGCAGTTCAAGTCTAAAGGTATAGAAATAGCTGAAGATTCTGTTACTGGAGAGCAAGGTCCATCGAGCTTCTCGATTATTGACCCAGATGGAAATCCTATCCTTATAGATCAGCATGTATAAGAATACTAACAAGCAAATCAAATTTGCTCCCTACGGTCGCCGGACGCTCGCAAGCTCGCGCCGTTTATGAGGGCGTTATGCGGCAAATGATTTCGAGGCTCGGGTCTGAATGAAGGTCAAGGAGCTAATCAAGATTCTGGAACATGATGGCTGGTATCAAGCCCGTCAGCGGGGCAGTAACCGGCAATTCAGGCATCCGGTAAAATCGGGAACTGTAACCGTATCCGGGAAGCCTACGTAGACATGCCACCGGGCACGCTCAACAATGCCCTGAAGCAAGCTGGACTGAAGAAATAGGTGAAATTATGCAGTATGTAGTCATTCTCGAAGAAGGCCCCAAGAGCTGGTGCGCCTACGTCCCGGACCTTCCGGGCTGCGTGGCGGCGGGAGAAACCCGCGAGGAAGTGCTGGAATTGATCCGGGAGGCCATTGAGTTTCACCTAGATGGCATGAAGGAGGACGGCGATCCCATCCCTGAGCCTCACTCGTACAGCGAAGTGGTCCAGGTAAATGCCGCCTAACAAACCGCTCAAGCCGCTCCTTTCACTCACTCAGACACGGATAAAGCCCGCGCCGCTTAGCTCAGACGTTAGGTTTTAGAAGAGGATTATCAGGTGGTTCATCCAAGTGAATTCTTTCCAAATGAGGCGTGGATCATTTTTAAGCTAAACCACGTTCCTGTCTCTACAGAGCTAGAAGGGGAGTTCGATGTATTCGGCCTGATGGACGCCGCCAGTCTGTATATCCTCGGCACAGAGTTTGTGCCTGTGGGTTCGTTGGGTAACGCTGCTTCTCAAATCAGAAACCTGCTGGAGACGGCGCGCTTGAAGTCCGCCGCGTGGCCGGAAAAGCTGCTGATTTCAGAGGCGATCTCATCGGCTAGTTTAGAGACAGAGGCCGAGCTGTCTGGCGTTTCGATCGACGTCGTTAGTCAAGCTGAATTATCCAAGTTCACCGATGAGGCGTGTCAGGGATTCAAGGCACATTTCGGCGGTGGAGAACTTCATTGAAACCGAACAGATCGGCTCAGTACATTCCGGTTGCAGTGAATCTTTCATTGGCCCGCCAGGGGCCCGCCGCTTAAAGTGCGGTGCTTCAAGCTATTCACGAAGCAGGCCATTCTGTGCTGCACACAGTGATGGCTTTCCACTATCTTGGGGCAGAGCTCGCGGTTGGCGTTTTATCCCACACATGACCACCCATGGGAGTCATGTTTAAATTGCTGCTGGAGAGAAAGCATGTCCGAAAAAGATGTTTCGCTCAACAATAAATGGATGGGGACCGGTATCGGCGTCGGTGTGGGTGTGGGAGTCGCGGTCGGCGTCGCCATCGACAATCTGGCGCTGGGTCTCTCCCTCGGAATCGCCATCGGCGCCGGCTCCGGGCTAGCTGCAGGCTTGTTCACCGGCAAAAATACCGACTAGCGGTCAAACGCGGTTCTCTGGTTTCGCTCCAGTAGCCGTCTATTGGCTGGCTAGAAGGGTGTAGCCCGTAGATATACGGGCCTGAAAACACCCCCGACCCCCGGAAAATAGCGGGTTTCAGCGCGATCGGGATCGGTCGGGTCTTGATGGCTGTAAGTTGCTAAGAGGCCTAGCTCCCGAGTTACCGTCCTTGACCACGCCGACTTGGGTCGAGAAACGACCTCGAGACCCACCCCGGCAAGTACACGAAAGGGTGTCCCGACCCCCCATAGAGAGTACAATACCGTCCGTTTGAACGATCGGGCCTTCCGTGGCCTCGACTGGCGCCGGGGTTTCCCCACTCTGGAGCCAGTTTTCTGTGAACTTTTCCAGTTGGACGAATTGAACCATGAGTGATTTATCTCACTACCGAAATATCGGAATTTTCGCGCACGTTGATGCGGGCAAAACCACCTCAACCGAGCGCATCCTGAAGCTGACCGGCAAAATTCACAAGACCGGTGAGGTGCATGACGGTGCCGCCACCACCGACTTTATGGATCAGGAGCAAGAGCGCGGTATCACGATTCAGTCCGCAGCCACGACCTGTTTCTGGAAAGATCACCGCCTGAACATCATCGATACCCCCGGACACGTCGACTTCACCGTCGAGGTCTACCGCTCCCTTAAGGTGCTGGACGGCGGCGTCGGCGTCTTCTGCGGCTCTGGCGGCGTTGAGCCGCAGTCCGAAACCAATTGGCGCTACGCCAATGATTCTGAAGTGTCCCGCATTATTTTCGTCAACAAGCTCGACCGCATCGGTGCCGACTTCTACCGGGTTGTTGACCAGGTCAAGAATGTGCTGGCCGCCAACCCGCTGGTGATGGTGCTGCCGATCGGCACCGAGGGCGAATTCAAGGGTGTGGTGGATCTGCTCACCCGCAAGGCCTGGATCTGGGACGACACGGGTCTGCCCGAGAACTATGAGATTACCGACGTTCCTGCCGATATGGTCGATGACGTCGAGACCTACCGCCAGGATCTCATCGAGACCGCCGTCGAGATGGATGACGATCTGATGATGGCTTACATGGACGGCGAAGAGCCCTCCCTGGAAGACATCAAGCGCTGCATACGCGAAGGTACCCGCACGCTGAAGTTCTTCCCGACCTACTGCGGATCGGCGTTCAAGAACAAGGGCGTGCAGCTGATCCTGGATGCGGTCGTGGACTACCTGCCGAGCCCTACCGAAGTGGAGCCCCAGGACCTGACCGACGAAGAAGGCAACCCCACTGGTGATACGGCGCTGGTTTCTCTGGACGAACCGTTCCGCGCGCTGGCGTTCAAGATCATGGACGATCGCTTTGGTGCGCTGACCTTCGTTCGTGTGTACTCGGGCCAGATCAAGAAGGGCGACACTATTCTGAACTCAGCGACCGGCAAGACCGAGCGCGTGGGCCGCATGGTGGAAATGCACGCCAACGACCGCAACGAGATCGAACGTGCGCAGGCCGGTGACATTTTCGCTTGCGTCGGCCTGAAGAATGTTCAGACCGGCCACACCCTGTGTGATCCGAAGCACCCCTGCACCCTGGAAGCCATGGTCTTCCCGGAGCCTGTGATCTCGATCGCGGTTGCACCGAAGGACAAGGCCGGCAGCGAGAAAATGGGCGTGGCCATTGGCAAGATGATTGCCGAGGATCCGTCCTTCCGTGTCGAGACCGACGTGGATTCCGGCGAGACCATCCTCAAGGGCATGGGCGAGTTGCACCTCGACATCAAGGTCGACATCCTGAAGCGTACCTACGGCGTCGAGCTGATTGTTGGTGAGCCTCAAGTGGCCTACCGCGAAACGATCACCAAGCCGGTGGAAGACACCTACACCCACAAGAAGCAGTCCGGTGGTTCCGGTCAGTTCGGCAAGATTGATTACCGCATTCGGCCGGGCGAAACTGGCACCGGCTTCAAGTTTGAGTCCACCGTGGTGGGCGGCAACGTGCCGAAGGAGTTCTTCCCGGCGATCGAGAAAGGCTTCGCCGGCATGATGGCGGCGGGCCCGCTGGCTGGTTTCCCCGTGCTGGATGTCGAGATCGAGCTCTACGACGGTGGCTTCCATCCGGTCGACTCCTCGGCGATCGCTTTTGAACTGGCTGCCAAGGGCGCGTTCCGCCAGTCCATGCCCAAGGCCGGTCCGCAGCTGATCGAACCGTTCATGAAAGTGGATGTGTTCACGCCGGAGGACAACGTGGGTGACGTGATCGGTGACCTCAACCGTCGCCGCGCCATGATCAAGGATCAGGAAATCAACCCGACCGGCATCCGCGTCAAGGCTGAAGCGCCGCTGGCAGAGATGTTCGGCTACATCGGCCAGCTGCGCACCATTACCTCAGGGCGTGGTCAGTTCTCCATGGAGTTCTCCCACTACCTGCCGTGCCCGCAGCAGATTGCCGAGAAGGTCATCGAAGCTGAGAAAGAGCGTCAGGCAGCGAAGAAGGCCGGCTAGGGGCAAGCTTCGGCGCCGCAAAGCCACTGAGCAAGCATCAAGCCCCGGTCGCGCGAGCTGCCGGGGCTTTTTACTGTGCCGTACTATGGGTCGTGTTGTAATCCAGAAAAAGCAGGCCGTTCCAAATGACCCATAAGTCGTGATCAAGCTGCTATTGATTGGCTTCGGCGGTGCGATCGGTTCGGTCGCCCGTTACCTTGTTTCCAGCTCAACGCTTACGGCATTCGGGCCGTCCCGGTTTCCGTTGGGGACACTGGTAGTAAATGGGCTTGGATGCCTCGCTGTCGGCATTCTTGCCGGGATGGTCGCAAAGTACGATCTTTTCTCCGAAAACATTCGGCTCTTGCTGTTCGTAGGAATCGCCGGAGGTTTTACAACCTTTTCAGCCTTCGGTCTTGAGAGTTTCGAGTTATTGCGTCGAGAGGAATGGTTTCTGGCTGTTGTCTACGTCGCATCAAGCCTGTTGCTGGGCATGACCATGGTCGCCTTGGGGTATCTGGTCATCAACCGTTGAGCGCACCGAATACGCTAGTGACTGTCGAGCGTTTTGTCGATTGCGGCGGATATCACGCCGGATCGTGGTCGGCCAGGGGAATTCAGCGACAATAGCCCCATGCGTATCTTTGACGATCCATCTGGTTCGGGCAAACTCTGGTTTGCCAATCTGACAGCAGCCGATGGAACGCCGGTTGGCTACGACCCGCAGCGGCGAGCGTTTGTCGAGTCGTCACCGTTTTGCGTCAACCGCAACCGCATAGGCTGTAACTGGATCGCCCGCGAGCCGGGAGCCTTGTGCCAATCCTGTGCCATGACCGCCCTTACCCCCGATGCATCGGTGACCAACGCGGTCCCCAACTGGGCGCAGACTGAAAGCGCGAAACGCTGGGTGTTGGACAATCTTGGCCAATGGGGTTGGTTTCGACCTGAAGACTCCGGGATTCACCCGGTTTTTCATATGCTGGCGGAGGGGCCGACACCGGTCTCCATGGGCCATATTGAGGGGGTTGTGACCATCAGCGTTGCCGAAGCCGATGATGTGGTGAGAACCGCTCGACGCCGGGCACTGGACGAACCGCACCGCAGCCTGATCGGCCATATGCGCCACGAGATTGCACACATGATCTGGTGGCGATTGAGCCGCAACCAAGACTTTCTCCACGATTTTCGGAGGTTGTTCGGGGACGAGAGACTCGATTATCCGGCGGCCTTGCAGCGCCATTACCATCATGGCCCGCCCACTGACTGGTCCCAGTATTATCTGACTGCCTACGCCTCAGCGCATCCCCATGAAGACTGGGCCGAGACGGCTGCTCACCTGCTCCACCTGACTGACATTGCTGATAGTTTCACGGCCTCCGGCCTGATGACACCTACGCTGCCCGCCAGCGACTGGAAGCCCTACGAGGAGCCGGATACTGACCGATTGATCCATTTTGCGATCTCTGTAGGCTTGGGTATCAACCACGTCAATCGTTCAATGGGGCTGCCGGACTTGTATCCTTTTGTTATCTGTCGCGCAGCGCATCAAAAGCTGGACTTTGCTCATAAGTGGCTGCGTCTTGGCGCGGTCGGCAACTGATTGAAGGACGCTTTCGATGACAACCTTATTGCATGCCGAAACACCATCTTCATCAGCGGCGCTGAAGGCGATCGCCCATATGCCCACCGGCAGCCTGTCTCAGCTGATGGATGGGGGCTTCGCCAAGCGGCTAAACGACGCCGACTTCATGCGCATCGCGGTTTTGCTGGCACAAAAAAGCTTTGATGAGGGCGGTTGCCCAATCGGGGCGGTCATCATCGATAACGACAGTCGAGGCATCGTCGGTAAAGGTCACAACACCCTGGTTCAGGAAGACCATCCCTACAACCACGGCGAGACCGCAGCGATTCGCGATGCCGGACGGATTGACTTCAGCCGAACCACCTTGTTCACTTCGCTCAGCCCCTGCGATGTCTGCGCAACCTTGCTCTACATGCGCGGATTTTCGCGCGTGGTGGTAGGCGACGTCACCAGTGCATCGGGCAACGAACAACTGTTGCGCGACAAGGGAATTCAGGTCGATATTCTGGAAGATCCCGAGGGCATTGCGCTTTACGCTCGCTACCGTCGTGAGCATCCAGATCTGGACGTTGAAGACTGGAAGGGTGTTGCCGGCCTACCCTTACGGCGCGAAGCTGGCTCGTCTTGAGCGTGCGGCGGCTATTTTTGATTCGCCACGCCAAGTCCAGCTGGGTCAACCCGGGTTTGAGCGACCATGACCGGCCCCTGAATGCCAGGGGCGCAAGGCAGCTTGATCTGATGCGCGATGAAATTCACGCCGCCGGTGCATTCGATGGGCCGGTTTTCTGCAGCACGGCCAATCGGGCTCGACTGACCCTGAAAGGCCTGTTGGGCGGAACCCGCCCGGCTTGCGTCGCCTTCGAGCAGGCGCTGTACGCTTTTGATCATCGAGACCTGCTGGCGTGGATGGACGATCGCCACGAAGACCAACTGACCCTGATTGGCCACAATCCGGCCCTGGAGGACTTGGCCGACCGCCTGCTGCAGCCCGGTCCCGGGCATCTGCCCACCTGCGCTTTTGTTGCCATGGAGATCAGCAGTTCTTCCTGGTCGAATCTTTCAACCGCACGCGCTTCGCTTGTGCGGTTCCTGACGCCGAAGATCATGCGCGGAGCCCGGTGAAGCCGGATCTGTAGTTGCGGTAATCTGCGCGCTGGAGTGAATGAATTTGCCAGGAGAAATCGGGATGCGAACGCTGATTATGGGGATGTTGTTATTGCTGGCCGGATGCGCCGGGCTCTCGCCTTATCCGGATCCGCCCACGGTCAGCGTGACCTCGTTTGCCATGGCGCCGGCTTCAGCGGCGGGCACCCCCAGGTTTCGCGTTGGGCTCACCGTGGTCAACCCCAACCGGCGGGCGCTGTCGCTGGTCGGGATGAGTTATTCGGTCGAACTTGAAGGCGCGCGCCTTCTCAGCGGTGCCACGGCTGACCTTCCCGAGGTGCCGGCGTACGGTTCAGCAGATTTCACGGTTGATCTGAGCCCGGATTTGCTCGGCGGTGTGCGCCTGCTGGCCGACTTGACGGCAAGACAGCGCAACCGTTTGTCCTACCGCTTTCAGGGGCGGCTGGACGTAGAAGGCTGGTTGCCCGATATTCGGGTCGAAGAAAGTGGTGAAGTCCGCCTCAGCCCTGAATAAACGGCCCAACAATCCGGGCACTCGCGCGCCGGGCAAGACGTCCATCAAGATGATCACACCCAGCCGGATGGTGTGGGCTTTGATCTTGCTGATCAGCATATTTCCTTCCTCGGTGCTCGCTCAGATGGGCCCTCGGTCGGTCATTGAACAGGCTGAGCGTATTGATCGCTTGCACAGCCTGCTGGTCTTGCAGCACGGTCAACCCGTTGTAGAGCTGGAGCGAGGCGGGCTTGGCCTGGAACAACCGGCCAACATCAAGTCGCTGTCGAAGACGATTCTGTCGGCGCTGGTGGGTGCTGCGATTGAGCGCGGCGTGTTTGCCAGCATCGATCAGCCTCTGATCGAGCTTTTGGGCGATCGCGTGCCGAGCGCTGGCATGGCCGAAGAGGTTGCCCTAATCACGCTGGGAGACGCGTTGTCCATGCAGACCGGTTTGCAGAGCACCTCCGGGCGCAATTATGGTCGCTGGGTGCAAAGCCAGAACTGGGTGAGCCACGCGCTGACCCGACCCATGATCGATCGTCCCGGCGGCCGCATGATTTATTCAACCGGTTCCACCCACCTGGTCTCTGCAGCGCTGAGCGAAGCCAGTGGGACAAGCACCTTGGCCCTGGCCAGAGAGTGGCTGGGAGAGCCCCTGAATGTTCGGATCCCTCCCTGGTTGACCGATCCGCAGGGCATCTATTTCGGCGGTAATGACATGCGTCTGAGCCCCCGGGCGCTAGCCCGCTTCGGCGAACTGTATCGTCTGGGCGGTCAAATCGAGGGCCGCCGCGTTCTGCCGGCTGAATGGATTCGTACCTCTTGGCAGGCCAACGGCCGCTCGCCCTGGACGGGAGACGACTATGGCTACGGCTGGTTTATCACTCAAATCGCTGGCCAGAGAGCGTATTACGGTCGCGGCTTTGGTGGGCAGGGTTTATTCGTGGTGCCTGAGTCAGAGCTGACCGTGGTGATGACTTCAGACCCCAATCCGCCCTCCCCCGGCGGGCGTCATTTCAGCTTGTTGACGTCCCTTGTTGATCAAGTGATTCGGGAGCTGGGTAGACCAAGGAGCGAGCAATGATTGAGCACGGTCAATGGGTCGTTCGCCTGGCCCGCGAAGACGATGCCCCGGGCATCGTCGAGATTTACAACCACTACGTTGAACACAGCACGGCGACGTTCGAGGAGCAGTTGCTGAACTTTGAGCAGATGCAGTCGCGCATGGCGGCGGTGGTTCGCTCTGGGCTGCCTTGGCTGGTGGCTGAACGCGATGCAAAAGTGCAGGGTTATGCCTATGCAGCTCCCTGGCGCGAGCGCACTGCTTACCGCCATTCGGTGGAAGTCACCGCTTATGTTCATCCCAACCAGGCCCGAGAAGGGATGGGCTCAGGCTTGTATACAGCCTTGGTAGAGCGACTGGCTTGCACTGACATCCATAGTTTGATCGGTGTGGTGACTTTGCCGAATCCGGCCAGCGCGGCGTTCCATGAGCGCATGGGGTTTGTCCAGGTTGCCCACTTGAAGGAAGTTGGCTACAAGTTCGGACGGTGGCTGGATGTAGGTTACTTTCAGCGCTTGCTGGCTAATAACAGAAGTTTCTAATATAATGGTCTGATGATGACAACAAACGTATTCAAGAAAAGTCTCCTGATGGTGGCGGGGCTGCTGGTTGCCGGCGCTACCATGGCTGCTCAGTCGGTTGTCGTCGAGCGCATGCCGATGGTCGAACACTTACGGCTCGATGGCGTCATTGAGGCCGTGCAGCAAAGTACGGTTTCGGCGCAAACCAGCGGCACCGTCGTTGAGCTGCCGTTCGATGTCGATGACGTGGTCGATGCGGGGCAGCTGATCGTCCGTTTGGATGACAGCGAGCAGCGAGCCCGATTCAATCAGGCGGAAGCCGCACGCGTAGAAGCCGAATCCAGTCTGGATGACGCCCAGCGCCAGTTTGAACGCATTGAATCGCTGCTCGAGCGCGGGGTCGCCACCCAGGCAGAGTTTGACAATGCGCGCAACGCGCTGGCCGGCGCCCGGGCGCGTCTGACCCGGGCCGATGCCGCGGCCGCCGAGGCGCGGGAGCAGCTCGACTACACCCGTATCACGGCGCCCTACAGCGGGATCGTGACGGAGCGCCACGTCGAATTGGGCGAAGCCGTGGCGGCGGGTGCACCTTTGTTGAGCGGTTTTTCCCTCGAAGAGCTTCGCGTCGTCGTTTCGATTCCTCAGCAGTATGCCGAACTGGCCCGTCGCGAGCGGCGCGCCGAAGTCAGCCTGGACGACGGCCGGGTGCTGTCCACCGGACAGATGACATTCTTTCCCTACGCCGATCCGTCAACGCATAGCTTCCGCTTGCGTATGGACCTTGAAGAGCCTGACGGCAAGCTGTTCCCGGGCATGCTCGTGCGGGTCAATGTTCCGGTGGCCGAGCGCGAGGCGCTGCTGATTCCCGAATCCGCCCTGTTCCGCCGTGGAGAACTGCGAGCCGTGTACGTGCTCGACGATCAGGACCGGCCACGTCTGCGGCAGGTGCGGATCGGCAGTCGAATTGACGGTCAGCTGGAGGTGCTGGCCGGACTCGATGACGGCGAGCGCATTGCCGCAGACCCGCGCCGTGTTTTTGAACAGGCGGCCGAGGTAACCACGCCTTGAACGACGGTCAGCGTCGGCTGGGTATCTCCGGGCGTATCGCGCGCCTGTTCCAGGATGCGCATGTCACGCCCCTGCTGGCGCTGGTTGGCCTGCTGGCCGGCCTTCTGGTTGTGGTCGTCACGCCTAAGGAAGAAGAGCCACAGATCGACGTCACCATGGCCGATGTCATCGTTGCCTTTCCCGGGGCCAGCGCGCTCCAGGTCGAGCAGCTGATCGCGACCCCAGGCGAGCAAATCCTGGATGAAATCAAAGGCGTGGAGCATATCTATTCCATGTCTGCCCACGGCCGAGCCGTGATTACCGTCCAGTTTGAGGTCGGGATTCCGCGCCAGGAAGCGCTGGTTCGACTCTACAACAAGGTCTTTTCCAATCAGGACTGGTTTCCGCCTGATCTTGGCGCCATGGCGCCGGTGGTCAAGCCGCTGGGCATCGACGATGTGCCGATCCTGAGCCTGACCCTGTTTGACCCCGAGGGCCGCCAAAGCGCAGAAGACCTGACTCGCCTGGCCAGGGCACTGGAAGTCGAGCTTAAACGGGTGCCCGGAACCCGCGACGTGTACACCATCGGTGCCGTGCCGGATCGGGTCGATGTCCGTTTCGACCCGGCGCTGCTGGCCGGTTATGCGCTCAGCGTAAGCGATCTGAGCGAGGCGATTCGAGCAGCCAACCTCGGTGGTTCAGAAACGCGAATCACGCGCGACGGGGTCTCGATTCCCATTGAACCGGGCACGCCGCTACGGGAAGTGGACGCCGTGGCCAATCTGGTGATCGGTATGCGCAACGGCGCTGCGGTCTACCTGCGCGATGTCGCGACCATTGATCGTGGACAGACCGTGCCCGACAGCATGGTGCAGGTGGGTTTCGGCCCCGGTGCGCCCGAGTACCAGGGGCAGGTGTTCTCCGCGGTCACCCTGGCCATTGCCAAAAAGCCGGGCGAGAACGCGGTGGTCATCGCGGATGCGATCCAGCAACGCATCGAAATGCTTACAGGACGGGTGATTCCCGATCAGACCGAAGTCCTGGTGACCCGCGACTACGGCAAGACCGCGGGGGCCAAGGCACGCAAGCTGATCAGCGACCTGATCATGGCCACGGTTTCCGTGGTCCTGCTTGTGCTGGCGGCGATGGGCTGGCGCCAGGCGCTGATTGTCGGCATTGCGGTCATCGTGACGCTGCTGGTAACGCTTGTGTTTTCCTGGGCCTGGGGCTTTACGCTGAACCGGGTCTCGCTGTTTGCCCTGATCTTTTCGATCGGCATCCTGGTCGATGACGCGATCGTGATCGTCGAAAACATCAGCCGCCGCCTGCGCGTATCCAGCCGCAGCTTGCGCGAGGTGATTCCCGAGGCCGTCGATGAGGTGGGGACACCGACCATCATGGCGACCTTGACGGTGATGGCGGCTTTATTGCCCATGGCGTTTGTGACCGGCCTGATGGGACCCTATATGAGCCCGATTCCGATCAACGCCTCGGCCGGCATGGTGGTTTCCCAGATCGTGGCGTTCGTGCTGGCGCCATGGCTGGCTGTCAGGCTTCTGGGTCACCAAAGGCTTAAGGATACCGGCGATGACGGGAGCGAGGGTTCGGCCGATCGCGGTGTCAACGAACGAATCCTGAAGCTATTCCGCAAAAGCCTGGGGCCTTTTCTCGGAAACCATGCCTGGCGCCGCCGCGGGCTCGCGGCGGCGGTCGTCTTTCTGACCCTGGCTGCCGCGTCGCTGCCTGTCTTTATGGCGGTTATTTTGAAGATGCTGCCGTTTGACGATAAGTCAGAGCTTCAGGTCGTCATCGATATGCCCGAAGACACGCCGGTTGAACAGACCTTGCGCGTGCTCAACGAGATGGGGCACTACCTGGAGGGCGTGGAAGAAGTTTCGGACTGGCAGGCTTATGCCGGCACGGCCGCCCCGATCAACTTCAACGGCCTGGTTCGCCAGTACTATCTTCGAACACAACCCTGGCAGGGCGACCTGCAGGTCAACCTGATCGACGAGCGTGACCTGCAGTCGCACGACATCGCGCTTGCGCTGCGAGCGCCCCTGACCGAGATTGGCCAGCAATACGGCGCGGCGGTGAAAATTGTCGAGGTCCCCCCGGGCCCACCCGTGCTTTCGCCAGTGGTTGCAGAAGTCTACGGGCCCGATCATGAGACGCGTACCGCGCTTGCCCTCGATTTGGCTGAGCGCATGCATTCGGTTGAAGGGCTGGTTGATATCGACACGACGGTCGTTGCGCCCAGCCAGCGCTGGGAGCTTTTAGTCGATCGCGACCGGGCGGCCCGGCTTGGCGTCCATCAGGCGCAGGTCGTTGAGGTGGTGGAAACGGCCCTCGGCCGTCGCAATGTCAGCTATCTGCACGACCCCTACGCCAAACACGCGATCCCGATTCGGGTGATTCTTCCTGAAGGGCAGAAGGCCCAGATGCCCGCTCTGAAATCCCTCAGCGTTCGCAGTCAGGGGGGTGACCTCATTCGCCTGGCCGACATCGCGCGCTTTCAGGAGACCGACTGGCCTGGCGTGATTCACCACAAGAACCTCCTCCCCGTCACTTACGTCACGGCTGATATGGCCGGGAAAATTGATTCTCCGCTCTACGGCATGTTCAGCCTGGCGGCCGACTTGAGGGGCGACGCGTCAGGTCCTGATCAGTATTACATTCGCCAGCCTGACTGGCCTGACCGTCCGGCTTTGAAGTGGGACGGGGAATGGCAGATCACTTACGAAACCTTCCGCGATATGGGCATTGCGTATGCGGTGGGTATCTTCGCCATCTTCTTGCTGCTGGTGGCGCAATTCCGGGCCTACGTCATGCCGCTGATCGTCATGGCGCCGATTGCCTTGACCCTGATCGGAATCATGCCCGGACACGCCATTCTGGGTAAGGAATTCACCGCGACCAGCATGATTGGCATGATCGCTCTGGCCGGCATCATTGTGCGCAACTCGATCTTGCTGGTGGTGTTCATTCGCCAGCTGCTCGAAGAAGGCAAATCTCTGCAAGATGCCGTGATCCTGGCCGGTGCCGTGAGAATCAAACCGATCGCGCTGACTGCCATATCGGCCATGGTCGGGGCGGCTTTTATCCTGACCGACCCGATCTTCAGCGGGCTTGCGATTTCACTGATCTTCGGCCTGGCGGTCTCAACCGTGCTGACCGTGCTGGTGATCCCGCTGTTGTACTACGCGTTTATCGGCGAACGGGAGGTTGCGCACCTGCAGCGCAGCTGACAGCGGAGTCGCGACCCGTTACTGGTTGGCCATCAGTAAACGGCAGTGGCGAAATGCCCGCCCGTCAATTTCAGCGCTGGTCTCCGTGCCGTCGCTAAAGAAGGCAAGGTCGGTCGCTGCGTACTCGCGACTGCCGTTATCGGAGACGAGATCAAGCACGTGCGCTTCGTCGAGATAATGGAGGGTCATGTGCGCCGGCCCGATCCGGGCCCGCAGGATGTCCGCCCGGCAGTCGTAAAGCTGTTCTTCCACGGTCATTACTTGATCGCTTTGCAGGTAGGGGCGGAAAGCGGCGAGCGAGCCATCGTTTGCAGCCGGGGTGAGCCCAAGCAGATCCGCCATCAGGTCATAGACGTCGACCGAACGCACCGCCGGACTCTCACCTGAAGCAATTCCGGGGCCGCGTATGACAAAGGCACCGTGCATTTCCAGTAGTGCCGGGTCCCAGCCGTGCATCCCGTAGAGCGAGAATTGACGGCGACCCACCATGTAGGGCGTGTTTGAGATCATCCACTCCAGGTCGGCTTCGGCCAGAACGTCGGGTACCCGCTGGTGATTTCCGAACGCATAACGCGCAGGTATGTCTTCACGCGCCCAGGCTCGCAAATGCGGATGGGCGCCGTCTAAGGCCGCGACGATCTCGTCGGCCGGCATGTCGGTGGCCCAGATCTGGGCCGCCGGACCCCAGTCAGAGACCTTGACCCTCCTGAGGTCCAGGTAATCGTCGAGCATGATGTACTGGTCGAAGTCGACCCGGCCCATACCGTGGTCAGACACCAGGATGATGTGCATGCGGTCGAACAAGCCCCGTTCTTCAAGACCATCGAAGAGAATGCCCAGATGGTGGTCGACGTCAACGATCGCGTCTCTTACCGCATCTGCGCGCGGACCGTAGCGATGGCCGGCCGAGTCGACCGTGCTGAAATACAGGGTGAGGAGATCGGGCCGCTGGTCGGCGGGCAGGTCGAGCCAGCCCAGCAGGGTCTCTATCCGCTCGCTGTGCGGCGCGTTGTGAGCGTAAGGCTTCCAGTGCGTTGGCCGCACGCCCCGAATCCGGGCTTCTGTCCCCGGCCAGAAATAGGTTGCGGCGATCAGCCCCTGTTCCTCTGCGGTTACCCATATCGGCTCGCAGCCGTCGTACCAGTAGCCATCGCTGACGGCATCCCGGTCGCCCAGCGAGAATTCAGCGTCCCTCACAGGGTCCCACATGTTGTTGGCAACCACCCCGTGTGTCCCCGGGTGGCAGCCGGTGGCGACGCTGTAGTGGGTCGGAAAGGTCTTGGTTGGAAAGACGTGATGCAGGCTGTCGGCTTTGAGTCCGCCGTCAATGAGCCGATCCAGCGCTGGCGTGTCGGCCAGATCAAAATAGTCGTAACGAAATCCGTCGATCGAAATCAGCAGTAAAGGCGCGGGCCGCTGGTCCTCGGGCACCTGGCGCGTTCCGTGACAGCCGGCCAGTACCAGGACAACACAAACCAGGGTGAAGAAGAAAAACGGAATTCGGGACATGAGCTGAGCAGATCGTCCTTGGGTAGAGATCTGGATTATAGTCGGCTCGCCTGATGTCACCGATGTGACGGCGCAAGAGCTCGGCTGACTCGCGCCGGGGCGTTGGGACATCAGGATGTGTTCTCGTCGGTTAGGAGGCAAACGATGCCAAAACTTCTCGCAGGCTGTTTAATCGTGCTCGCCCTGGTGATCGTTGTCGGTGGCACGGCCGGCTATTTTCTCGTCTTCAAGCCGGCATACCAGTTTGCCGCAGCGGTGGGTACTTTTACCACTGAGTTTGCACAACTCAACGAGCAGATCGAGCGCGAGGAAAGATATCGTCCGCCATTGGAAGGCATGCTGAGTGCGGATCAGCTCCAGCGCTATCTGGACGCCCAGCGCGACATTCGCTCCGGCATGCAGAATCAGCTCGCTCAGCTCAACAATCACTTCGAGCAGGCGAATGACGACATCGAGCGCCAGACGACCGATACCAACATCCTGGAGTTGGTCAAAGCTTACCGGGATCTCGACGATCTGATCCTTGAGGCCAAGCGACAGCAGGTTGATGCATTGAACGCGCATGGCTTCTCCCTGGAAGAGTATCTTTACGTGCGCAATACGACGTTCCGAGCCCTCGGCGAGGAGATCGCGGTCGTTGCTTTCGGCCAGCAAGGCGACGAACCGCTGGTGCCACAGCTTCCTGAAGACGTCGTGCGAATGGTCCAGCCGCACCGCGAAGCGCTGATGAAAAGCTATGCGCTGGCCTGGTTCGGCCTGTAGATACGCTCGTCTCTTGCGTCCAGACGGCGCTTCCTTGCCTGGCAGCAAGGTAGAATGTGGAAATGTCGTCAGCCTCCCAGCCTTTGCCACTGAATGAGGGCCAGCATGCTTTGCATCTGGCACCGCCTGCGGCAAATCAAGAGCCTCTGATCAATTTCGTTTTCGGCGACGCGCAACCGGTCTGGCCCTCCAGCGATATCGGGCTTGAGTGGCTCGGCGGCGATCTGCGCTGTGAGCAGTGGCTGACCGGTTCTCCGGTTCGCTTCGGGGGTGGCGAGCACTGGCACTGGTCACGCAATGCCGATTTTCTGGCGGTCGCTCTGAGCGCGTCCGAGGTTGGTGACCCGGCAGACTCCACTGCCCGGTTTTATCGCGAGCTTATCGGCACCATTCGATCAGCGGGCTACCCGCATCTTTTGCGCATCTGGAACTACCTGCCCGACATCAATGGTGGCGATGGAGACAGTGAGCGCTACCGTCGATTCTGTGTGGGTCGCGGGCGCGCATTGGCCGAAGTCGGGCTTGAAGACGCTCGCATGTGCGCTGCAACTGCCATTGGCACGGGTGACCATCGCTTCAGGCTGTTCGCGCTAGCCGGTCGAGCGCCCGGTCAGTCGATTGAAAATCCGCGCCAGGTCAGTTCTTGGGAATACCCGTCGCTCTATGGTCCGAAAAGCCCCGCTTTCGCGCGGGCAACGGCGGTCGATCTGGCCGACGGTCGCATCGCGCTGCTGATTTCCGGAACCGCCAGCGTGGTTGGGCACGCGACCGCCCATCCCGGCAACGTGCTGTCGCAGACCGACGAAGCTGTCAGTAATCTCGCCGCCTTGCTGGCAGAGGCGGCCGGCGATCTGGACCGCCCTGGATTGGCCCGTTTTGGTCATGAAGCGGCTGCGCGTGTCTATGTCCGCGACCCTGCCGACTGGCCGGCCGTCTACGCGCGTCTGCGTGAGCACTGGCCAACGCTGGCTCTGGCAGGCTTTCGTGGCGATATCTGCCGGCGCGACCTGTTGATGGAAATCGAGGCGTGGCACTGCGCCTGAGGGAGGCCGGATGAAGCTTCAGATGATGACCTGGCAAGAGGTCGAGAGTTACCTTCAGGGTAGCCAGACCATCGTGATTCCCATCGGGTCGACAGAGCAGCACGGCCCGACCGGCATGATCGGGACCGACGCGCTGTGCCCTGAGATCGTGGCACAGGGCATGGCTGAGCAGCGGGAGTTGATCATCGGGCCCACCTTGAGCATTGGTATGGCCCAGCACCATCTGGCGTTTGCCGGGTCGATCAGTCTGCGCCCCTCGACCTTGATGCATGTTCTGGTTGACGTGATTGAATCGCTCGGCCGCCACGGCTTTGAACAGATCTGTTTCCTGAACGGTCATGGCGGGAACATCGCCACCGTCCAGGCGGCATTTTCAGAGGTCTGGGCTAAAGCCAGTTTTGCCGGACGGGACAGTGGCCTGAAGCTGCAGTTGCACAACTGGTTTCAGGGTCGCCGGGTGATGCGACTCAGCCATGAACTGTTTGGCGACGGGGAGGGCAGTCATGCAACGCCCTCGGAAATCTCTCTGGTTCTGGCTGCTTATCCCGATGCTGCCCGGCGCGTCAAACTCGATCCGATCAAACCGCCCACCGGGCCGATCCGTGATGCGCGGGATTTCAGGCGTCGCCATCCAGACGGGCGGATGGGTGCTCGCGCGGACCTTGCAAGCGTTGAGCATGGCCGGCGGCTGCGCGAAGCGGCGATTACAGATGCCCTGGAGGCGCTCGCTTAACGAGAGGCGGACGGAACGCGAAGCGTTCTATCCGCGCCGTCGCTGCAGCTCGGCCAGAACACGGTCGAGTGATGAATCGGCCGCGGTCAGGCAAACCAACAGGTGGTAAAGAAGGTCTGCAGCCTCTTCGTCGAGCTTGTTGCCGGTCACCGCCGCTAGCGCCGTTTCGACGCCCTCCTCGCCGACTTTCTGCGCGCAGCGGGCCAGATCACCCTGCAGCAGACGGGTGGTATAACTTTTTTCCGGGTCACCGCTGCGACGGCTTTCGATCAGCGTTTGCAGGCGGGCCAAAAGGCCGACCGGGGGCCACTGGGTTTGACCAAAGCAGGTATCGGTGCCCGTATGGCAAGTCGGCCCGTGCGGGATGGCCTGAACCAGCAGGGTATCCCGATCGCAGTCGACGGCGATGTCGACCAGTTCGAGATGATGGCCCGACGTTTCGCCTTTGGTCCATAGTCGCTGCTTGCTGCGCGAGAAAAAAGTGACCCGGCGGTCTTCAATGGTTTTATCCAGTGCCCGTGCGTTCATGTAGCCGAGCATGAGCACCCGGCCGTCGCGCGCGTCCTGGATGACCGCTGGAAGAAGCCCGTCGCCTTTTTCCCAGTCCAGCGCGTGGGTGATTTCATTGTTCAACATGGGTGTGCGTCTCGCTTGGCTTGCCGTGTTTCTAAACGTTTGTGAGATCAATCTTTCCGGGTGATGATTCCGCGCTCGCCCAGCCAGCGCTTGAGGTCCGGTATTGCGATTTGTCCGGAATGGAAGACCGTCGCGGCGAGCGCGCCGTCGACATCGGCCTGTTCGAAGACTTCCAGAAAATGGGCCTCCTCGCCGGCCCCACCGGAGGCGATCAGCGGCACGCTGCACAAGTGCCGCATCTGTCTGAGCTGGTCGATATCGTAGCCGGAGCGCACGCCGTCGGCGTCCATACAGTTCAGAACGATTTCACCGGCGCCCAGGCGCTGAACTTCTTCAACCCAGTGTTCGGTATCGCGACGCGGGTCGACCATGTTGTCAGGGTCGCCGGTGTACTGACGCACGCGCAGCGTTTCGCCATCCCGGATGGAATCGATTCCAACGACCACGCACTGCGAGCCAAAAGCTTCGGCGAGCTCGGAAATCAGCGCTGGGCGTTCAAGCGCCGGAGAGTTGACGGAGACCTTGTCAGCCCCTGCATGCAGGACTTCTCGGGCCGTGGCCACGTTGCGAATCCCACCGGCAACGCAGAACGGAATGTCAATCGCTGCGGCCACCTTTTCGACCCAGCTAACGTCGACGCTTCTTCGCTGGGGTGAGGCGGTGATGTCGTAAAAAACGAGTTCGTCGGCACCTGCGTCGCGATAGCGCGAAGCCAATTCAACGATATCCCCCATCTCGCGGTGATTTCGGAAACGGACACCCTTGACCACCCGGCCATCGCGCACGTCCAGACAGGGGATGAGCCTTACCGCGACCATCGCCGAATGGCTGTCATGGGAACACGGCCCTCCAATAGTGCACGGCCTACCACGCAGCCGGCAACACCGGTATCGGCGGCAGCCTGAAGATCCTGCTCCTCGGAGATTCCGCCCGAGGCCTGAACTTGCAGGGCGGGAAAACGGGCAACGAGCGCGTGGTAGAGCTCGACGCTGGGGCCTGAGAGCATGCCGTCGCGCTCGATGTCCGTACACAAGACGTGGCGCAGTCCCGCAGACTGAAGCGTTTCCAGCAGCGCAAACAGTTCTATCTCGCCCGATTCGGTCCAGCCGGAGGCCTTGGGCAGCCAGCCGCCGGCTCCATCCGGCATCACGTCGAGGCCGGCAACAATGGCTTCGGCACCCAACTCACTCAGCCAGTCAGCGACCGTATCGGGCTCGCGGACAGACAAGCTCCCGATCACGACCTGTTTTGCGCCGGCGTCAAGCCGCGCCTCGAGGTCGGTCAGTGATCGAACGCCGCCGCCCGTTTGCACGCTGATTGATAGTTCAGCGCAGATTTTCCGGATGATGGCGAGATTGGCATTGCCGCCTTGACGGGCACTGTCCAGGTCGACAATGTGGATCAGGCGGGCACCGGCCTGTTCGTACTGGGCGGCCAGTGCCAGTGGGTCATTGTCATAGTGAGTTTCGCGATCATAGTCGCCCTGGGCGAGCCGGACAACGCGCCCTTCTCTAAGATCAATGGCCGGAATCAGCTGCATGACGGCGCCGCGAAATGCAGAGTCCCGTAAAAAATTTCAGGCGGCATGGTCGTTAGGTTCCTGATGACTGATTGAGGAAATTTGCCAGCACCCTGGCGCCGGCCTTGGCCGACTTTTCGGGGTGGAACTGGCAGGCCGCGAAGTTTCGATGCCGCACAATGGCCGCAAAACGCTGGCCGTGATCGCTGGTGGCGATCGCATGATCGACCGGCGCGGCAAAGCTGTGGACGAAGTAGAACCACTCATCGCCCGACAGCCCTTTGGCGAGCGGATCCGAAGAGCTTGTCCAGGTGAGCTGATTCCAGCCCATGTGCGGTAGGCGCTGACGGGCGTCGACATCAAGCTTGCGGACCGTGCCGGGGATAATACCCAGACAATCTGCATCGCCCTCTTCTGATCGATCGAACATCAGCTGCAGGCCAAGACAGATACCGAGGACCGGCTGGGTGAGATTTTGAACGACCTCGACCAGATTGGAGTCGCGCAGGGCGTTCATGGCCCAGGCCGCCGCACCGACGCCGGGCAGGATCACTTTCGACGCCGAGCGAATCACGGCTGGTTCCCGCGTCAGGACGCTTTCTGTGCCAAGCCGATTGAGCGCGTGGAGAACCGAGCCCAGGTTGGCGCCACCGGAATGAATCACTGCGACCGTCATCTTGCTTACAGCATGCCCTTCGTCGATGGCACACCCGCGGTGGCACCGCGGCCAAGGGCCGGACGCAGGGCGCGCCCGACGCCCTTGAAGCAGGCCTCAACCATGTGGTGGGTGTTCTCGCCCGACAGCTCGATGTGTATCGCACAGCGCAGGGTCTGGGCCAGAGACGCAAAGAAATGGCTGACCATCTCGGTGTGCAAGCCGCCGACCGACGCGCGCGGAAACTGACCGTGAAGGACAAATGCCGGGCGGCCGGACAAATCGATGGTCACTTTGGCCAGCGATTCGTCCATTGGCAGGACAAAGCCGTAACGACCAATCCCCGTGCGATCGCTCAGGGCCTGGTCGAGCGCTGTACCGAGGGCGAGCGCGCAGTCTTCGACGGTATGGTGCTCATCAACATGGAGGTCGCCCCTGCAGTCGAGATCCAGGCTGAATCCGGCGTGTGCGGCAATCTGTTCGAGCATGTGATCAAAAAATCCGATCCCGGTCCTGATTTC
Organism: uncultured Wenzhouxiangella sp.; assembly: GCA_964540315.1. GTDB lineage: Bacteria > Pseudomonadota > Gammaproteobacteria > Xanthomonadales > Wenzhouxiangellaceae > Wenzhouxiangella. Next base: position 21,492 of record CAZIMY010000016.1, read on the forward strand.
AATCGGCCGGGGTGCGTCCAGATTGACAGCGACGCGGATACCGGTCTCGGCTGTCTTTCTCTCAACAGCTCCGGTTCTCGGTGTTTCCAGGATGGTGCCGGCGATCGCTGACCAATCCTGGCCCTGAGGCCCGACGCGGTAACCTTTCAGGCCCATGTTTTCGGCCAGCTGCAGATCGGTGTCGCGGTCCCCGATAACCGCTGAATGGGTTCGGTCCAGATCCGGGTCGCGAAGGTAGTCCAGCAGCATGCCTATCCCCGGCTTGCGGTTCGAAGATTGCTCGGCCGGCAGGCTGGGATCGATGTGGACGGCGTCGAAACTAATCCCCTGAGAGGACAGAATCTGCAGCAGGAGATCGTGGGGCCCCTGAAAGTCGGTTTCCGGGAAAGCGTCGGTTCCGAGGCCGTCCTGATTGGTCACCATGACGAAGCGGAAGCCGGCCTGCTTGAGTCGGAGCAGCGCCGGAATCACGCCGGGCATGAGGCGCAGCTTGTCAAAAGCATCGACTTGTTCGTCTTCGGGTTCCTCGATCAGGCAGCCGTCCCGGTCGATGAAAAGAATTTTTCGAGTGCTCATTGGCGCCAGTCTGTCAGAAAATGGGCCAGCGATTGCATCTCGCGCTCGCTGCCGATGGTGATTCGCACACAACCTTCCAGCCCGCGCTGCGCTGATTGGTCGCGCAAGCGAATGCCGGCTGCGAAGGCGTCGCCGACCAGCTGTGAGGCATCGCTCACGCGGACCAGGGCGAAGTTGGCTTCGCCTGGCCAAACCTGGAGGATATCCGGATGTGCCTGGAGTTGCCGGACCAGCTTGGCTTTTTCGCCCGCCAGCGCCTCCAGCTGGTCTTTCTGGTGGGCAAGCGCGGCGACGCTCAGCGCTGCCATGGCAGCAACCACAGAGGGTTTCGGCAGCGGGTATGGGGCGATGATGCGACGCAGTAGGTCAATGACCTCGGGGTCGGCAATGACCGTGCCGATCCGGCAGCCCGCCAGCGCATAAGCCTTGGAGAGCGTCCGCAATACGACCAGATTGGACTGGCGGCTGATCTGGTCGGCCAGAGACTGATCGTCACAAAACTCGATATAGGCCTCGTCGATGACGACCAGTCCGTGATCGGCCACGCGTGCTGCTAATCCCAGGACCTTGTCGGCGTCGATGAGGTTGCCCGTGGGGTTGTTGGGAGAACACAGGAAATAGATTCGACAGGGCGCGGTGTTCTCGATGGCGCCAAGATCGATATCCCAGGTACCGTCGCTTTCAATCAGCGGCACTTCGATCACCTCGGCATTCTGCACCCTGGCGCTCAGCGCGTACATTCCGAAGCACGGCGGGCAGATCAAGACCCGGTCCCGACCCGCCCGGCAGAACACGCGAACAAGAAGATCAATGCCTTCATCGCTGCCGCGGGTAATCAAAAGCTGGCTCTGATCGACCCCGTAGACTTCGGCAAGGCGTTTCTTCTGCTCGTCGGGTTGGGGGTCGGGGTAACGGTTGAGATGCAGCCCGCCATCGCCAGTCGGCGGCCAGGGGTTTTCGTTGGCGTTCAGCAGGATGCCGGCGCTGTCGCTGATCGCCCGCGCCGAGGCATAGGGTTTCAGCGCGCGAATCTCGGCGCGCGCCAGGTCACCGGGCTTCATTGCGACGCCTTTTGCTCCAGGGTGTCAAGACGCATGGTAATTGCCAGCCGATGGGCATCCAGTCCTTCATGGGCGGCCAATGCTGCACCCGCTGGACCAATGGTCCGTAGTCCTTCTGGCGAGGCTTCCTGAACGGTCATTCGGCGCATGAAATCGGTTATCGACAGGCCGCTGATCGAGCGCGCCCAACCACCCGTGGGAAGCACATGGTTGGTCCCCGAGATGTAGTCCCCGAGTGATTCAGGCGTGTAGTGGCCGAGAAACACCGAGCCGGCCGAGGTCGTGGCGTCGCACAGGGCGTGGGGATCGCGCGTGCTGATGATCAGGTGCTCAGGCGCGTAGGCATTGCTGATCGACACGGCCTGGTCCAGGTTGTCGGTCACAATGATGGCGCCGTGGCTGAGCGCAACACGCGCGGTTTCTGCGCGCGGCAGCTGGGGCGTCAAGCGTTCAAGTGCTTCATCGACGTCGGCGGCAAAGCCAGTGCTGTCGGTGATCAGAAACGCCTGGGAATCCGGTCCGTGCTCGGACTGGGAAAGCAGGTCCATGGCCACGAATTCCGGATTGGCTGAGTCGTCGGCAATGACCAGTACTTCTGACGGTCCGGCCGGCAGATCCTGAGCCGCGCCGGATGCGCTTTCTGCCACCTGGCGTTTGGCCTCGGTCACGAAGCGGTTTCCGGGGCCGAAAATCTTGGCGACCCGAGGTACGGATTCCGTGCCATAGGCCATGGCGGCAACGGCCTGCGCGCCGCCGGCGATCAGTACTGTCTCGATCTGGAGCCGGTGGGCAATGGCGAGGACTGCAGCATCGGCCTTGCCCTCGGCGTTGGGTGGTGTGGCCAGCACGATTTGTTGGCAGCCGGCAAGGCGGGCGGGAACCGCCAGCATGATCGCCGTAGAAGGCAAGGGAGCACTCCCGGCCGGAACATACAGGCCAACCGGGTCAAGGGCTTGCCAGCGAGCCTGGCAAGTCACCCCCGTCGCGGTTTCGATCCTTAGATCAGAGGGCTTGCCCGCGGCGTGGAATCGGCCAACGGTATCGATGGCGGTGTCAATGGCTGCGAGGAGATTTGGGTCCAGGCTGGCTGCCGCAGACTCAATGTCACCCCTGCTGGCGAGGAGACCAACAGGCGCACAGCCGTCAAAACGCTGACCGAACTCGATGACAGCCTTATCACCCTTGGTCCGAACCTTGGCGATGATGTCGGCCACGGTGCGGCGAAGCTCGGCGTTGGTTTCCATCGCAGGTCTTGCCAGCAGCTTGTCCAGCGCGGCTCGTTCCAGGTCACGGGCTTTGACGATTCTCATCATGCGAGCATTTTCTCCACGGGCAGCACCAGGACAGCTGACGCCCCGGCGCGCTTGAGTTGTTCAAGATGCTCCCAGAATACTTGCTCGGTGCAAACGGCATGCACAGCAACCCTGTCCTCCTGACCTTCGAGCGTTAGTACCGTCGGTGACTCCGTGCCCGGCAAAATGGCGGAAATCTCGGCCAGCCGCGAGCGAGGCGCGTGCAGCATCACGTACTTGCTTTCGGCCGCCTGACGGACGCCCTCGATACGGGTCAGCAGCGTTTGGAGCAATTTCTCTGCCTCTGGCTCCAGCGTTTCCGGGCTTCGGAACAAGGCAGCCTGACTGTTGAGCACCTCGTCGGTGGCTTTCAGGTGGTTGGCGCGCAGCGTCGTTCCGGTAGAAACCAGATCGACGATCGCATCGGCTGTGCCAAGGCTTGGAGCGATTTCGACCGCGCCGCTCAAGGTCATGACATCGGCTTCAATGCCGTGGTCTTCCAGCCATTGCCGGGTTAGCTGCGGGTAACTGGTTGCCAGACGTTTGCCCGCCAGGCCCGCTGGCCCCTGATAGTCGCTTTTCTCCGGTACGGCCAGCATCAGGCGGCAGTGTCCGAAATCGAGCTGGGTGAGGGCTTTCAGTTCGGCGTTTGGGCGGCGGGTTCGGGCCTCGAGCAGCTTCTCGCGGGCCACGTTCTCGCCAACAATCCCCAGCTGGCACACGCCTTCCAGCAACAGTCTCGGAATATCATCGTCGCGCACCAGCAAAAGGTCTACGGGCAGATTGCGGCCGTACCAGAACAGTTTGTCCTTGGATTTGGCGAACGACAGCCCGGAGCGCTCCAGCAGGCTGAGAGACTGCTCCGAGAGGCGACCTGATTTCTGGATCGCTATTTTCAATCTATTCATGATTCTTCATCCGGTGTCTGCTTGATTCTCTCCAGGGCCAGTCGGTAGCCGCCGTTGCCGTCTTCCAGAAAGCGTGCGACCCGACCGATGGTGGTAACGCTGACCCCGGTGCGCGTATGGATCTCCCGGTACGGCATGCCCTGATCAATGTATTTCACGACCCGCCAGCGATCGACCAGCGCCTCGAGTTCGGCCGGCGTGGTCAGGTCGCGCAGCAAGGCCCGGCACTCCTCCGGGCTTTGCATCACGAGGAAGGCTTCAGCGAGGCTTGAGCGCGCTGCCCGATTGGCTTCAAGGTATTGGGGGTCGCGTTGTTTCATGGGCTTAATGTATTAATGCGCTAACACATTATCACGCTGCCGGCATTGCTGCAAGATGCTTTTTGCCAAAAGTTTCAGCCCACGCCGATCGCCGCTGAGATGGAATTCACTCCGAGCGTTTCTAATACGGTCATGAAAAAAATGATGCTTTTGACAATTACTTTTTTACTCGCCGGGTGTGCGGTGTTTAGCAATGATCCGCCGCTGGACACGGTTGAGGCCGTCGATCTGGACCGCTACATGGGACAGTGGTACGTGATCGCAAACATCCCCTACTTCGGCGAACGGGGAAACGTGGCCGGTCAGGCGATCTATCGACAGCGAGATGATGGCCGGATGGATGACATTTATCTCTATCGTGACGGCAGTTTCGACGAGCCCCAGGAGCAGCTTGACGGTGTGGCCTGGGTCGTTGATGAGCGGACCAATGCCCGCTGGAAAGTTCGGTTTTTCTGGCCTTTCACCTTTGACTACTACATCGTTGATCTTGATGACGATTATCAGTGGAGCCTGGTAGGTCATCCGTCCCGCAAATACGCCTGGATCATGGCTCGAGAGCCGCAGATGGATGAGGCGCTCTATCAACGTCTACTCACGCGATTCGACGATTTAGGCTTTGAATCCTCCGCATTGCTCAAGGTGCCCCAATTCCCTGAGCAGGTCGGTCAGCCCGGCTTCCAATAAGCGGATCAACAAAAAGCGGATCAGATCAGATCCGCCCAGGGTCAGGCCGACGGTGGCTGGACGGGCGGGCGTCTTCTTCTAAAGCGCATGCGCAGGGTGATCCACAGCACGCCGGCGAGTACCATACCGCCGCCGATCATGAGACGAGGCCCTGGCCGGTCGCCCCAAAAGACAATCCCGAGGATCACGGCAAGCACCGGCACCAAGAGCAAATAAGGTGTGACGGTGTTCACTTCGTGGCGCTGGATCAACCAGTAAAAACCGCCGTGGCCAACGATGGATGCGCCGATTGCCGAGTAGGCAATTGCACCGAGCACCGAGGGCCTGGCGATGACTTCGGCGATTGGCATCGGGCTCTGACCGAATGCCAGCGCCAGACCTATCAATAACGGCAGCGACAGCAGAGCGTTCCAGGCCTGAAAGTTCAGGACACTGATTCCCTTCAGCCGGCGCATCAGCATTGTGCCAATCGCCAGTGCCAGCGCGGCCAGCAGTACCAGCGCCAGCACATCGAGCTGAGCCAGTACCAGCGGATCGAGCCCCATGACCAACACCCCTCCAAATGCCGTCAGAATGCCGGATGTCGTGCGCCAGCCGATCCGTTCGCCAAGGAAAAGAACTGCCAATAGCGTGGACATCGGGATATAGACCTGCATCAGCAGGGCGATCGATGAAACGTCGTTGGACCGGCTGAGCGCGATGAACAAAAGCGCAAAATGCACGCCCCCCATGCACCAGCAGGTCAGCAAGAGCCGCCACCACTGATCGCGCTCCGGGAGCTTCAGCAGGGGCGCAAGCAGCAAAAGCACCGCGGCAAACCGGGTCACGGTGAAGCTCAATGGCTGGATCTGCTGGACAACCCAGGCCGAGACGATGAAGTTTCCGGCCCAGGTCAGGCAGATCAGGCCAAGCAGCAGAAAATGAGAGAAAGGCACTCAAGCGGTCAGGATTCCAGCAGACCTGCATTGTGCCTGAGTCGGCCCGAATTCTGCCGAATCAGGACAGGTTCGCCGTGCAGGGTCGACCGGTGGTCTCTAAGAACCCGGTTTAAACGTGCTGTATATCAATTATTGATTCCCTTATCGTGCGCTATTGCTCGGTGATTGTTGATGGAACGAAAGCTGCATCTCCGTAGACGACAATCAACAACGTAAAGGTGTCATAGCAATGGGGACTGAGAAAGGCGTATCTGAGCAGCACAGCAGCCGTGAAATGCAGGGCCTGGTTTGCACCGAGGTTTTGCGCGACTGGCTGAAACATTTAGAGCATGATGCCGACGATGGTCGGAGAACATCTTTCGATGGCCCGAACGCTGAAGATGACGCGGCCCATCGATAGCCTCTAGCGAGGACTCATCCGCGCATGGATGTCCGCAAAACACCATGCAACGAGAATGCTT